>CABZJN010000008.1 GCA_902526085.1 uncultured Pelagibacteraceae bacterium
TAAATTAATCTTATCCCAAAATTTCAAATATTCTGGTTCTTTATTTGGTAGATTTGCTTTCATTGAAAAAGCAGTTTTAGGTAAATTTAAATGTTCCTTGCTCATTATATTTTTTTAGCTTTTAAAATATCTTTTTTAATTTGATTTTTTAACTCACTGATACCTTTGAATTTTTTTTCTCCTCTTATAAATTTTACAAATTCTACAGATAATTTTTTATTATAAAGATTTCCTGAAAAATTAAAAATATTTACCTCTAAAAGTATTTTTTTTTGGTTAAATGTGGGTCTATAACCTAAATTTGCAATTCCTTTATAAAATTTTCTTCTATCAATAATTCTTGTTTTTACAGCATAAACACCTGGCTTTGCTATAACATAATTTCCAATATCGATATTGCAGGTCGGAAATCCGATTTTATGACCCAACATTCTTCCTCTTTGAACTTTACCCTCAATTTCCCAGTTTCTTTTTAAAAAAGTATTTGCTTTTGATAACTTTCCCTCTTCAAGCAACTTTCTAATAATTGTTGATGAAATAATCTTTTTATTTTTTATCAAAGGTGTTGGATTTATTAAATTATAACCAAAATCATTCTCATATTTTTTAAGCTGTGCTACATCTCCTTCTCTTTTATGTCCAAATCTAAAGTTATTGCTGACAAAAATAAACTTTGATCTAAGTTTTTTGGATAAAATATCTTTTATGAATTTATAATAAGTAATTTTGGAAAAATTTTTGTCAAATTTTTTATTAATTACAAAATCAACACCAAATTTTTTTAAATAAATAACTTTTTGATTAAAATTTGATATTCTATAGTTTTTAATTTTTGTATTAAAAAACATTTTTGGAATAGGATCAAAAGTAACTACACCTACTTTAGATTTATACTTTGTTTTGTATTTTTTAGCTAACTCAAATAATTTTTGATGCCCTGAATGTAAGCCGTCAAAGTTACCAATTAAGATAATTGATTTTTTAAATTTATTAGGAATATTAAAATTGTCAAAAATTTTTAATTTTTTTACCATTTTAATTCTTTCTGAAAAAAATCAATTTTTGCTTCATAATTTTTAAGTACATTTTCAATTGATAATTTTGAAATTTCTTGTCTATGTATACCACCTGTAATAAATAATGAATCAAAATTTTGTATATTAGCACCCTTTATATCTGTATTTAAATTATCACCAATACATAATATTTTTTTGTTATTTACATCTGCCGCGATTTCATAAACAGGTGGATATGGTTTTCCAAAATAAATAACCTTGCCATCAATTTCTTCAAATGATTTTGCAATAGAGCCTGCGCAATATTCTCTTTTGTCACCTCGATCAACTATTAAATCAGGGTTTGTACATATCATTTTTTTAGTAATATGTTTTGATAAAAGTTTTTTGTAATACCCTAGGTCATCTTCATGTTCTTCAAAAAGACCAGAACATAATAAATAATCTGAGTCATCTATATTAAGCACTTTATTATTTTCAAAAGTTTTAAATAAATCAAAATCTCTTGGTGGTCCTAAGTGAAAAAATTTTTTATTATTGAAATTTTCTAAAAGATATCTTTTTGATGCTTCTCCAGATGTGAACACTGTATCAGAGAAATTATTTAACCCCATTTTTTTTAAAGTATTAATAACTGTTAGGTTGGGTCTGGGAGCATTTGTCAATAATATGAATTTTTTTTCATTATTAGATAATTCTTCTAAAACTTTAATAGCATTCTCGTATAACTTAATTCCGTTATGGACTACTCCCCAAATATCTATGAAAAATAAGTCATATTCACTGACTATCGATTTTAAGCCTGATTCATCTAAATTTTTACTCATATTTCAGATATAGCTTAAAAATCTAATAAATTCTTGAATTTTCTCATCTATATATTTGAGACCAGATCTTGAAATAATAGTCACATGCATCTATATGAATTCTAATTTAAAGGAGTAAATATGAAGTTTAAACCGTTACACGATAGAGTATTAATCGAAGTTTTAGATAGCAGCGAAAAAACTGCTGGTGGAATTATCATTCCTGATTCTGCACAAGAGAAACCACAAGAAGGCAAAGTAGTTGCTGTTGGTGGTGGATCAAAAACTGAGGATGGAAAAATTATACCGATGGATGTTAAAGTTGGTGATAAAGTTCTTTTTGGAAAATGGTCAGGAACTGAAGTTAAAATTGATGGTAAAGAATACAGCATAATGAAAGAATCTGACATTATGGGTATCTCTACTTCTAAATAAAAATTAAAAAAGGAGAGTTTAATAATGGCAAAAATAGTAAAATTCGATTCAGATGCTAGATCAGCAATGCTGAAGGGTGTAGATATCCTTGCAAATACAGTTAAGGTTACTCTTGGTCCAAAAGGTAGGAATGTCGTTATAGACAAAGCATATGGTGCACCAAGAACAACAAAAGATGGTGTTTCAGTTGCAAAGGAAATCGATCTAGATGATAAATTTGAAAACATGGGCGCCCAAATGGTTAAGGAAGTTGCGAGTAAAACAAATGATGAGGCAGGTGACGGTACTACAACTGCAACTATTTTAGCTCAAGCTATTGTAAAAGAAGGTTGTAAGTATGTTACAGCCGGTATGAACCCTATGGACGTTAAAAGAGGAATTGATGCAGCAGTAGAGCATGTAAGAAATGCTCTTATATCATCAGCTAAAAAAGTAAAAGATAGTGATGAGATTGCTCAAGTTGGAACTATCTCCTCTAATGGAGATAAAGAAATAGGAAACATGATTGCAAAGGCTATGCAGAAAGTTGGTAACGAAGGAGTTATAACTGTTGAAGAAGCAAAAAGTATTGAGACAGAACTTGATGTTGTTGAAGGAATGCAATTTGATAGAGGATATTTATCACCATACTTCGTTACAAATGCTGAAAAGATGACAACAGAACTTGAGAACCCATTAATTCTTTTACATGAAAAGAAATTAACTAATCTTCAGCCTATGGTTCCACTACTTGAGGCAGTTGTTCAAGCAGGAAGGCCTTTAATGATAATTTCAGAGGACGTAGAAGGTGAAGCATTGGCAACTTTAGTTGTAAACAAATTAAGAGGTGGACTAAAAGTTGTAGCAGTTAAAGCTCCTGGTTTTGGAGATAGAAGAAAAGCTATGCTTGAAGACATTGCAATTTTAACTGGAGGACAAGTTATATCTGAAGATCTTGGTATCAAATTAGAAAATGTTAAAATTACTGATCTTGGGTCTGCTAAAAGAGTAAAAGTTGATAAAGAAAATAGCACGATTGTAAGTGGTACTGGTAAAAAATCAGACATTGAAGCAAGATGCGATCAAATTAAACAACAAGTTGAAGAAACTTCATCAGATTATGACAGAGAAAAACTTCAAGAAAGGCTCGCAAAATTAGCAGGTGGTGTTGCAGTAATCAAAGTTGGTGGTGCAACAGAAGTGGAGGTTAAAGAAAAAAAAGATAGAGTTGAAGATGCTCTAAATGCTACAAGAGCAGCTGTTGAAGAAGGAATAGTTGTTGGTGGTGGATGTGCGCTTCTTTATGCTTCGCAAGATCTAGATAAACTAAAAGTTAAAGGTTCAGATCAAAAAGCAGGTGTTGAAATTGTTAAAAGTGCTTTAGAAGCACCAATAAGACAAATAACAACAAATGCTGGTGTCGACGGTTCAGTTATAGTTGGAAAACTTTTAGAAGCTAATAAATCTTCTCAAGGTTATGATGCTCAAACAGAACAATATGTAGATATGTTTAAAGAAGGAATTATTGACCCTGTTAAAGTTGTAAGAACAGCTTTACAAGATGCGGCTTCAATTTCTGGATTATTAGTTACAACTGAGGCAATGGTTGCTGATAAACCTGAAGAGAAAGATGCTGCTGCTGGAGGAATGCCTCCGGGAGGTATGGGCGGCATGGGTGGCATGGGTGGCATGGGTATGTAACCCAAAAAATCAAATTAAAAAATTTAAAGGGCAGATTCTTCTGCCCTTTTTTTTTGTTTTCAATTCAAGGTTTAGATATATAAGAACCCAGCTATGGATAATAATATAAGAAACATAACTATAATTGCTCATGTTGATCATGGAAAAACAACACTTATTGATAATTTGATGAAACAAAGTGGTTCTTTTAGAGACAACGAAGTAGTTGATGAAAGATTGATGGACTCTGGGGAATTAGAAAAAGAAAGAGGAATTACAATTCTTGCTAAGCCTACTTCGATTAATTGGAAAGATAATAGAATAAATATTATTGATACTCCTGGCCATAGAGATTTCGCAGCAGAGGTTGAAAGAGTTTTAGGTTTAGCTGATGGTGCGTTATTGTTAGTAGACTCTTCAGAAGGTGTAATGCCACAAACAAAATTTGTATTGAGCAAAGCATTAAAACAAGGATTAAAACCAATTGTTGTAATAAATAAATTAGACAAAACTGATCAAAGAGCTGACGAGGTTTTAAATGAGACATTTGATTTATTTGTAAGTTTAGATGCAAATGAAGAACAATTAGATTTTCCAGTGTTATATGCAAGTGGAAGATCTGGTTGGGCTTCAAAAGATGTTGATGGACCAAGAGAAAATCTTAATCCGCTATTAGATTTAGTTTTAGACCACATAAAGCCTTCTCAATTTGATAAATCAAAACCATTTGCGATGCTATCGACGCTGCTTTATGCTGATAATTTTTTGGGTAGAAGTTTAGTGGGAAGAATTTCGCAAGGTACAGCAAAAGCAAATCAACAAATAAAGGCAATCAATTTAAAAGGTGAAAAAGTTGACGAAGGTAGACTTACAAAAATCTTTAGATATGAAGGAACAAAAAAAGTACCAATTGAAATTGGAGAAGCTGGAGATATCGTAGTTATAGCAGGATTAGAAAAAGCAAACGTAGCGGATACTATTTGTGATTTAGAGGTAAATGAGCCTATTGAGGCAACACCGATTGATCCACCAACAATGTCAATAAAAATTACGGTAAATAGCTCACCATTAGCTGGAAAAGAGGGTAAAAAATTAACAAGCACTCAAATTAGAGATCGTTTAATTTTAGAAGCTCAAAACAATGTTGGGATTTCTTTCTCGGAAAATTCAAATAAAGATGCATTTGAGATAAGTGGAAGAGGTGAGTTAATGCTTGAAATTTTATTAACACAAATGAGAAGAGAAGGCTTTGAAATGACTGTAAGTCCTCCTAAAGTTTTGTTCAAAATCGATGAAAATTCAAAAAAGTTAGAGCCAATTGAGGAAATAACTATGGATTTAGATGAGGAATATTCATCAAGAATTATAGATTCTATGAATAGAAGAAAAGGTAAATTAGTTGAATTAAAAGATACAGGAAAAAATAAAAAAAGACTCATTTTTCAAGCCCCAACAAGAGGTTTAATGGGATACACAAGCAGATTTTTGACATTAACAAAAGGGACAGGTGTTATTAATAGAATTTTTCACTCTTATGGAGATTTCGAAGGAGAGATGGAAGGAAGAAGGAATGGAGCTTTAATTTCTATGGATCAAGGTAAGGCTGTTGCATTTTCAATTTTTAATTTACAAGCTAGAGGAGAGATGTTTGTAACACACAATGATCCAGTTTATACAGGCATGATTGTGGGCTTAGCTCCAAAACCTGGTGATATGATAATTAATGTCATGAAAGGAAAAAAACTCACGAATATGAGAACACAAGGTACTGATGAAAATATAGTTCTCACTCCGGTAAGACAAATGTCGATTGCAGAACAGTTAAGTATACTTAATACTGATGAAGCGTTAGAAATTACACCTAAAGCTTGTAGACTCAGAAAAGCGATTCTGGATCCAAACGAAAGAAAAAGAAGCGAAAAACAAAAAACTACTACTTAGTTCATTATTCTATCGATAATGTACAAACTAAAAGCAATACAAGGACCAATTCCAAAAGCAAACATTAAAGTTCCAACACCAATTGTTCCACCCAAATACCACCCAACTGAAGCTACAGAAATTTCTATAAAGGCTCTCACAGCAGCAATCGGTAGATTAGTTTTTTTTTGTAAACCAGTCATTAAACCATCCCTAGGCCCTGGACCTAGATTAGCTATTAAATAAATACCGCTCCCCACTCCAACTATCATAACACCTACCGCAGCCATTAATAATTTCATAATGTAAGTTTCAGGAGTTGGTATTAATGCAATTGTAATGTCTAACATTGCTGCAATGATTACGATATTGAATATGGTACCTAGACCAGGTTTTTGTTTTAAAAAAAACCATGAAGATAAAACGACAACACTTACTATAAAAGTGACAATTCCAATGGATAATCCTGAATTAATTGAAATTCCTTGTGCCATTACAGTCCATGGAGAATTTCCAATAAATGAAATAACGACTAAGGCTTCTCCAAAACCAAATAATATTAGACCAAAACAAAGGAAGAATAAGGTAGATAATTTTGGCTTTAAATTAAAAGTCTCGTGAGAACTCCATGAGACTTTAGGAATATTTTTGATAGTAAGGAACATATTTTTCGCTATTATTTATACTTTCTTTAACTAAAATCTATGAAAATGAAACATTTTATCATCGTATCAATAATTATTATGTTTGCTTCTAAAGTGATGGCACATAGCAGTCATTATGAAGGTCTTAAAAAGATTGAGATGGATGTTCTAAGAAATAATGAGGTTATTGGTAGCACCAATTACTTCTTTGAATTTGATGAAGATTTATTTGTAGTAAAAAATTATACTAATTTTAAGGTAGAGTTATTTGGCATAACAGTTTTTTCGATATTAAGTGAGACAATAGAAAAGTACAAAGATGATAAATTAGTTTTTTTTAAATCTAATACTTTTCAAAATGACAAGGAGAAATATGTAAATTTAAATTATGATAAATCTATAAACAAATTCGTTATAGATGGATCATCATACAAGGGTGAAGCCAGTTTAGATTGTACAATTGGGAATTGGTGGAACCACAAAATATTAAAAGCTAATAAACAAATCAGTCCTTTATCTGGGAGTATAAAAAAACAGACTGTGAGTTTAATAGGAAATGAAAATATTACTATTAATGGTAAAGAATATTTAACTAAACACTTTAATATTAAATCAAATGATGAAAGTCTTTCTGATGAAAAAAAATTTGAATTTGATGTTTGGTATAATCCAGAAAATAATTTAATATTAAAAGTAACCTATAATAAAATGGGTAATTGGGAATATAGATTAAGGAGTTTTGAGTAATGGCAATATGGGGAAGCATAATTGGTGGAATGCTAGGTTTTTCAATTGGTGGGCCTTTTGGGATGCTTTTAGGATCCTTAATTGGTGGAAAAATGTCAAGAGCTAGATCAAGTGGTGGATTTAGATCTTTTGCACAGCCACAACAAATATTTGCACTCTCTCTGATAGTTTTATCAGCAAAGTTAAGTAAAGCAGATGGACAGGTTAGTCGTGAAGAATTAATTGCGGTTAAAGATAAATTAAAAATACCTGAAAGTGAATTAGATCAGGTTGGTAAAATTTTCAATAAAGCTAAAGAGGAAAGTACCGGGTATGAACCATATGCAAAACAAATTGGAGAAGTTTATAGAGGAAATATGAATGTATTAGAAGAGGTAATTAACACCCTTTTTTATATTGCTGAAGCTGACGGACACATAAGTAACAATGAATTAATAATGATAGAAGACATAGCAAGAATTTTTGGATTAAATCAGATTCAAATTAATGGAATTAAAGAAAGCAGAAAGTCATCAGACAAACTTAATCCTTATATTGTTTTAGAAAGTAAGCCTGATGATACACTTGAAGAAATAAGAAAACGGTATATTAAACTTAGCAAAGAGCATCATCCTGATCTTTTATTAAGTAAAGGTGTTCCTCAAGAAGTATTAGATGAAAGCAAAGCTAAAATGAGAGCTGTCAATTCAGCATGGGATCAGATTCAAAAATTAAAGAATTAGTCCTAATAAACTCGCCATAAAATACATAGAAAATACAAAAGCAAGGACCACAATAAAATACATTATTGTAACAATTTTATCTCTTTTCCTTCTTTGTCTTACAAATGGCTTATCATCCAGATCACAAATATCTCTTATGCCGATAACTTTATAATCACAAGTATAACGCCATATTGAGTCAGGCATCCTAGGATCAGTTTCATTATAATATTGAATCCATTGAACTGTATATTTAAATAAAAGATAGCTTGCTATTAAAAGAAGACCACTAGTAAACATTAATCTATCATCTAAAACTGTTCTGACTCAGTTGAGCCTTCCATTGCTGTAGTTGAGCTTTTGCCTGAGCTTATTGTATTTGAAACAGCATCAAAATATGATGTACCTACTTCTCTTTGATGTTTCACACTTGTGTATCCATCTTTTTCTCTAGCAAATTCATGCTGTTGAATTTTTGAGTAAGCGGTCATACCCTCTGATTTATATTTTTCTGCTAATTCAAATATTGCGATGTTTTGAGTGTGGAAACCTGCTAATGTAATGAATTGAAATTTATATCCCATTTCTCCAATCTTTCTTTGAAATGATCCAATTTCTTCATCAGATAAATGTTTCTTCCAATTAAATGATGGAGAACAGTTATAAGCTAACATTTTACCAGGAAATTTTTCATGTATAGCATCCGCAAATTTCTTTGCTTCTTCTAAATTTGGAGTAGCGGTTTCACACCAAATTAAATCTGCGTATGGTGCATAAGCAAGACCTCTGGAAATTGCTTGCTCTATTCCATCTTTAACATAAAAGAAACCCTCAGGTGATCTTTTGCCAGTTAAAAATGGTTTATCATTTTCATCAAAATCATTAGTGATTAACTTTGCTGCATTTGCATCTGTTCTTGCTAAAATTATTAATGGTACATCTGCAATATCAGCAGCAAGTCTTGCAGCCTTTAAATTTCTAACCATTGTACCAGTTGGCACAAGAACTTTTCCACCCATATGACCACATTTTTTCTCACTAGCTAATTGATCTTCAAAGTGAACCCCAGCAGCACCTGCTCTAATAAATTTTTTAGTTAATTCAAATACATTTAGTGGTCCACCAAATCCTGCTTCACCATCAGCAATAATTGGCAACATGTAATCAGTTCTCTTACTTTTATCCATATCACCATCTATCATTTCCATATGCTGAATTTGATCAGCTCTAATTAGGGAATTATTCATTGTCTCAACTAATTTTGGTGCACTATCATATGGGTATAAAGATTGATCAGGATACATTTCACCAGCACTATTAGCATCAGCTGCAACTTGCCAACCACTTAAATAAATTGCCTTTAAACCAGCTTTTGCATGTTGTACTGCATGATTTCCTGAAAGTGACCCAAGTGTGTTTACATAATCTTCTGTATTAAGCAGTTTCCAAAGCTTTTGGGACTGCATTTTACACATAGAATATTCAATTCTGATTGAACCTCTTAATCTTTCAACTTCTTCACTAGTATAATCTCTTTTTATACCTGCAAATCTTTGTAAATCGTATGAAATATTCTCAGCTGACACTTAAACCCCTCTCTTTTGATTAAATGACTAGAAATGACTAATGATTATTTTGAGCTATATTCTTCAGTAAATTCGTTCATTCCGCTGGATCCCCAATCGCAATGATCGTCTCTAATGTAAATACCTTTTGATTTATGCTCAGAATGCTCTTCTTTATTAGTTATTTGATAGTTATTTTCGATACTGTTTATTTTGTTTTTTTCCATGTAAACTTTATAATTTACAATATTTACAAAATCTACAATTAAATTGATTTTGCTTGTAAAATTGAATAATTTTATGTAAATTTAAATTTACAAAATTTACTAATAGTAAAATGAGTCAAATTGATACAAAAATTGGTCCAAAAATCAAAGCTTTTAGAAGGCAATTAGGAATTCAAGCTAACAAATTAGCAGAAGAAATGTCTATTTCACCAAGCTATTTAAATCTAATAGAGAGTGGAAAAAGAAAAATTGATGGAGACTTGCTTTTAAAGGTTTGTGATAAACTTAAAATAGAGCTTTCCGATCTTACAAGCAAAACAGATATAAATCTTGAGAATAATATTTCTGAATTGTTGGGTGATGAACTTTTTGAGGATCTTGATATTCTTGGACCAGAAGTAAAGGATTTAGTAAATACAAATCCAAAAATTGCCAAGGCTTTAATAAAACTAGGTGATAACTTTAAACAAAAAGATCATGAAATTTTTAACAAATTAGAAAATATTTCAGGTAAAATTATTGATGGAAGAAAAAACGCGTTTCCTGGAGAAGTAATTTCAGATTTTTTACAAGAAAATAAAAATTTTTTTCCAAAATTAGAAGAATTTGCCAATAATATATTTGATAAAGTAAAACAAAATAATAGAACAAGATATATTGCCTTATGTCAGTTTTTAAAAGACGAATATGGTATAACTGTAAAAGATGTAATACCTAAAGAAGGAAAACCATTCTCAAAGATATATAAAGTAAAAGACAAAGAATTGCTGTTATCTGATTATCTTTCACTTGAAACAAAAAAACTTTTTGCTGCAGCACAAATTTCACAAGAAGGTGCATCAAAAGAAATTAATGAATACCTTACAACATTTAATTTTCCAACTGAAGAATCAAAAAAATTAACAAGAGTTGCGCTTTTAAATTATTGTGGTGCTGCAATATTGATGCCCTACGCTCTTTTTCATAAAGAATGTAAAGAATTAAAATATGATTTAGAACTTTTACAAAATACATTTGCAACCTCTTTTGAGCAGGTAGCTCACAGAGTAACATGTTTACAAGATCCAAAACTTCCTGGAATACCTTTTCATTTTTTAAGAGTAGATGTTGCTGGAAATATTTCAAAAAGATTTTCATTATCAGGTATAGAGATACCAAGATATGGAGGTGCTTGTCCAAGATGGAATGTCTACTCAGCTTTTTCAAGACCAGGTGTTATTCAAGCAGCGGTTAGTAAAATGACTAATGGAGAGAAATATGTTTGTATTGCAAAAACTGTTGAAAAGGGTGTTGGAAGGTATGGACAAAAAAAAAGTATGTTATCAATAGGTCTTGGTTGTGAAGCAAAATATGCAAAAGAATTTGTATATACTGAAAACTTAGATCTCAGTGACAAAAAATCTGAATTAGCTATTGGAGTATCATGTAGAACATGTGACAGACTTGATTGTTCTCAGAGAGCTTTCCCTCCTCTTCATAAAAAATTTGATGTAGATATTAATTCTAGAGGAGTTTCGGTTTACGTTAATGAGTAAAATATAGCTTACTGCTGTCTTTGCCTTTTCTTTGAAATAAGCTGAGTAAGAGAGTCTACCATCAAGTCTGAAGCTTTAAATATTTCATTTGCTTTAAACTCATGAGACATATTTTTTTCCTCATTTGTCTTATCTTCTATGATTATTCCTTTATCGGGTGAATTATCCTTTATATATATTAAAATTAACCACTCATCGTCTGTAGATTCGTCCCATTTAATAAAAATTTCTCCTGTCTCAAATCTTTTATCTATACATCTAAAAATAGACATATGTCTTGTGATATATCTTTTGTTTAATTGGAAAACTAGGCTATTAGCACTTCTATAAAAACTTTCCAAAGCAAACTCAATTTTTTGTCTCGCTAAATTATATTCTCTTTCTTTTTGAAGGAGTGCAGATCTATCATCAGCTTCATCCGTCTTAACGCCAAGTGCCTCAACTCTTTCTCTAATTTTTTGATCTCTTATTAATCTATATTTATTTTTTAATTTCTCTATTCTTTGTTGAAGTTCCCCGTAATCTTCTCTTTTTTCCCTTAAAGAAATTTTTTCAAGTTTCTCTAATTCTTTTACCTCTCTTATTCTAAATCTTTCAATCTGTTTTTGAACTTTTAATTCTTGTAAAAATTTCTTTTGTCTCTCTGATTGTTCTTTTCTTAAAAGAGCTTGTTCTTTTCTTAAAAATAATTTTAAGTCTTTTGCTCTTAATTTTTCTAATCTTTTTTCATCTTTTAGTTGTTGCTCCTTAAGTTTTAATTGCTTTTCCTCTTGTAATATCTTTTGTTTTTTTATTCTTTCTTTTTCTTTTTCTTTTTTTTCAATTTCAATTAATTTTAACTTTCTTTTTTCGTCTTTTCTTTGAGATTTAAATTCATTAATTTTTCCATCAATAGAATTAAAGAATTTAGAGATACCCCTGTCAATTGCAAAAATATCAAATTTAACTTTAACATTTAATTTTGATTTTATTTTTTCCTCTACTCTTACTGACTTTGTGATTAAATTATCTTTTGTCTTCTTTTTGAGAACTAACTTCTTGCTTCTATTTTTTTTTCTTCTAGTCTTAAGATTTTTCCTCTTCTTCTTTACTTTTTTTTTTATTTTTGAGGTTATTTTGCTAATTTTTTTTTTCTTGTTAACTTTTTTTTTTTTATTTTTTTTCATTATTACTGGTATTAATTTATCAGTAATATTTTAATAAATATAGTCCCGCGTATTAGGAACAGAGTTATTATCCTTAGCTAATTGTAATTGAAATACAACCTGATCTCCCCATTTAAATGCCATTTCGCAACTAGCTAAGTAAAATTCCCACATTCTAAAAAATTTTTCGTCAAACATATCTAAAACTGTATCTTTTTTTGATAAAAATCTTTCTTTCCAATTTCTTAGAGTGTGAGCATAATGCATTCTAAGTACCTCGATATCAGACACTATAAGACCAGACTTTTCAATTGGTTTTGATATCTCACTTAAGCTAGGCGTGTAACCACCAGGAAAAATATATTTTTGTATCCATGGTTGCGGATCTCTCGGAGGCATAGAGGAACCAATTGTATGAATTAGTGCAATTCCTTTTTCATTCAAAAGCTGAAATACTTTATTAAAATATGTTCTATAAAAATTTCTACCAACATGCTCAAACATTCCGACACTCACAATTCTATCAAACTTCTCGTTTAATTGTCTGTAATCAATGAGCTTAAAGTCTACTTGATTTGATAAATTCATTTCTTTCGCTTTATTTTGACTATATTCAAATTGATTTTCAGACAATGTTATTCCTGTAACACTGGCATTTGTCTCCTTTGCTATTGCTAATGCTAATGTTCCCCATCCTGAACCAACATCTAAAACTTTTTGGTTTGGTTGGATGTTTAGCTTTTTTATAATATGGTGAATCTTATTGCTTTGAGCTTGTTCAAGAGTATCACTATCATTTTTAAAATAAGCACAAGAATATTGTCTATTTTTATCTAAAAATAAATCATAAAGTTTTTCAGATATATCATAATGATGTGCAACATTTTCTTTTGATTTTATTATTTTATTTAAATTCGTAAGATATCCAAATGTACCTTTTATTTTTTTTATTACCGCTCCATATGAATTTATATTTCCTCTACCAATATTTTTAAAAGCTAAATCTAAAAAGTCTGTAAGTGTACCGTTTTCTATTTGCAGAGATCCATTCATATATGCTTCCCCAAAGTACAGGTCGGGATTTATAAGTAACTTTTGCATTAGTTTTTGGTCAAGAAATCTAATTACGATAGGTTTTTCTTTTGTTGGATTACCTATAACGTATTTTTTTGAATTTGAGTCTATAAGTTCAAAACCATCATGCTTAAATAAATTATTTAAAAAACTTATTAAACTCATTTTTATGCCGCCTTTAATATCTCCATATTAAAATTTAGTTTTTCAAGATTTGATAATAAATCATTTTTTTCTGCTTGATCTAATAATTTTAATGGAGGTAAAAGATACCCATATATTGAATTTTTTTCTGCCATAAGAGTATGGAGACTTGAAATTAAGTTATATTTGTCGAAAGATTTTCTTACATCACACAAATTTTGATTAGATGATATATCTAGATTATTCTGGAAATTATCATAAATTTTTCTAGCTAAGTGACCTGTAACATTTGTTGTTGCAGTAATTATACCATGACATCCCAATTCTAGCCCTTTTAATAATTTTGCCTCAGAACCTGGGAAAATCGAAAAATTTTTAATTTTCAAAGTTTCAAATAAATTATAACTGCTATCCTTTACACCAATAATTTGATCAGGGAATTTTTGAACCAAATTTTCCACACATTGAACACTAAATTTATATCCACAAAGTTTTTCAAAATTATATAGAATAATTTTACAATCATTAATCTCTTTTATGATTCTAGAATAGAAATTGATCACATCTTCGTCTCCATACTTATAATAAGCCGGTGGCATTATTAAAAAATTATTAAAACCCATAGATTTAGAAATTTTCATTAAATTTATTGTATCGATTAAAGAATTGAGACCAGTTCCAATTATAAATTTACTTTTATGTCTACTCTTAGGTAGCTCATTTATTAATTGAATTTTTTCACTTAAAGATATTAGTTGAGACTGTCCAGTGCTCCCAAAAAAAACAACACCGTGACACCCTAAATCAATGACATTTTCAGCATGTTTAATGGTATTTTTAATGTCTAATGCTAAATTTTTATCTAAAACTGATAAACTAGCAGCATATACACCTTTAATTTGTTCCATTACCAAAATTTATATAAAAATTCAAATTAGTAAAGGTTATAAAAACATATGAATATACTTGTTATACAAAACCGTATGGGTATTGGAGATATGGTAATTTTCTTACCTTTTATAGAAGCAATCTCTAAAAAATATAATTCACCAATTACTCTATTAATAAAAGAGAGCACAAAAGCTAAGGAATATACAAAAAATTTAAAATTTTTAAAAAATATAATTTACTTAAAAAGAGATAATAAAAACGATGAGCACAGTGGTATATCGGGTTTTTTTAAATTAAAAAATGAAATTAAAAATAATTTATTTGATAAAGTTTTTATATTTAATTCATCGCTAAGATATAGACTTGTTTGTAAAAGTGCGGGGATAAAAAATATATATCAATACCCGTTATTTGAGAAAAAAGAACAACACATTATCGATGCAGCAAATCAATTGCTAGATAAGATAAATTTAAAAGTTGAAAGCAATCCTCAAATAAAAATTAATGAGAGTTTAGTAAAATTAGCTGCTCAGAGACTTTCTATTTCAAAACATAAAATTAATATTTTACTTGGAATAGGTGGCTCTGGTCCCTCTAAAAGAATTCCAGCTGATAAATTTAAAAAATTCATAGAACTAGCTATTAAAAATTATGACTGTATGTTTTATTTAGCAACAGGCAAAAATAAGGAGGAACAATCAATACTTAATAGTATATTGTCATCATATAAAGAAATTTGTATTCCTTTGGATAATAATTCAATTTCTGAAATTTTGCCAATTATAAAGAATTGTAAAATAGCAATATGTAACGATTCAAGTTTCAGTCACCTATCAGCTGCTTTAGGCGTTCCTACAATAGTTTTAATGAGTGATACACCCTTATTGTATGGCAGCTATAGTCCAAATATGTATCCTATAATACCTGATGGTATGGATTTTGTTTCACATAATTCAAGAGGTAAAGAAAAAATTAATCCAAAAAAGATTTTTACAAAATTTAAATCAATTATTAACTAATATTTTTTATCACAATATCTTTTGCTTCATTCACTATCGATGCAAGTCTAGTTAGTTCTGGACTTACATCTGGATGGATTTTTTTCATAATAGACTTATAAGATTTCATAACTTGTTCTTTGGTATATTTTATGTCAGATTTTAAATTTAGTATCTTATATGCTTCATCTAATGATATGCTCTGTTTGTTTACAGATTGGTTAAAATTATTAAAATTAAATCTACCTGAATTTCTTAAAACTCTGAAAAGTCCCCATAATCTAAGAAGTTGAAATAAAGATATTCCAGCTTTTGTTTTTATCAACGGTAAGATTGCAAGCACGAAAGGTAATGAAAATATATATCTTCCCGCATAAGCCATAATAACAGCCAATACTATCGCAGAAATAATTATTAATACTCTTATAAATCTTGAAATTTTTTTAGCAGAAGTTCTGGCAAACCAAGTTAGAAGAACATATACAACGACAAAAATAATCAGTGTTATAAAAAAAATATTCATATATTAATTTAATTCAAAATGAAACTACCACAGCTTGAAAAGAAAACTGAAATAAAATCTTGTCACAATAAGTCTTGGACAGACGATTATAGTTGGATTCATCAACCAAATATTCTTGAGGTTTTAAGGGATAGCTCAAAACTTTTGCCTGAAGTAAGAAAATATTTAGAAGATGAAAATGAATATTTTTCAGACCAAATGAAAGATACTAAAAAAATCCAAAAAAAACTTTTTGATGAAATAAAAGCAAGAATCAAACTTGATGATGAGTCACTCCCTTACAAAGACAAAAACTATGAGTATTGGACTAAAACTACAGCTAAAGGAAATTACTCGATTAAATTAAGAAAAAAAATTGGTGAAGAACAAATTGAAGAAATTTGGAATGGTGATAAAGAGAAGGAGAAACTTAAAACAGAATATTTTGGTTTAGGTGACCTAGAGGTAAGCTTTAATGATGAGTATCTTGGATATTCTTTAGATTTGAAAGGATCTGAATATTATACAATTTATATAAGAAGCATAAAATCTGGAAATTTAGTCACTGAAAAAATTGAAGAAACGAGTGGTAGTATCGAATTTAGTTTGGATGATAAATATATATTTTACTCTAAATTAGATAAACATCACAGGCCTAGAACTATTTATAGACATGAAATTGGATCGGCAACAAAAGATGATTTATTAATTTTTGAAGAAAAAAGCGAAGCATTCACTGTTGGGATTGGCCTTAGTTCAGATGAGAAATATTTCATAATTACAAGTTCTGACCATAATACTTCAGAACAATATTACTTTGAAGTTAATGAAAATAATCCAAATCCTAAATTAATCCAAACGAGAAAAAGTGGAATAATATATTCGATTAATTCTTGGGATGACTATTTTTATAAACATACTAACGAAAATGCTGAAGATTTTAAGATTGATAGATGTAATAACTTAGTTGAACAAAAATGGAAACCATTTGTTAATGCAAAAGATGAGGTATTGATAGGAGGTTTAGTGTTTTTAAATAATTGGATAATTCGATCTGAAACATCTAATGCACTTGGAAAAATAATTTTACGTGATCCAAAGACAAATCAAGAGGAAGAGATTATTTTTAGCGACGAAAAAGTAATTGTTCCAAGTATATCATTAACTCAAAAAGATAAAAACACAGATAATGTATATTTATCGTATTCTTCACCTAAAACACCAGGGAGGACTTTTTTATATAATTTAAAATCAAAAGATAAAAAACTTGTTAAAGAACAAGAAATTCCATCTGGACACAATCCAGATAATTATATTGTGGAGCGTCTTGAGTGCCCATCTCATGATGGAAGAATGGTTCCTTTAACTATTACTAGACACAAAGATACTATTTTGGACGGTTCATCAAATCTATTACTTTACGGTTATGGATCATATGGAAATTCAATGTCTCCAGGATTTTCTTCTGCCCGATTAAGTTTAATAAATAGAGATATAATCTGGGTAACAGCACATATTAGAGGTGGGATGGAAAGAGGGATGAAATGGTGGAAAGAAGGAAAGCTTTTAAATAAAAAAAATACCTTTGAAGATTATATAGCTGTTGGAAAATATTTGATTGAAAAAAAATATACTTCAAAAAGTAAAATTATAGGGATGGGTGGTTCCGCAGGTGGATTACTTATGGGAGCAGTTGTAAATCAAGCTCCCGAACTGTTTTTAGGAGTAATAATGGCTGTACCATTCGTAGACTCATTAACAACTAATCTTGACCATTCACTGCCTTTAACAGTTGGGGAGTTTGATGAATTTGGAAATGCAAAAGATAATAAAGATCATTTTGATTATATTTATTCATATGCTCCGTATAACAATATAAAAAAAATGGATTATCCTCATATTTTAATTACTACAAGTCTAAGTGATAATAGAGTTTTATTTGATGAACCTGCAAAATTTACTGCAAAATTAAGAGATTATAAAACAGATAATAATTTATTATTATTAAAAACTGAAATGAATGCTGGTCATGGAGGAAAATCTGGCAGAGATGGCGCAATTGAAGAAATAGCCATTGATTATAGCTTTGCTTTAAAAATTACTGAAAAATATTAATATTTTTAGTATTGAAATTTAGAAATTAAATACCATATGTTTAGTGTAAGTCGCCTGAATGGGGCTTACATAAATTAACTTGCTTTAACAAAAGGAGTAATTATGACAAGTAAGGACCTATCAATCTTTAACTCACTAAGACCGTTTTCTATTGGTTTTGACGATATGTTTGACCAATTTGAAAGTATGCTTGGTAATGGTGGAATGACAATGCAATCAAACTATCCACCATACAATATTAGAAAAACTGGTAGAGATAACTACTCAATTGAAGTAGCTTTAGCTGGTTTTAATAAAAAAGATGTCGAAGTTGAGTTCGAAGATAATATATTAACTGTAAGAACAAAACAGATTAATAAGTCTGAAGATCAAAATCAAGATGGTGAAATAATTCATAAAGGAATTTCACAAAGACAATTCGCAAGATCTTTTACTATTGCAGATGATGTGAAAGTAAATGGTGCTGAGCTTAAGGACGGTCTTTTGACGATTGCATGTGAAAGAATTTTACCAGATCATAAGAAAAAAAGACTTATTGATATCAAGTAAATAATTTAAACCTTGCTTGTGGGGTTCGCCCCACAAGTTTAAAAACATCCACTAGAACTGAAAGCGATAATAGTTCCGTTAGTATTGACTTCAAATCTTCGTTCACAGGGTACACCGTATTTTTTTGTTTTATAAATTAAAACTTCATTGCCAGTATCATTGACAATATCTTCGTTAGGAGCCCCTAATTCTAACTTCATTTTATTCACATCTTCACCAACAAATAAACCGTATTTTTTATTTTCCTTTTCTACAACCTCGTTGGTTTTATTCTGAATAGTTTGACAACCTGCAGTCACCAAAAAAATTGAAATTAACGTAATGACGAATCTAATTTTCATGATTTATTTATAATACTGAAATGTGACAAAAGATTAACTTAAAAGTTGAAAAAAAAATAAGTTTTCCATCAAAATTAGATAAATATAATGTATTTATATTACTTAATTCTTAATTTTTATTACTATCAAACCGATTCTAATGAACACAAAACTTAAAGTATCAGAAATTTCAAAAATTTATCCAGGATGTATTGCGAACGATAAAGTATCATTAGAATTTGGAAGTGGGAAAATATATGCATTATTGGGTGAAAATGGGGCTGGCAAGTCTACACTAGTTAAAATTTTGTCTGGAGTAGTAAAACCTGACAAGGGCGAAGTTTTTTTAAATGATGAAAGCATTAAACTTAACTCTCCCCTAGATGCCAAAAAAAATAATATTGGAATGGTTTTTCAACATTTCAATCTATTCGAGACTTTATCAGTATTTGAAAATTTAAGTATCGATAGTGACAAAAAAGATGAAGATATAAGATTATTAGTCAACGATATATTACAAAAGTACAATTTTAAAATTGATCTAGATATTCCAGTTCTAAATTTATCAGCGGGTCAAAAACAAAAAGTAGAAATTATAAGATGTTTAATTAGAAATCCAAAAGTATTGATTATGGATGAACCTACATCAGTTTTAACTGAACAAGAAACTGATGATTTATTTATTTCTTTAAAACAATTTTCTAAAGATGGAATTTTAATTATTTATATTACTCACAAATTAAAAGAAGTTTTGTCACTTTGTGATGAGGTAGCCGTAATGAGAAAAGGTAAAGTAGTTTCAGTTAGTAATACGATTGATGAAAAAATTGAGAGTTTAGCAAATAAAATGGTAGGTGAAAATTTAAATACTATTAAAAAAAAAATTAATAATTTTAAAAATAGCCAGGAAATTTTAAAAATCACAAATTTAAATTTTAAAAGTGACGACCCATATGAAACAAACTTAAATAATTTAAACCTTTCTCTAAAAAAAGGAGAATGTTTAGGTATAGCTGGAATTTCTGGAAATGGACAAAATGAATTATTTCAAATACTGAGTGGAGAAATAATTACGGAAGGTACTTCTATAATGTTTAGAAATAAAGAAATTGGCAAGTTAAATCCTAGAGAAAGAAGAGAATATCTTATGGCTTTTTCACCTGAAGATCGTATCTCTCAAGCCGCAGTCCCTGAGTTAAAGATATATGAAAATGTTGCATTAAACAATTTTAAGTCATCAAACTTTTTTGAAAAAGGTTTAGTGAATGAAAAGAAAATAAAAGAACACTCCAAGAAGATACTTTCTAATTTTTCTGTTAACACAAACAATGTTGAATTAAAAAGTCAATTTTTATCTGGCGGAAATCTTCAAAAATTGATTATTGGAAGAGAATTAATTACTTCACCTGAACTATTGGTATGTTTTAACCCAACCTGGGGTCTTGATGTTGGTGCGATCAACTACATTCATGAAACATTAATTCAAATTAATGAACAAGGAAAATCGTCAATATTAATTTCTACTGATAACGATGAACTATTAAAATTAAGTGACCGTATTTGTGTAATTTATAAAGGTAAACTATCTAAAATAATGAATGCAGATACCGTTACTGCTGAAAAATTAGGAATTTTGATGGGTGGAGGTTCAATTGATTAAAATTGAAAAGCGTAGCGATGTATCTCGATCAATTTACTTTTTAACACCAGTTTTAGCCATTTTTCTCACATTATTTGGCGGTGGGATTATTTTTTATATTTTGGGCTTTAATCCTATTGAGGCTTTAAAATTTTTTTTTATTACACCCATTTCAGATTTATACGGATTAAGTGAACTTTTGGTAAAAGCTACACCACTTTGTTTAATAGCGATAGGTTTATCTTTTTGTTTTAAAAGTAATAATTGGAATATTGGTGCAGAAGGTCAACTTATTTTTGGTGGAATAGTCGGTGGCGGAGTTGCTTTGCTATTTTATAATCATGATGGATTTTATGTTTTACCAATAATTATATTATCTGGAGCAATTGGTGGGATGTTATTTGCAATTATACCAGCAATTTTAAAAACTTATTTTAACACTAATGAAATTTTGGTCAGCTTAATGCTGGTTTATGTTGCAAAATTATTATTAGATTATTTAGTGGTTGGTCCTTGGAGCAATCCCGAAGGTTTTAATTTTCCAGAAACAAGACAATTTAGTGAGTCTGCAAGAATGCCAATTTTATTTGACGGTTTAAGAATTCATGCTGGAATATTTATTACTCTTATCACTGTATTCTTAAGCTGGCTTATATTGTACAAAACTTATTTAGGTTTTCAAATAAAAGTTTCAGGCTTAAGTTTAAAAACTGCAAAATACGCAGGGTACAAAGGTAAGATAATGATTATTATTGTTTTTATGATTAGTGGAGCATGTGCCGGTCTTGCAGGCGTAGGTGAAATAACAGGACCAATAGGACAATTACATAGAAACATTTCTCCTGATTATGGTTTCACAGCAATAATTGTTGCTTTTTTAGGAAGACTAAATCCAGTTGGAATTATATTTGCATCACTGATTGTTGCACTAACTTATTTAGGAGCAGAAACAGCTCAGATATTTTTGCAAGTACCAAAATATACAGGTCAAGTTTTTCAAGGAATGATTTTATTTTTTCTTCTTGGGTCTGATTATTTGTTATTTTTTAAAATAAAATTTCTAGGTTTAAAAAAAAATGAGCTTTGATTTAAATTTTATAGGTATTTTAATTGGTGCCATCATGGCATCATCAGTTCCTTTAATACTTGCTGCATCTGGGGAATTAATAACGGAGAGATCTGGTGTTTTAAATCTTGGGGTAGAAGGAATGATGATCATTGGTGCAATTTCTGGATTTGCCTTGATGGTAGTGACTGATAATTTATTTTTTGCAGTTATAGGTTCCATGTTTTCAGGCTTAATTATCTCTTTGATTTTTGGATTACTTACCCAATCACTCCTTACAAATCATGTCGCCACAGGTCTAGCGTTAACTATCTTTGGTATTGGAATGTCAGCGATGATAGGTAAGAATTTTGTTGGAATTCCAGGAAAGGAATTTCCATTATTATTCCCTAATTTAAAAGAAAGTATTCCTTTTTTGGGTCCCATATTCTTTGGTCATTCAATTATATTATATTTCGCATTTGGGTTGCCTTTTTTAACAAATTATTTCTTAAAAAAAACAAAAACCGGTTTGATTGTCAGAGCGGTTGGAGACTCGCCAACTTCAGCCTCTAATCAGGGAATTAATGTTACATTAGTAAGATATAGTTGCATTCTTTATGGAGGTGCAATGTGTGGATTGGCAGGTGCATACCTGTCATTAATATATACTCCCCAATGGATTGAAAATATGACAGGGGGTAGAGGATGGATTGCACTAGCTTTAGTGGTTTTTGCAACATGGAGTCCGATTAAAGTTCTTATAGGTGCATTAATATTTGGTGGAATTACAATTTTACAATTGCATATGCAGGCAGTAGGTTTAAGAATTCCAGTTCAATTATTAAGTGCATTACCTTACATCATGACAATAATAGTTTTAGTCATAATTTCTCGTGATAGTAGAAAAATAAAACTAAATACACCAACTTCGTTGGGACAAATCTTCTATAAGGAAAAGTGATGTGAGCTATTCCAAAATAAATATTTTTTTTTATTAGAATATTGACTAATTTATAGCATCACAAAATTAAATTTAAAGGGGAAATCAAATGTATAAACTATTTTTAAGAAGTTTAATTTCTGTATTATTTTTGCTTGGCTTTAGCTTAAACGCAAATGCAGAATTTAAAGTTGGTTTTGTTTATGTTGGTCCAACTGGGGACCATGGTTGGACATATCAACATGACGAAGGAAGAAAAGCAGTAGAAGCAGCTGGAATTAAAACAACTTATGTAGAAAGCGTACCTGAGGGTGCGGATGCTGAAAGAGTGATAAGACAATTGGCTCAATCTGGTCATGATCTTATATTCACAACTAGTTTTGGATATATGGATCCAACAAACAAGGTTGCAAAAGATTTTCCAAATGTAAAATTTGAACATGCAACTGGTTACAAAAGAGAGCATTCAAATGTTGCTACTTATTCTGCAAGATTTTATGAAGGAAGAACTTTGTTAGGACACATGGCTGGCAAAATGACAAAAACAAACACTATTGGATACATAGCTTCTTTTCCAATTCCAGAAGTTATAAGAGGTATTAATGCAATGACATTAGCTGCTCAAAAAGTAAATCCCAATATTAAGACAAAAATTGTTTGGGTTTTTACTTGGTATGATCCAGGAAAAGAGTCTGAAGCAGCTCAAGCTTTGATTGATCAAGGTGCAGATATAATTATGCAACATACTGACAGTACTGCTCCGGTACAAGTTGCTGAAAAAGCAGGAGTTTGGTCTTTTGGTCAAGCAAGTGACATGCAAAGATTTGCTCCAAAATCAATACTGACGTCAATTATTGATGATTGGGCACCTTACTATGTGGAAAGATCAATTGCAGCAAGAGATGGTACTTGGAAACAACAAGATACTTGGCATGGATTAAAAGAAGGAATGGTAGCAATGGCTCCATACAATTCTGTGATGGGGGATGATTTAGTAAAAGAAGTAGAACAACTTCAAAAAGACTTGGCCTCAGGAAAAGCTCACTCATTTACTGGACCAATTTATGATCAAAAAGGAAACATTCTTGTAGCCGAAGGAGCTGTAGCTGACGATGGAATGCTAGCTGGAATGAATGTTTATGTTAAAGGAGTAGAAGGAGATATTCCTCAATAAAACTCTATTAAAAATTAAAATTAAAGGCCGGCTTAGTCTGGCCTTTTTTTATTTAGAATACTTTTTTTTCAAACCATCTATATCAATTTCATCATAATACTCTGACGGTTGAACAATCCATGGATCATTATCTAATAAAATTGGACAGAAGTCCGGTGTAAAAGTTGAAGATTTTTTTTTCCAAAGACACGCTGTTTTAATTTCACTTATGTGTTCCTTAACAGGTTCATATTCTTTAAGCCACTCTATACTTTTATTTAAAGTTAGCCCTGTGTCTGATAGATCATCTACTAATAATACATTTTTAAAATCTTCGCTAGTTGCAATTGCACTTATATCTCTTGCAAATATTAGCTCCCCTTGTTTATCTTGTACAGTATCACCAGAGTAACTTTGAATTACAACATAAGCTGTAGGTAATTTAAAAATTCTAGATAAAATATCTATAATTGGAGCCGCACCTCTCATGATACCAACTAATACTGTTGGCTTGTATTTTTTTTCAATTTCTAAAGCAAGTTTTTCGACTACCTTTTTATATTCATCATAAGTAATTATTAATTTATCACCCATAAAAATTTGGTATCATAAATAAAAATATTAAAAAAGGATAAATATGAAAACTTATTGGATAAGTCTCTACTTACAAATTTCAAGCCAGGATAACTTAAAAAAATATGGAGAAAAGGCTGTTCCTATAATAAAAAGTTTTGGAGGGAAACCAGTGGTAAGAGGTGGAAAATTAAAGTCATTTAGTGGCCCAAACGTTGTGCGTACTGTAATATGGGAGTTTCCGACTTACAATGATGCTATATCATGCCATGAGTCAATTGAATATAAGTCTGCTTGGACTCATGCTGAAGATACAACTAAGAGAATAATGTTTATTGTTGAAGGAGTAGAACAAGAACAAATTTGATAAAGTAAAAATTGATTATATAATGATAAACAAAGGAAAGTTATGAAAGGTTACATAGTTTGTGTGTGGGAAAAAATTAACAGTGAGGAAAAATTAAAAGAATATGCACTAAAAGCCAAGATTGCTGCAGATAAATACTCAGGGATATTTATAATTAGAGGCGGAAAAAATAGAACAAATGAGGGAATAAACTCTCCAAGAACAACTGTAGTTGAATTTCCAGATTACAACACAGCAATAAAATTTTATGATTCCCCTGAATATCAAGAAGCTTTAGATGTTATTAAAGGGTATGCAGTAAGACATCATCAGATAGTTGAAGGTGCTTAATATTGTATAGGCTCATCGTCTATGGAGCGCCATAAATACCAAGTAGCTACGGAACAATATGGTGAAAACCTCTTTTTCAATAGATTTACATAGCTCATGGGTGGTAAATAGCTTTTTCTATAATTGTTTGAAATAGCTCTAAGTAAACCAATATCTTGAACGGGCCATATATTAGATCTATTGTAAGTAAATAGTAATATCATCTCTGCAGACCATCTACCTATTTGTCTTAACTCAGATAAATAAAGAATTGCCTCCTCGTCTCCCATTTTTTTTATAATTCTTGGATTAAAAGTTTTATTTACAAATTTTTTTGCCAACTCTTTAATTCCTCTAACTTTTTGTCTACTTAACCCACATTTTTTCAACCGAGCCGAGGTAATAGTATTAACTATTTTTGGATTAATCTTTCCTCTACATTCTTTTTTAAACCTTCTAAATACAGAATTTGCTGCAGCAACACTTATCTGTTGTCCTATTATACTTTTACATAGAGATAAAAAAATATCTTTTCTTGTTGTTAAGGTTTTATCTTTGTATTTAGAAATAAGTTTTTTCATTATCTTGTCCTTAGAAAGAAATTTTACTGCCTTTGACCAATAAATCGGAGGTTTACTCATTTTTAAAAATTAAGTTTGGTTTTTTCAAATAGATTTCTCTTCTAAATATAATTAATGAAGATAACACTACAAGTAATGAACCCAATAAAGTTTTATAAGATGGTATTTCATTCCAAATAAAATAACCAAATACAATTGCAAATACTAAGCTTAAATACTTAAGTGGAGTAACTAAAGAAACTTCTGATAGTTTGTAAGATTGTCCAAGTAGTAAATTAGCAACACCTCCAAGCAAACCAATCATACACAAGAGAATAAAATCTATTAATGAAGGCATTACCCATCCAAATGGAATTGTAAATAAACCTAAAATAGATATAGCTACTGAAAAATAAAAAGAAATAAGCCAAACTGGTTCAGATGTAGATAACTGCCTGATAGCAATTGCTACATATGACATTCCTAAACAAAAAATTATTGGATAAATATAATATAAATTTAAAGTCGAAATTCCTGGTTGTGTAATAATTATTACACCTATGAAACCAATCAAAACTGCTAACCAGCGATATTTACCAATTTTTTCTGACAAAAAATAAATAGATAAAATTGTTGCAAAAATTGGTGCAGCAAATGAAATACTCACTACCGTTGCCAAAGGTAAATTTCTTAGTGCAATAAATACTGATACTATTGCCATTAATCCTGCAGCACATCTAAAGAAATGTAATTTAGGTCGATCTGTTTTGTAAAAATTTTTGTAGTTTTCTTTTGGTATTAAAAAAAATATGGGTATTAATCCGCAAATTCCCCTAAAAAAAAGAACTTCACCAACAGGATAATTTTCAGACCACTTAACAAGCACATCCATCATTGAAAATGCACACACAGACAGAAACATGTACAAAAAGCCTAATTGATTTCTAGATAACATGAATTAGATTATAATATTATTATAACATTAATCTATGGAAATAGCAGTTTTAGCTTTGGGATGTTTCTGGGGTCCAGAAAAAAAATATGGACAACTAGATGGTGTCTATAGAACAGAGGTTGGATATTGTGGAGGAAACAGTCCAAATACAAACTATAGAGAAGTTTGTACAGGAACAACTAATCATGCTGAAGCTGTAAAATTAGAATTTGATCCAAAAGTTATTACATACGAGCAAATAATTAAGAAATTTTTTGAATTTCATGATCCAACTACACTAAACTCTCAAGGTCCTGATTTTGGAACACAATACAGGAGTGAGATATTCTATCTTAATGATGAGCAAAAAATTATTGCTCAAAAAGTAATAGACGAAGAAAATTTAAGGTTTCATGGAAAGGTTGTAACTAAGCTTTCCGAGTTGAAAAATTATTGCACTGCTGAAGAGTATCATCAAAAGTATCTAGAAAAAAGATAGAATGTCACTTGTTACATCAGATTGGTTAGAAAATAATTTAAGTGAAGTCAAAATAATTGACTGCTCATGGCACATGCCAGGAATTGATAGAAATCCTAAAGAGGAGTACTCAAAAAATCATATTTCTGGTGCAATTTTTTTTGACTTAGACAAGAATTCAGATCAAGACACAGATTTACCTCACATGCTTCCTTCAAAAGAAAAATGGGAAGAAATAGTATCAGCAATGGGTATATCGAATACTGATAGAATTGTAATTTATGACAACTCAGATGTTTTAAGTTCATGTAGAGGTTGGTACAATTTTATTTATTTCGGTCATGATAAACAACTAGTAAGTGTTTTAGATGGTGGTTTAAAAAAATGGTTAATTGAAAATAGGAAAACAACAAATGAAAAAACAATTTTAAACAACTCAACCTACAGAGCGACAGAGAATAAAAATCTGGTAAAAAGTATTAATGAAATAAATGAAAACATTGAAAAAAAAAATTTTACAATAATCGATGCTAGAAGTAAGGAAAGATTTAATGGAAGTATTCCTGATCCCAGGCAAAATGTGAGAAGTGGATCTATTCCAAATTCTGTATGTCTACCATTTAAAGAAATTATAAATAGTTCAGACAACACTTTTAAAGGTGTAAGTGAAATCTCAAAGAAGTTCAGCGAAATTATTGATTTAAATGACGATAAAAGAGTTTTTTCATGTGGATCTGGTATAACAGCATGTGTTTTAGGTCTTGCATATTCCCTAGTAAATAATAAATATTCTCCTACAGTTTATGACGGATCATGGGCTGAATATGGAAGAATATAAAAATGAAAAGATCTACTAAAATAACATCAATAATAGTAATTTTTTTTCTAATTATTGCAGGTGTGATCATTGCTCGGACGATGATTGGAAATCATTTTAAAAAAAAATTTAGTAAAAGACCACCACCAGGTATTATAGTTAAAACAGTTGAACAAAGAAAATTTCAAAATATCATTGAAACCTTCGGAACAGCCGTTCCAATTAAAACACAGTCATACAATATTGAAAAATACGAAATTATAGAAGAAATCAAATATAATACCAAGGTTAAATCTGGTGATGTTATCGCAAAATTAAAAAATAGAACTATAGTAGCACCTTTCGATGGAGTAATTGGTAAAAGAAACTTTTCTGATGATATTAATGTTTCGGAAAGTTCTGTTGTAATTGATATCGAGGACGCATCTTCTTTGTTTATTGATGTTGATGTTCCAGAGGTATTCGCATCGTTCGTAAAAAAAGGACTTAGTGTTGATTTAAAATTTTCTGGTAATAAGGATAAAACTTATAAGGGAATAGTAGATTCTTTAGCTAGCAAAATTGATGTTAGTAATAGATCTTTAAGACTTAGAGTTAAAATGCAAAATTCAAATTCTGAGATTTTGCCTGGTGCATTAATGGAGGTAACAATTAAATATAATGAAAGAATTTCGTTAGGTATACCAGATACAAGTGTAATCTTGGAAGGTAATAAAGTTTATATTTATAAAGTAGATAAAGATAATGTAACTAACAGAGTTGAAGTTAAAGTTGGCAACAGAAACAAAGGATATCTAGAAGTGGAATCTGGTTTAAAAAAGGGTGACATAGTTGTTGCTGAAGGATTAAAAAAAGTAAGACCAAATGGAAAAATTAAACCCATTAAAGATGGTGAAAAAAAAAATGAGTCTAGCTGGGGTAAAAAAGAAAATAAAAATAAATAATTAAATGTATTTAACTGATGTTAGTATTAGAAGACCAGCACTTTCATGGGTATTATCATTAATACTTGTTGTATTTGGAACTTTTGTTTTTTCAAAATTACCAGTAAGAGAACTTCCATCAGGTCTACAACCACCTGTGGTTCAGGTTCAGGTAAAATATGCTTCAGCCTCAGCCCCGATTGTCGATGAAGAGGTAACACAAGTAATTGAAGAAGTCATAGGTGGAGCAGAGGGAATAAAAAATATAGACGCCAAATCAGAAAATGGTAAAAGCACAATAAATATTGAATTTGACACTGATATTGACCTTGATAATGCAGCTAATGATGTCAGGGAAAGAGTTGCTCGAGTTGTTGGAAGACTTCCCACAGAATCTGAGGCACCAAGAATACTTAAGCAATCTGCAGGTTTTACAACCACAATGTGGCTTGCTTTATCCTCAGAAACCTGGAGTGATCTTGAACTTGGAGATTATGCAGAACGATATTTGGTTGATCAGTTTTCTAGCATTAAAAATGTTGGCCGAATAAGAACAGGTGGCCTTAGGGAACAAAGTATTAGAGTATGGATAGATCCAATCAAATTAGCTGCAAATAATTTAACTATTCAAGAAGTAGAAAGATCTTTAAGAAATGAAAATGTTCGATTACCTGCAGGTACACTTGAAGCTGAAAATATAGATTTAACGATCAATATTGATAAATCATACAATGACTTAGAAAAACTTAAGGGGCTACCAATTAAGAAGGCTAAAGACAATATAGTAAGACTATCGGATATTGCAAATTTAGAATTAGGCCCTGTCACAGAGAAAGTTTTATTTAGAGCTCAGAGCGAAGGAGCACTAAATTTAAAAACTATGGGAATAGGTATTTATGCAAGAAGTGGAGCCTCAACTGTTGAATTATCAAAAGAAGTTGAAAAAAAAATTATAGAAATAAGAAAAACTTTACCAGCTGATTTAAATTTAGAAATAGCTTTTAATAGAGCCACTTATATTGGTGAAGCAATAAATGAAGTTTATAAAACTTTAGTTATAGCTTTTATACTTGTAGTGATAATAATTTATTTATTTTTAGGAAACTTAAAAGCAGTTATTGTTCCTGCAATAGCTTTACCAGTAAGTCTGATTGCAACTTTCTTAGGTTTATATATATTTGATTTGTCAATTAATATATTTGTCTTGTTAAGTTTTATATTAGCAATTGGAATTATTACTGATGACTCGGTCATTATGACTGATGCGATATATAGAAGAATTGAAAATGGTGAGACACCACTTGTAGCAGCTTATAAAGGCTCTAAACAAATTACATTTGCAATTATTGCAACTACTCTTATTTTAGTAGCAGTATTTTTACCTTTAATTTTTATTGAAGGTATTGCTGGAACATTATTTAAAGAAACTGCAATAGCCCTATCATTTGCAATTGTAGTCTCATCATTTGTTGCTCTAACACTTTCGCCAATGCTAGGTAGTAAATTTCTTGACAAAAAGAAAAAGTCTAATTTCTTGACAAGAGGATTTGATAAATTTTTTCAAGGTTTTTCAAAATTTTACACTGAGACATTGGGATTTTGGATGAATAAGAAGAAAACAATAATAACATTTATAATTTTTATCGTAGTTGCATCTGGTGCTTTGTACAATTATACAAAAAAAGAGTTATTGCCATTAGAAGATCGAGGTGTTTACTTAGTTATAGGATTTACCGATGAAGGAAGCTCATTCCAATATACTCAAAAAAGGGCTGAAGACGTTGAAAAAAGACTTATTCCACTGCTAGATGGAGAAAATAGTCCTTACAACAGATTTTTAATGATAGTTCCAGGTTTTGGCTCTGAAAATAGCTTCTTAATAATTTCACTTTTAGATAATTGGAAAAATAGAAAACAGAATTCTCAAACAATAATGAGACAAGCAATTGGAAAAATTGTTACAGTGCCCCAAACGCTAGCTTTTCCTATTTCTCCACAGTCCATAAGGGTTTCTAGTTACAACAAGCCTGTTCAAATGGTTATTTATGGTAATACATATGAAGAGCTAGAGCAAATACAATCACAAGTTATTAGAATGTTAAGAAAGAACAGAAATTTATCAAGACTTGAATCTGACTACACAAGAAATAAACCTGAAGTAAATATAAAAATTAACAAAAATAAAGCAAAAGATTTAGGAATATCAACTGAAGCAATTGGTCAAACACTAGAAACTTTGTATGGGGGTAAGACGGTTACAAAATTTAATAAACTTGGAAAAGAATACCCTATTATTTTACAACAATATTTAGAAGATAGAAAAAATAAAGAAAGTTTAAGTAAAATATTTGTTCGATCAGAAAAAACAGGTAATTTAGTTTCTCTATCTAATCTTGTTGAATTTAATGAAAAGGGAACAGCAAGCAAGTTGTCAAGATATAACAGACAACGTGCTGTAACAATATCAGCAAACATAAGTGAAGGTTATACTTTAGCTGAGGCGATAAAGTATTTAGAGGAAACGATGACTAATGTTGCTCCAGATAAACAAATTACCTGGAAAGGAAAATCTGAAGAATTAAAAGAAACAAGCAATGAACTTTATATTATATTTGCTCTAGCATTGTTAACAGCTTATCTTGTTATGTCAGCTACTTTTAATTCATTTATACACCCATTTATAATTATTTTGACTGTTCCACTCGCAGTATTTGGAGGGTTAATATTTATTCTATTTTTAAATTCATCAATAAATATATTTTCACAAATCGCCTTAGTAATACTAATTGGTATTTCAACAAAAAATAGTATTCTTATAGTTGATTATGCAAATCAATTGAGAACTAAAGGTAAAGAAATTGAAAAAGCTGTAAAAGAAGCCTGCAGTTTAAGATTTAGACCAATTATAATGACATCTCTGAGCACAATGATTGCGATGTTACCTTTAGTAATTGGAAATATTGGTCCAGGTGCTGGAGAAGGTTCAAGACTTGCAGTAGGTGCAACTATACTTGGTGGAATGATAATTTCTACCTTTTTCACTTTATATGTAACTCCAACAATGTATTTAACTCTAGCAAAAAATACGAAGAGAATTGATGCAGTTGATATAGAGCTTAAAAAACAATTAAACTAAAATATAATATATTTTTTAGTAGTAAGTGACTTTCGACAATTATTGAGCTGTTCCTTGTATTTCTTAGATTGATTTTCAACTTTTTTTGCTAAAAGAATAATTTTTTGGTTCTTTTTATAATTTTTGTAATTTCCCCAGCCTTCATGATAAGCAACATACTGCTTAAAAGCGTCATTTTTTGGGATTTTTAGTATCTTTTCTGTTTTGTGTGTATACCACCCAATAAAATCTACACTATCTTTAAATCTTGTCCTAGTAGCATACTTATTCCCTGTTTCGTCTTTGTATTGTTTCCAGGTTCCTCTAATTGCTTGAGAATAACCAAAAGAACTTGATGGTCTTTTATAAGGAATAACATTAAATAATTTTTGTCTGGGTGGTTTTGCCAACCAATCGAAATCTGACTCCATTTTAATTATAGCAAGTTGCAGATTAATAGGTGTGCCCCACTTTTGTTCAGTTTTTTTTGCATGTTTGTACCAAAGATATCTTTCTGAAAATATCGAACAGCCATCTGCAGTATTTTTAGGAATTGAGGAGCAACTAGAAAATAAAATAAAAATTAAAAATAAATATATATTTTTATTTCGAATCATTTTCATTATTATCTATTTTTTTTTCTCCATATCCAAGGATATTCAAATTGCATTTGCCATAAACCCAAAGAAAATTTTTTTGCAAAAACTTGATATTTTTTAAATTTACCGTTTGAGTATTTAGGATAATCAAACGCATAACCATTCTTGACCATAAAAACTGATAGGCTTTCATTTTTTAAAAAACATTCACCTATTAATCTGTTATATTGATCTTTATTTTGTTCTATTTTACAATTAACAATCTGATTTCCAATTTTTTCAATGAGCTTATCTTTCGATAACTTACCACATAGAATTTCAACATTATTCAAAACACATGATTGTTTCTTTCCAAAAAAAAAATTTTCAGGGGCATCAATTCCACCAAAGCGAATTTTTTTATTATTAATCTTAATTGTGTCACCATCTGTAATTTTTGGTTTACCTGAAATTAATAAATAATTTTGATCTGAAGATAATAAGGGATTAATATTAAATGAGAAGAAAAAAAAACTAATTAAAATCAGTTTTTGCTTTTTCATTTAATTCGTCCATTTTTTTTCGTAGATCTTCATCTGATACGTTTTTTTCTTTCAAATCCTCTTTAATTTTTCGAAAAACATCTTGATCTCCTGCTTCAGCAAAATCTGCTTTTATTACTGATTGAATGTACTCTTTTTCTTGATCTGGATTATAATTTAATATTTGAGATACCCATTTACCTAAATATTTATTCCTTCTAGCACTAACTTTAAATTGAAGCTCTTGATCGTGAGCAAATTTCTTTTCAAAACTTTTTTTTCTATCTTCAAATGAACTCATTCTAACAAATTAAAAAGATTTCGCTTTATGTCAATCTAATTTAATTTATATTTGTGTTAAATTTATGAATAATTTAATACTTGTTAGGCACGGACAAAGCGAATGGAACCTTGAAAACCGTTTTACTGGCTGGGTAGATGTAGGTTTAGCTGCTAAAGGCAAACTTGAAGCTTGTAAGGCAGGAGAATTAATTAAGGAATTAAACCTTGAATTATCTTATTTTTATACATCATTACAGACTAGATCGATCGAAACACTAAATTTAATCCTCAATACTATGAGACTTAAAGATCAAAATGTTGTTAATGCTTGGGAACTAAATGAGAGGCACTATGGAGCGTTAACAGGTTTAAATAAAGATGAAATGAAAAAACTTTATGGAGAAGAAAAAATTCATACTTTTAGAAGATCTTGGGATAACCCACCTGAGCCACTAAAAAAAACTAGCCCATATCATCCAGTAAATATTGATATATATAAAAATGTTCCCAAAGATAAAATTCCAGATACAGAGTCATTAAAAAATACTTATGAAAGAGTAATACCTTTTTATAAAAAAAATATTGAACCTAAACTAGGTAAAAATATTATTGTATCAGCTCATGGAAATTCAATTAGATCATTATGTAAATATATATTTAATTTAGATAATGAAAATATTTCGAAATTGGAAATACCAACTGGCAATCCACTATTGATTGTATCTGAAAAAGGAAAAATTAAAAATGCAACGTATTTAGATAAAGATAGAGCAAAAGATCTTTTAGTTTTCTAAATAAATAATTTTTCGTATATTTCAAAATCGGTTAAATGCTTAAATTCACCTTTATGCTCATAACCATAAAGTTTACTTTCTCTTAAAAGTTCATCCCATATTTCAGATATAGGAAAATAATTTAATTGTTTGTGTGATATTAATTCCTTATTAAATATTTGACATCCAGTATATTTAAAATTATTTATTTTTTCTTTCAGAAGGATATTATTATTTATCTCGAAATCTCCATTAAATCTTTTATCAAAACATGTCAAGTTATTCACAATTAACAAGATATTTTTTATTTTTTTTTCAAAGTAAATTTTCTCCATTTCGAAAATTGATTTTACATAACTGTCATCCCAAATTGTATCTGGATTGATTACTAGAACATCATCCTCATTAGATTTTCTAATTAGACTTAAAGTACCACCCCCTGTTCCTAAAATTGTTTCACCATCATCTACAATTTCTATATTTATTGGAAAATTTTTAGTATTAATAAAATCAATAATCTTTTCTTTCAAATAAAAAACATTAATTTTAATTTTTTTGATTTTTATTTTTACAAGAAAATTAATTGTATTTTCTAATAAAGTTTCATCTTTATAAACTATTAATGGCTTGGGCAAACTATCTGTTATCGGTTGCACTCTCTTACCAAATCCAGCGCAGAGTATTAGAGCAGTTTTAATTTTCATAAGATTTTCTAATTTTTCTTTCAAAGTTTTTAGTTAAAAGGTAATTTAAGTCTTTGAATATTGGATTATTTAAAGCTCTGTATTCTATCAACTCCCATGCGTGAGGTATAAGTTTGAGGTATTTGTTTTTTTTGTCTCTGATTGATAATCTAGTAAATATGCCAATTATTTTTAAATTCCTCAATACGGAAAGAATTTCAAAGTCATTTTTAAACTTCTTAGGGTCTAAGTGTTTATTCTTTTTTATAAACTCTTTAAAAATAAAATTTTTAATCTTTGTATCTGTTTTAAACCTAACATCGTCGATAAGAGAAGCTAAATCATATGCAATATTACCATAGACAGCATCTTGACTGTCTATCAATCCTAAACCTTTTTTAGTTATCATTATGTTAGATATATGAAAATCTCGATGTACAAAAACTTTATTTTTGTAATAGATATTATTTAATAATTTTTTAAATATCTTATTAAATTTGACATTTAAAATTCTATTTTTTTCTCTTTTAACATATTTTGGTAAATACCAATCTAAAAATAAATTACTCTCATCTAATAATTTTTTTAATGAATAGTCTGGAACTTTATAATTAGTTTTTAAAAAAGTTTTTTGATACTTAACTTTTATGTTGTTAATTTTGATCAATAAATCTAAAATTTTTTTATAGTAAATTTTTTTATTTATTGATTTTTTTTGAAATTTTTTGAAAACCGTTAAATCCCCAAAATCTTCAATCTCAATATAATTATTTTTGTAATTCTGAGATATTAATTTAGGAGCTAATATATTTTTTTTAATTAATATTTTATTAACAGCATCATATTCTAACAAATTACTTTTTTTATTTTTTTCACAATAAACAAGAATATTTTTTTTTCCTCTGTAAAAATTTCTAAATGATGCATCTCCAGTTAGTTTTTTCAATTTATTTAAATTCATTAATTATTTTTTTGTTTTTTGAAATTATTGTAAGATAACGCTCAGTGTAGCTTTTATTATATTTAAATATTAAGCTAATACTATTATTTATTTTTACTTTTTTTACAATTTCTGGCCATTCAATTAAGGTTATTTGTTTTTTTAAATTTTCTTGGATACCTAAATTGTTTAGTTCTTTTTGATTTTTAACTCTGTATAAGTCGTAGTGCTTTATTAACATTTTTTTTATCTGATATTCATTTGTAATACTAAAAGTAGGACTAGGAACCTCTGATATTTTCTGTCTATTTATTCTTTGAAGAGAATTTATAATGTATTTAATGAAAGTAGTTTTTCCTACACCTAAATTGCCAGTTAAAAGTATGAAATCTCCTATATTGATATGTTTACAAAGTCTTTCGGCTACAAGTTTTGTATCTTTTTCTTTAGAAATATTTATTTTGCCGCTTCTAGTAGCGATAAGCATGAGGCTTGTATGGTCCCTCTGGTGTCACGCTTATGTAGTCAGCTTGCTCTTTTGATAATGGTGTTAATTTTGCACCAACTTTATCTAGATGAAGTCTTGCCACTTTTTCATCTAAGTGTTTAGGAAGTACATAAACTTTATTTTCATAGTTATCTGAATTGTTCCAAAGCTCAATTTGCGCAATAACCTGATTGGTAAATGATGCACTCATTACAAAGCTTGGGTGACCAGTTCCACAACCTAAATTTACAAGTCTTCCCTCAGCTAACAAAATTAATCTTTTGTCGTCTGGGAATGTTATTTCGTGAACTTGAGGTTTTACCTCATCCCATTTATAATTTTTTAAAGCCTCAACTTGAATTTCGTTATCGAAGTGTCCAATATTACATAGAATAGATCTATCTTTCATAGCTCTCATATGATCTGCTGTTACTACATCTTTATTTCCAGTTGCAGTTACAACAATATCTGCTTGACCAATCATTTCATCCATTAAAACAACTTCGTAACCTTCCATAGCAGCTTGCAATGCACAAATAGGATCAGTTTCAGTTATTAAGACTCTTGCTCCACTTTGTCTTAAAGATGCTGCACTACCTTTTCCAACATCACCAAAACCTGCAACGATTGCAACTTTTCCTGACATCATTACATCAGTAGCTCTTTTAATTCCATCAACTAAACTTTCCCTACATCCATATAAATTATCAAATTTTGATTTTGTGACTGAGTCGTTTACATTAATTGCTGGGACTAATAATTGACCTTGTTCTTCCATTTTTTTAAGTGCTAAAACACCTGTTGTTGTTTCCTCACTTAAACCTTTTACACCTTTTAATAAATCTTTGTAATCTTTATGCATGAGAGCAGTAAGATCTCCACCATCATCTAAAATCATGTTAGGTATCCAATCTTTTTTACCCTCAATTGTTTGTTTTACGCACCACCAGTATTCTTCCTCTGTCTCACCCTTCCAAGCAAATACTGGGATACCAGCTTTTGCAATCGCTGCTGCTGCATGATCTTGTGTTGAAAATATATTGCATGAAGACCATCTACATTCTGCTCCTAAATCAACTAAAGTTTCAATCAAAACTGCTGTTTGAATTGTCATATGAAGACAGCCTAAAATTCTTGCACCTTTAAGTGGATATTTACCTTTATATTCAGCTCTTACTGCCATTAATCCTGGCATTTCAGTCTCTGCTAGAGAGATTTCTTTTCTTCCAAATTCTGCTTCGTTAATATCTTTTACTTTATAATCTGTCATAAGGTAGGGCTTGTAGCAACTTTATTTATATTAATCAACTTTTCATTGGGTCGCCGGGAAAATTATTTCAACTTTTGCACCTTTCTCTTTATTATTTTCAGCTTTAATTTGTCCATTATGCAATTCAACTAAGTTTTTCACAATATTTAGGCCCAAGCCAGAGTGTTCTCCAAAATTTTCAGGTCTATTACTGTAAAATCTATTGAAAATTTTATTGGTATCCTTCTCACTAAAACCGGTCCCCTCATCAATTACGATAAGTCTTGGCTTGCCTTCTTTGTCTTTACTAACCTGTACTATAATTTCTTGATTCTCGTTGCTAAAAGAAATTGAATTCTCAAGTAAATTTGCAATAATTTGTTCTATCCTATTGTTGATACCAAGTATGAAATAATTCTCAGATCCATTAGACTTTAATTTTATTTGTATTTTTTTCTTTGAATTATATATATTGTTAAAATCATCCACTACAGATTTTGCAATATCCTTTATGTCAATCTTTTGCATTGTTTCTGTGGAAATTACTGCCTCATCTTTCAGCATTTGAGAATAATCAGTAATTAATCTTTCTATTCTCTCTACATCATGAGAGACAATATTAATTAATTTCTCTCTTTTGGTTTTATCTTCTGTTTCTGAAATTATCTCGGATGCACTTTTTAATGAGGCGAGAGGATTTCTAATTTCATGAAGTAGGTCTGTTGAATAATTTTCAGCTGTTGCAATTCTTTTATTTAATTGATTAGTCATTTCATCAAGAGATTTTGATAATATTCCTAATTCATCATTTCTTGTCTTGACCCTTTCTATATCTGTTTTTTCGTTGCTTTTGTCTTTTATGATTTTTGTATAAGTAACTAAATTTTTAATGGGTTTTAAAAAATATCTATTTAAGACATATGAAAAAATAATGATAACCAAAAGTACCATAAGAGCTGTTCTAATAATAAAGTTCTCTCTCTCCTCAATTTGTGCAATTATGTTATCAGCATTTTCAGATATAAGAATATAGCCATTATTATTCAAATAATTAATACTCTTTATACTAAAAACAAAAAACTGTTCTCGCATTTGTTTCAAATTAGTTAAAGATTTTTCAGATCCTGATAAATAATATTTATTAAGATCTTCATCGAAAATTGTTTCATTTTTGTTTTCTTGATTATTAAAATTATTCTCAATTGATTGCTCAGTTAATTCTTCAATTAGTAATAATGATGATGGAACAGATCTTGTATCTCCAATCCAGTTTAATTTATCGTCAAAAAATATTACTCTATCTAGTTTTTCAAAATAAGGAAATCGGGACTTTTTTGAAAATAAAAATTCACTTATTCCATATTCATTTAATTTTATATTTGATTTTTCAAGATTTAATATTGTTTGAGTAATTATATCTTTATGATTTTTTTGTTTTTCATTAATCAAATTTTTTTGAATAGCACCTAAGTAAAAGAAAGTGATTATTATTATAAATATGAAGACTACTAGATTAATGAAAAGGAATTTCTGTAATATAGAGAGATTTTTTAGTATTTTTCCCATAATTATTATTTAACATTCCATCTATATCCACTTCCATATCTTGTTTCAATTGCTGAAAAATCGCTATCTACCTTTTTAAATTTTTTTCTTATCCTTTTAACATGACTATCAATAGTCCTATCCTCTATATCAGTGTCTTCTCTATAAGCTACATCCATCAGCAAGGCTCTCTCTTTAATCATTCCTGGTCTTTTTGCTAGCTCCTCAACAATTTTAAATTCTGTTGTAGTCAGTTTATCAGGCAATTGTTTACCATCCCACTCACATTCAAGTTGGGAAGGATCTAATTTTAACTTACCATGAGAAATTACATTTTTATTTTCTTCGATATTAATATCCTTATCTTTTTTTCTTAATTGTACTTTAATTCTTTCAACTAAAACTTTGGTTGAAAATCCTCCAGTTTTACCAACAAAGTCATCTGCACCAAGTTTTAAACCACTAACCTCGTCGGTTACTTCATCTTTAGAAGTTAGAAAAATAACTGGCATAGAAGTTTTTTTTCTAAGTTTTCTAAGAAGTTCTTCACCATCCATTCTTGGCATTTTAATATCAATCACAGCAAGATCAGGTGGTGTTCTCGATAATCCAACAAGGGCATTTTCACCATCAATATAAGTTTGAACTTTAAAACCTTCCTTTTCTAAAGCCATCTGGACAGATGTTAATAAATTTCTATCATCATCTACTAACGCAATTGTTTGTGACATAAATTAAAATAAAAATACTAAATTGTTCATATTAGGGCAATTGTTTGTTTTCAATGAAGTTCACCCCAATTTTCTCCAATATTCACATCGACTAAAAGAGGTATTGAAAATGAATGAAGTTCACTATCTTTCACACTCAACATCAAATCCTTAATTAATTTAGTACTTTTTTTTGTTTCTTTTGAGCTTTCTTCAAAAATTAACTCATCGTGTATCTGTAACAACATTTTTAAACTATTATTTTTATTATTGGAGATTTCTTTGTTTATCCTGATCATTGCTAATCTCATTACCTCAGATGCTGACCCTTGAATTGGAGCATTTATCGCTGCCCTCTCTTGAAAATTTCTTACATTAAAATTCTTATCATTAATTCCAGTGAGATGTGTTTTTCTTCCAAATATATTGCTTACATAGCCACTTTTTCTACAAAAATTCACAGTTGTTTTCATATAATCTTTAATTTCTGGAAATTTTTTAAAATAAGAATTTAAAAATTCTTCTGCTTCATTGTTTGAAACATTGATTTGTTTGGCTAGACCATATTGTGATATGCCATAAATAATTCCAAAGTTGATTGCTTTTGCTCTTCTTCTCGTTTCAGAATCAATCTTATTTATTTCTTTTCCAAAAACTTGACTAGCTGTCAAAGTATGAATATCCTCATTATTTAAGAACGCCTTTTTCAACTGTTTTACATCTGCTAGATCTGCTAAAATTCTCATTTCAACTTGGTTGTAGTCTGCGGAAATCAATTTATTATTTTTTTCAGAAACAAACGCTTTTCTTATATCCTTGCCATCATCTGATTTTATTGGAATATTTTGTAAATTTGGATCACTAGATGCAAGTCTACCTGTTGTAGTAGCTGCTAACAAAAAAGATGTATGAACTCTTTTAGTATTTTGATTTATATGTTCTGGCAATGAATCTGAGTAAGTATTTTTAAGTTTACTAATTTGCCTCCATTCCAAGATGAGTTTTGGAAATTCATAACCTTTAAAAGCTAAGTCCTCTAAAACTGAAGCACTAGTAGCAAAACTTCCTTTCTTTGTTTTTTTTAAAGCAGCTATTTTTAAATCGTTGTACATTATTTCACCAAGTTGCTTCGTTGATCCAATGTTAAATGTTTTCTTTGAAATCTTAAAAATAGATTTTTCTAATTTTTCGATTTTATTTGAAAATTTTGAAGAAAGTTTGTTGAGTGAAGATTTATCAAGTTTAATGCCTTTTATCTCCATCTCTGCTAGTATTTTAATTAATGGTTTTTCAAATAACTCATAAATATTCAATAATTTTTCTGCTTTTAGTGATTTTAAAAAAATTTTGTACAATCTAAATGTAATATCTGCATCTTCAGCGGCATAATCTTTAGCTTCAGATATGTCCACTTCAGAAAAATTAAGTTGTTTTTTTCCCGTCCCCACTAAATCTTTAAATTTAATAGTTTTATGACCTAGATGGATCTCTGAAAGTGTATCCATATTATGCCTATTTTTACCAGCATCTAGTGTGTAAGACATAAGCATAGTATCTTCCATGGAATTCAAAGTGATTCCACGGTGATAAAAGACAATAAAATCAAACTTAATATTTTGTCCTACTTTTTTAATGCTCTCATCCTCTAAATAATTCTTTAAAATACTTAAGACTTTTTTTTCGTCAAGATTGTTTCCACTAACGTGATTTAATGGAATGTAACATGCATTTCCAATTCTGTTAGAGATTGAAATACCTACTAACTTTGCTGTATGAGGGTCTAATGAAGTTGTTTCAGTATCTATTGCAAATTCACCTATTTCCTCAGATTGTTTCATCCAATCTTCAATCTCCTTTTCATTTTTAATTAATTGATAATTTTTTTTCTTAATTTCTGTTGTTTTTTCTGAATTTTTGTCAATATCTTTAGTTACAGGATTATTTGTACCACCATACTTTGAGATAGCAGAACTTAATAGCCTATTAAATTCCATTTCTCTTAGAAAAGAATAAAGCTTATCTTGATCAACACTTTTAAGTATGAATTCTTCAATTTTATTTTTTACAGGTACATTTTTTTTTAAAGTAACTAATTTTTTGCTAATAATTGCATCATCTCTGTTATTTATTAATGTTTCTCTTCTTTTATTTTGTTTTATTTTTGATGCATTTTTTAATAAATTTTCTAAAGTTCCATATTGATTTATCAATTCAGCAGCAGTTTTAACTCCTATACCAGGTACACCAGGCACGTTATCTGTGCTATCACCAGCTAAAGATTGTACATCTATTACTTTTTCTGGAGTAACTCCAAATTTATTATGGACATCGTCTTGATTTATAAATTTGTTCTTCATTGGATCATAAATTCTCACCCCTTTTTTATAAAGCTGCATTAAGTCTTTGTCTGAAGAAACAATTGTTACCTTTGCACCTAATTCTAAAATTTTTTCTACATATGTTGCAATTAAATCATCTGCCTCATAATTGATTAACTCAATTGAAGGTAAATTAAAGGCTTTTACAGATTTCCTGATGTATTCAAATTGAGGAATTAGATCGTCAGGTGCATCAGATCTATTTCCTTTATACTCTGAATATATTTCATTTCTAAAATTTTTTCTTGCTGAATCAAATATTACTGCAAAGTGTGTTGGTTTATCTAAATTATCATCTGATTTAGAGTCCTCTAATAATTTAAAAAGCATATTACAAAAACCGCTGACGGCACCAACTGGTAATCCATCACTTTTTCTAGTTAAAGGAGGAAGGGCATAATATGCTCTAAAAATGTATCCCGAACCATCTATTAAGTAAAAATGGTCACTTTTTTTAATTTTCTCCATAATGTAATGATATCTTAATTTTTATAAATGTAATAAATGTATGCCCTCATATGAATAAAAAAAACGTTTTAACTGTTAAAAACTTGAATAAAGTTTATTCAAAAAATGGTTCTAAACAAACTCATGCGCTTAATAATTTAAACTTAGAGGTGAAAGAAGGTGAAATTTTTGGTCTATTAGGACCAAATGGAGCTGGAAAGAGTACATTTATAAACATATTGGGTGGATCAGTTGTAAAAACTGGTGGTGAAGTAAATGTTTGGGGGTTTAACTTAGATAAAAACCCTAGACAAGTTAGAGCCTCTATTGGGATTGTTCCACAAGAGGTGAACTTTGATCCATTTTTTAGTCCCAGAAAACTTTTAGAGCTTCAAGCAGGTCTATATGGAATCAGACAAAAAGATAGAATTACAGATACTATATTGAAGTTGGTGTCATTAGAGCAACAAGCTGACAGTTATGCTAGAGCCTTATCTGGTGGTATGAAGAGGAGATTACTTGTAGCAAAAGCAATGGTGCATCAACCTCCAATTATAATTTTAGACGAGCCTACCGCAGGAGTTGATGTGGAACTAAGAAATACATTATGGGAAAATGTGAAATCTTTGAACAAACAAGGGGTAACAACAATACTAACAACTCATTACCTTGAGGAAGCAGAAAAAATGTGTGATAGGATTGGTATACTAAGTGGAGGAAAATTAGTAGCATTGGACACCACTAAAAATCTCTTAGAAAGAATTCAAACAAAAATTGTATATGTCACCACAGATAAAAAAACTAATATTAACGACAACGCTTTTGAGTCATTAAAAGTTATATCGAATGTCGAAAACAAGTTGGTTTTATCTTATGAGAAGAGTAAATTAAGCATAGACTCAATAATTACAGAAATTAAGAAACAAGATATAAAAATACAAGATATTTCAACTGATGACGGAGATCTCGAAGATGTATTTTTAAGACTTACAAAAAACTAAATTATCTAGGAGATCTTTTAGAAAGTATTCTTTGAAGAGTTCTTCTGTGCATTTTTAGTCTTCTTGCGGTTTCAGAGACATTCCTGTTACATAACTCAAAAACCCTATGTATGTGCTCCCATTTTACTCTATCCGCTGACATCGGGTTTTCTGGAGGAGCTGGTTTTTGATTTGGATCAGCCAAAAGTGCTTTTTCAACATCATCTGCATCTGCTGGCTTGGCAATATAGTCAATTGCTCCCTCTTTAATTGCAGCTACAGCTGTTGGAATATTACCATATCCAGTTAACATAATAATTCTACTTTTGATATTTACTTTTTGAATTTCTTTTACTACCTCTAGTCCATTACCATCATTTAATCTAAGATCCACAACAGCAAATGCTGGACTTTGTGATTTTACGGTCTCAATACCAATTTTTACACTCTCAGCTTGTGTAACTGTAAAACCTTTTTTTTCCATAGCTCTAGCCAATCTTTGTCTGAATGGATTGTCATCGTCTACTATCAAAAGCGATTTATCCTCAAAATCACTTAATTTTTGAAGTGTTGGTTGGTTAATCATAGCCCTTATATGGAAGTAAATTTTAATATTTCAATAGCATTATTTACTTTACATTATTAATTATTTCCCATAAATGCTGCATTTATGAAACTTGCATACGTGATATGCAGGTTTTTTTTGTAAATTTTTTTTAGAGGTGCAGATATGCAAAAATTTAAGTCAGTTGAGGAATTAATTAATCAACTGAGACCGACAGGACCTGTTTATTGTATTAGAAAAGAGTCAATCAAATTGGCTTCTAAATACTTTAAAAAAAATTTCCCTGGAAAAATACTTTATGCATTAAAAACCAACCCTCATCCCGTAGTTCTTAAAACTATTGTTGAAAGCGGGATTAATCATTTTGATGTAGCATCTATAAAAGAAATAGAGGCTATAAAAAAAATAAGTCCAAATGCGAACTGTTCCTATATGCATACAGTTAAAAGTAGAGAAAGCATTAAAGAGGCATATTTTAAACATAATGTTAAAGCCTTTTCTTTGGATACTAAAGATGAACTAATAAAAATTTTAGAAAGTACAAATTATGCAGATGACTTAGAGTTATTTGTTAGAGTTTCTGTATCTAATGAACATGCAGAAATTGATTTATCAAAAAAATTTGGAGCAATTAATAATGAAGCGGCTGGACTTCTCAGGTTAACAAGACAATATTGTAAAAAAATTGGACTTAGTTTTCATGTCGGATCACAATGTATGCACCCAATATCTTATTCAAAAGGAATATTTGAAATCAATAATATAATTAAAAAAACTAAAATTATACCTGATGTGATTAATGTTGGAGGAGGATTTCCTACTATTTACCCTGATCTTATTCCTCAATCTTTAGATGCTTATTTTAACGAAATTAAAAAAGGTTTAAGTAATTTAAAATTGGATAAGCTTCCAGAAATTATTTGTGAACCTGGAAGAGCAATTGTTGCAGAAAGTGGATCAACAATTGTAAGAGTTGATTTAAGAAAAAAACAGAAACTTTATATAAATGATGGAACGTATGGAACTTTGTTTGATGCTGGAGTTCCTAACATAGTTTATCCATCAAAAATGATAACTGATGGAAGAGTAATCTCCAAGAAATTAACATCTTTTGATTTCTATGGCCCAACTTGTGATAGCATGGACTATATGAAAGGCCCTTTTATTTTGCCAAATAATATAAAAGAAAATGATTATATAGAACTAGGACAGCTTGGAGCATATGGATTAACTTTTAGAACTAATTTTAATGGATTTTATTCTAATGAAATTTATGAAGTTGAAGATAGTCCAATCATGACGATGTATGACAAAAAAGCAAATAAAGAGTTTCTTGTTGCTTAATGTCAGATAATAAAAACCAATCAAATAATAGAAAAAGTGATTTACTTAGTAAAGAAGTAGAGCATATTGATATAACTTCTTTCGATGCTAGAAAAATAATTTCCTCAATGGAAAAAATGTCTTTCGTTTCAAGAGAGACTGCAAATGCTGCAAATATTTATAATGAGATGATAAAAGATAAAGATTGTACAATATTTTTAACACTCGCAGGATCAACATCTGCTGCAGGATGCATGCATATTTATAGAGATTTAGTTAAATATAATATGGTAGATGCAATAGTAGCAACTGGGGCTTCAATTATTGATATGGATTTCTTTGAGGCACTAGGTTTTAAACATTATCAGGGATCCCAATATCAAGATGATACAGAATTAAGAAATAACTACGTTGATAGAATATATGATACTTACATTGATGAGGAAGAGCTTCAGATGTGCGATAAAACTATTGGAGAAATTGCAGATCAATTAGAGCCCAAAAGTTATACATCTAGAGAATTTATAAAAGAGATTGGTAAATATCTTAAAAATAACACAAAGAAAAAAGGTTCGTTGATAGAGGTTGCCTATGACAACAACGTTCCAATTTTTTGTCCAGCTTTTACTGACTCAAGCGCAGGTTTTGGGCTTGTAATGCATCAAGAAAGAAATCCAAAAAATCACATCACAATCGACTCAATCCGAGAGTTTAGAGAACTAACTGAAATTAAAATTAAATCTAAAGGATCAGGTCTTTTTATGATTGGAGGAGGTGTGCCAAAAAATTTCATTCAAGATACTGTCATATGTGCTGAACTATTAGGTAAAGATGTAGATATGCATAAATATGCAATTCAAATAACAGTTGCTGACTCTAGAGATGGAGCATGCAGTAGCTCAACATTAAAAGAGGCGAGCTCATGGGGCAAAGTAGATATTACAAAAGAGCAAATGGTTTTTGCAGAAGCAACAAGTGTATTACCCTTAATAGCAAGTGACGCCTATCATAAAGGTGAATGGAAAAATAGAGAGAGAAAAAATTTTTCCAAGATATTTTGATTAATGATCAAAAAAATCAAAATCGGTTTAATACAAAGTAAATCTTTAGGTAAAATTGAGTCTAATATTGATTTAGCTATAAAAAATATTAAAAAAGCTGCAAAAAAAAAGGCAAAGATTATATGTCTACCTGAACTATTTTTGACTAATTACTTTTGCCAAACAGAAAGTCATTCAAATTTTAAATTTGCAGAGAAAATTCCAGGAAAAATCTCTAGAATATTTTGTAATTTAGCAAAAGAGCTTGGTGTTGTATTAAATATTACAATGTTCGAAAAAAAAACATCTGGGTTTTATCATAATACAAGTATCATAATTGGAGAAAATGGTAATATTTTATCTAAATACCGTAAAATGCATATACCCGATGATCCGGGTTATTATGAAAAATTTTATTTCAGTCCTGGAGACCTTGGATTTAAAAGTGTGAAAACTAAATTTGGTAAGGTAGGTCCACTCATATGTTGGGATCAATGGTTTCCCGAAGCAGCAAGGTTAACAGCTTTAAAAGGGGCTCAAATTATTTTTTACCCTACTGCTATTGGATGGCATCCAAAAGAAAAAGTAAAGTTTGGAAAATCTCAATTGGACTCTTGGATCACAATGCAAAAATCTCATGCTATTGCTAATGGAACTTATGTAGCTGCTGTAAATAGAGTTGGGGTAGAAACTAAAGGTAAGAAAAAAATTGAATTTTGGGGTAATTCAATGGTGATAGATCCAAGTGGTAAAGTAATTGCAAAAGCGGGAAATAAAAAAGAAGATATTTTAATTTGTGAAGTAGATTATAAAAAAATAGATACTGCTAGACAACATTGGCCTTTTTTAAGAGATAGAAGAACTGAATTTTATAAAGATATTCTTAAAAATCCTGAAGATGATTAAAAAAATAAGTGAATTCAGAATGCCGGCAGAATGGGAGCCTCAAAAATCGGTTTGGATGTCGTGGCCTCATAATAAAAAAGATTGGCCTGGATTATTTGAAAAAATTCCAAATGTAGTTGGAAAAATAATCAAATATTTAACAAAACATCAAAGAATAGATTTGTTAGTCAATAATACCAAAAGTATTAATATCACAAGAATATATTTAAAAAAAATAGGATGTAATATTTCAAACATTAAATTTCATAAACTTAAAACAGATAGACTTTGGTTAAGAGACTCTGGTCCAATATTTTTGGTTAACAAAAAAAGTAGAAAAAAGAAAATGCTTGATTTCAAATTTAATGCCTGGTCAAAATATAAAAATTTCAGAAATGATAACAAAATCAATAGTCATATTAGTAAATATTTAAATATTGAAAGTATTTTACCTAAAAAAGTAAATTCAAAAAAATCTATAAGAGTAGTAATGGAAGGAGGTGCATTTGATAATAATGGATCAGGCTCCATATTGCTAACAAAAGAGTGCTTATTAAGTAGTAAACAAGAGAGAAATAAAGGATTCAAAAAAATTGATTATGAAAATCTGTTTTCAAAATATTTAAATGCAAAAAATTTTATTTGGCTTAACAAAGGAATTATTGGAGATGACACACACGGTCATATTGATGATATTGCAAGGTTTGTTTCAAAAAGTACAATTATGATAGCTGTAGAAAACAATAGATCAGATAAAAATTATAAAGCTCTTAAAGAAAATTTTAAAATATTAAGTAAAAGTTCTGATGAAAACGGAAAAAAATTTAAAATTATAAAGATACCTATGCCAAGACCTGTTGTAATAGACAAAACTCGTGTCCCAGCAAGTTATTTAAATTTTTTCATAAGTAATAAAATAGTTTTGGTTCCAGTATTTAATGTGAAAGAGGACAAAAAGGTTTTAAAAATTTTTAGAAAATTTTTTAAAAATAGGAAAGTTATTGCTATTGATTGTAGTGATTTAATTTGGGGTTTTGGAGCTATTCATTGCATGACACAGCAAGAGCCAAAAATTTGAATTAAGCAGCTTTTAAGGTGCCTAACAATAATCTAAAAGGTATCAACATTAATAAAGCTACAAATATCTTTACCGCTAAGTCTCCCAAAGAAAGTGTCACCCAAGGTATTCCAGTTCCATAAAATGAAATTGAAAAGAATAAGAATGTATCAACTGTGGAACCAATTAATGAAGATGCAAGAGGTGCAATAAACCATTTTTTTTGTCTTAATTGATCAAATATTTGTACATCTAGTAATTGAGCAATGATAAATGCTGTACCTGAACCAATTGCTATTCTTACTGAGATTAAATCTGCAAAATTTGTTGAGAAAATTAGTGTAAACAAAATTCCTATTGTAAATCCTATATATACAATTTTTCTAGCAACTAATTTACCAAAAGATCTATTTGCTAGATCAGTTATTAAAAAAGCTATTGGATAACTGAATGCTCCATATGTAAGAATTTCTTGAAGACCATAATATTTAATTGGAAATTGAACTAAATAATTAGAAGCTAAAACAACCAATCCCATTAAAAATGAGAGTGTTAAAAATACTTTATTCATTATGCAGATTTACTGACTAAGGACTTTTTTAATTTTTTTAGTCTTAATGATAATTCTCTAGACTTGGCTGAAATAAGAAATTGATCGAAACTACCTTTTTTATCTACTGATCTAACCCCAGCATTTGAAACGGTTAATCTTAAACTTCTCTTAAGTAGTTCACTTTTAAACTTAACTTTTTTTAAATTTGGAAGAAATCTTCTTTTAGTCTTATTGTTAGCATGACTAACGTTATGACCCTTGAGTGGGATTTTTCCAGTAAGTTCACATTTTTTAGACATAAATTATGAGCCTGTATAAGATCTGAATCTAATCACGTCAAGATTAATTTTTAGTTCCAATAGCCTCTGAAACATTTTTAAAACCATTATTTTTTAATAAATCAATTAATTCTTTGCTTATTTTTGAAGCAATACGAGGACCTCTATAAATCATTCCAGTATATAATTGAACGAGCGTTGCACCAGAGGTGATTTTTTCAAAAGCATCTTGTCCATTGCTAACACCACCTACACCTATTATTTTTGTTTTATCTTTTAGAATTTTATAAAATTTAGAAATTGCCTCGTTTGAAATTTTTTCAATTGGTTTACCTGACAGACCTCCCTTTTCTAATTTGTTTATATTTTTTAAATTTTCTCTGTTCTTATCTGTAGTATTTGAGACAATAATGATTCCTATTTCTTGTTGCATAATGATCTTGGATACTTCATTAATTTGATCATCATTAAGATCAGGTGAGACTTTTATTGCTAATGGAATATTTGAATTTAACCCTTTTTTTTCATTTTTTAGTTTGTCAATTAATGAATTAAGTTCATCCTGATTATGAAAGTCTCTTAAGTTTTCTGTATTTGGTGAAGAGATATTTATAGTTATGTAATCAGCTAAATTATAAAATTTACGAAAACAAATTAAATAATCTTCAACTCTATTTGTGGAGTCTTTATTTGGTCCTATATTTATTCCTAAAAAACCTTTTTTATTATTTTCCTTAATTCTCTTACTAATTTCTACTGAACCAGAATTATTAAAACCTAATCTATTTATAAGAGCTTCATCTTCTTCAAGTCTAAAAACTCTTGGTTTAGGGTTGCCAAATTGAGGCTTTGGAGTAATTGTCCCTACTTCAACAAAACCAAATCCAAGATTAAATAAAGGATTATATACTTCAGCATTTTTATCAAACCCAGCAGCAACACCAATTGGTGAAGATAATTTTTTTTCACAAAAAGTTGTTTCTAAAATATGATTATCTTGAGGTTTTGAGTAAGGAATATTATTTAACTTTAGTGCTTTTATAGCTAAAGAATGTGCTACTTCAGGGCTAAATTTAAAAATTAATGGTCTTAAGATATTAAACATTTTCTAATTTACTTTTTATTAATTCTTTAGTTTCTTGAACCCCAAAAAAGCTTATAAAAAAACCAAATCGTGGTCCATTTTCTACACCAAAAACTACCTCATATATTAACTTGAACCAATCACGCAAATTTTCTTTATAGCCATTCTCTTTGCCGACTGTATAAATTTTAGTCTGAATGTCCTCTGGTTTCATTGTGTCATCGCAATTATCTAAAGAGTTAACTAAAGCGTCTAAAGCGATTTTTTCGCTTTCATTTGGTTTTTTATAAATCTTTTTAGATTTTATAGCGTCATTAAAATATTTAATTGCATAAGATATTAACTTGTCAAAAATTGGATGCATATCTTCATTAATATCTTTCTTATATTTTTTAACAAACTTCCAAAGTAATTGTTTATTATTGGCATTACTGGTCTCAACTAAATTTAATAGCATTGAGAAGGACATAATTGAATTTTCCTCTGGTATCTCTGAATTATGAACAT
>CABZJN010000009.1 GCA_902526085.1 uncultured Pelagibacteraceae bacterium
ATCTTTTGTATTTTTTTTGCCCAATCCAAATTATGTTTTATAGATTTTTTAATAAATTTTTTATCTTTTAAAGACTCTATGGCACATACCTGAGCTATCTTATTTACATTAAATGGTGGTTTAATTTTATATAAAGCATCTACAATTTTTTTACTACCATATCCCCATCCAACTCTTAAAGATGCAAGCCCATAAATTTTAGAGAAAGTTCTTAATATAAATACATTATTTTTATTTTTGAAAAGCTCTAAACCTGATTTGTAATCTTTATTTAGCATGTATTCAAAATAAGCGTCATCAACAACTAGTAATATTTTTTTATTTAAACGCTTTCTTAATTCTAATAACTGTTTTTTAGAAATATATGTACCTGTAGGATTGTTAGGATTTGCCAGAAATACGACTTTGGTCTTCTTTGATACTTTTTTTAAAATTTCATTATTAGATACTTTAAAATTTTTTTCTTTGGAAAATACAACCTTGGCTCCCACTATTTGCGCATAGATTCTGTACATCAAAAAACTAAATTCTGGTACAACTACCTCATCTCCTTTATTTAAAAATAGTTGACATAACATCTGAATAATTTCATCTGATCCAGATCCACAAATCACTTGATTTTGATTACAATTATATTTTTTTGAAATTATAGAAGTTAAATCTCTGAATTTTCCATCTGGGTATCTAGAGATATTGTCACTAGCTTTTTTTATTACTCTTTGAGCATTTTTGCTCATACCTAAAGCAGATTCATTTGCTGATAATTTTATAATATTTTTTTTTTTATTTAAAAATGATCTTCCTGGTTTGTAAGCTTGAAGGGTTATTTTTCTAAATATTGGGGTATTCATGATGTTAACTTTTATTAATAAATAGTCAGATAATTAGATAATACAATCAATAATTCTAAAAAAATTGACATCTAAAAAGCTATCTTATAAAAGCTTTTTGCGCTGATTTAACTGAATTGCGAGCGCTTTAAAAAACCTGCTAAATAAGTTTTTTTTCTCACAATTCATTTCAGCAAAATTTTTATGAGCAATTTAAATAAAATGAAAAGTATAATTATTGAAAAAACTCTTAAACTTGATTGTGGCAAAGAAATATCTCACTTTCCATTAGCTTATGAGACCTATGGAAATCTTAATGAGAAGAAAGATAATGCTATATTAATTTTTCATGCGCTAACTGGCGACCAGTATGCTTCAGGCATCAATCCAATTACAAAAAAGGAGGGTTGGTGGAACTATGCAGTTGGTCCAGGTAAGTCATTCGATACTGATAAATTTTTTGTTATTTGTGCAAATGTTATTGGTGGATGTATGGGATCCTACGGACCAGGGACAATTGATCCTTTAACCAATAAACCTATAGGTACAAATTTTCCTGTCATTACAATTAACGATATGGTTAATGCTCAATACAATCTATTAGATTACTTTAAAATAGAAAAATTATTTGCAGTTGCTGGCGGCTCCATGGGTGGAATGCAAGTTTTACAATTTGTATCAAACTTTCCGAATAAGGCTAGAGTAGCTTTACCAATTGCTTGTACGGCTAGTCATTCAGCTCAAAATATTGCTTTTAATGAACTTGGAAGACAAGCAATAATGTCCGATAGCAATTGGAAAGAGGGATTGTATGATGAAAAATCAACAAATCCAGATAAAGGTTTAGCTGTTGCTAGGATGGCTGCTCATATCACGTATTTATCAAAACAAGGTTTACAAGAAAAGTTTGGAAGGAATCTTCAAGAAAGATCTGATTTAAAATTTGGATTTGATGCTGACTTTCAAATTGAGAGTTATTTGAGATATCAAGGTTCTGTATTTGTAGATAGATTCGATGCAAATAGCTATTTGTATATCACTAGAGCGATGGATTATTTTGATTTAACTAAACAATATGGAGGAAACCTTTCCAAAGCATTTAAAGATACCAAAACAAAATTTTTCGTCATTTCCTTTACTTCTGATTGGTTATACCCAACCTCTGAGAATAAAGATATTGTAATAGCGCTTAATGCAATTGGTGCTGATGTTGGTTTTGTAGAAATTAAAACTGACAAAGGCCACGATTCATTTCTATTAGACGTACCAGATTTTTTAAGCACTATTAAAAATTATTTAAATACAAATTATTCTAATTTTAATGAAAGAAGAATTTAAAGTTATTTCTAAGTTTATTGAGGAAAAATCAAGAGTCTTAGACGTTGGATGTGGTGATGGAATTTTGATGGAATATCTATTAAAAAATAAAGTGGTAGATGTTAGAGGACTTGAAATTTCTAAGGAAAAAGTAAAAAAATGTTTATCTAAAGGTTTAGCTGTTATTGAAGGTGACGCAGAGAATGATTTAAAGCAATTTCCAGATTTATCATTTGATTACGTAATATTAAGTCAAACTCTTCAAGCATTCATGAGCCCAGAAAATGTTATTGAAAATTTATTACGAGTTGGAAAAAAAGTAATTGTTACAATTCCAAATTTTGGACATTGGAAAGTTAGACTAGATTTGCTATTAAAAGGAGAAATGCCAGTTACAAAGAATTTACCTTATCAATGGTATAATACTCCCAACCTACATATGTGTACAATTCAAGACTTTTATAATTTTTGTAACAACAAAAGAGTTTATATTTATAAATCAATTTCTTTAAATGGGAAAAAAACTTCAAAAATTACATCTTCAAATTTGAAATTTAAAAACCTAATATCTGAATTAGGTATTTTTTTACTAGAGAAATAATATGGAAATAAAAATAATAAAATGTTTAGAGGATAATTTTTCATATTTGTTAATTGATGAAATTACTAGATCTGCTGTTGTTATAGATCCAAGTGAAGCAGAGCCTGTAATCAATAAAATTGAAAGTCTAGACCTAAAATTAAAATTTATAATGAATACTCACCACCATTATGATCATGTTGGAGGCAATAAAGAGCTTAAAAAATTTTATAATGCCAAAGTCATCGGTTTTGATCAGGACAAACACAGAATACCTGAAATAGATATATTGGTAAAAAATAATGAAATTTGGAAAGATGGCATGTTTGAAGCAAAAGTTTTTCATATTCCAGGACATACTTTAGGTCATGTATGTTTTTATTTTTTCAAAGAAAATGCATTATTTTCTGGAGATACATTGTTTTCATTAGGTTGTGGAAGAGTGTTTGAGGGCACTAATGAAGAAATGTTTAATTCTCTACAATTAATAAAGAGTTTACCTTTAGATACAGAAATTTATTGTGGACATGAATATACATTAAAAAATTCAGATTTTTGTTTAAAGTATGATTCCAATAACAAGAAACTAATTTCAAAAATTGAGACAGTAAAAAATAAGTTAGCAAAAGGAATACCAACTATACCCTCTACTCTTGAAGAAGAACTACAAACCAATATTTTTTTAAGGTCAAAAAACGTTAAAAACTTTTCAAAATTAAGAGATTTAAAGGATAATTTCTAGCTTATTCAGCTTGACTAAAATAAGGCCCTGACTATATTGCTGATAATTAAATATTAGGATCGTTAATGTCATACGCAGTAATACAAACAGGTGGAAAACAGTACAAAGTCTCAGCTGGTGAAATAATAAAAGTAGAAAAATTAGCTGAATCAAATCCAGCCTCTAAAGTGGAATTTAAAGAAATTTTAGCTTATGGAGATGATAAGAGTATTGAATTAGGTGCACCAACTGTGGATGGTGCGAAAGTTGAAGCTGAATTATTAAAAAATGGCAAAGAAAGAACTGTTCTTATTTTTAAAAAAAGAAGAAGAAAAAATTCAAGACGTAAAAACGGGCACAGACAACAGTATTCACTATTAAGAATTAACAAAATTTTTTCAAAAGATGGTAAAGTTTTATCAGAGGCTGAAAAGATGAAAAAAAAGGAAGTTGTAGTTAAAGAGGCAAAAAAAGAAAAAATTGAGGCTTCAAAATAAATAGGTAATTTATGGCAACAAAAAAAGCAGGTGGATCATCGAGAAACGGAAGAGATAGTGCAGGCCGTAGACTAGGTGTAAAAAAATATGGTGGTGAATTAGTAATACCTGGAAACATAATTGTAAGACAAAGAGGCACTAAAATTTTTCCTGGAGAAAATGTTGGAATGGGTAAAGACCATTCAATTTTTTCTGTTGTTAAAGGAAAAGTTGTTTTTAAAAAAAGCAAATCAGACAGAACTTACGTATCAGTAAAGCCTAATTAGTAAACAGCTAATTAATTCTGTAAAATCATGAAATTTTTAGATCAAGTTAAGATATTTATAAAAGCTGGAGACGGTGGATCTGGTTCTCCTAGTTTTAGAAGAGAAAAATTTATAGAATTTGGAGGACCCGACGGAGGTGATGGAGGTAAAGGTGGTTCTATTATTCTTGTCTCAGAGAGAAATTTAAACACACTAATTGATTTTAGATATCAACAGCATTTTAAAGCTGAGAGAGGTAGAGATGGGAGTGGGAAAAATAAAACAGGAAGAGGAGGAGAAGATTTATATTTAAAAGTACCGGTTGGAACACAAGTATTTGAGGAAGACAATAAAACCCTGATATTTGATTTTAAGGAGGAAAATGAAAAATTTGTTGCAGCAATAGGTGGTAAAGGAGGTTTTGGTAACACAAGGTTTAAATCATCAACTAATAGAGCTCCAAAGAAATTTACCAAAGGTACAGTAGGAGAAGAATTCTGGATTTATTTACAACTTAAGACAATCGCTGATATTGGTATCATTGGATTACCCAATGCAGGAAAATCTAGCTTATTAGCATCATTAACAAGTGCCACTCCTAAAATTGCAAATTATAAATTTACAACTTTAAATCCAAATCTAGGTGTCGCAATGTACGACGATAAAGAGATAACTTTAGCAGATATTCCAGGATTAATTGAAGGAGCACATCAAGGAACAGGATTAGGGATTAAATTTTTAAAACATATTGAAAGATGCAAAGCGCTTTTGCATCTAATTGATATATCAGAAAATGATTTAATTAACTCATATCTTCAAGTGAGGAACGAAATGGGTAAATATAGTTCAGAGCTATTAAAAAAGCAGGAAATAATAGTGTTTAACAAAATAGACCTGATTGATGAGAATGAAATAAAAGAAAAAATAAAAGAATTTGAAAAAATTATCAAGAAATCCACTTTTACAACATCAACACTCGATAAAAAATCAGTATCTGATATTAAATCAACATTGCTTAATTATGTATCTTAAAGACTCAAAGACTGTCGTTATAAAAATTGGATCATCTTTATTGATTAATGACAAAAAAATTGTCAGAGAAAAATGGTTGTCAGAATTTGCAAAAGATATTCTACATCTACAAAAATTAAAAAAAAATATAATTGTGGTTAGCTCAGGAGCGATTGCTTTAGGATGTAAAAAATTAAAATTAAGTAAAAAAAAATTGAAACTTGATAAAAGTCAGGCAGTAGCGTCAATTGGCCAAATTGAGTTAATGAATCTTTTTAAAAAAACTTTTAATAAGTCAAAAATCAATCTTTCACAAATTTTGTTAACACTTGAAGATACAGAAAAAAGAAGAAGGGCAATTAATGCAAAAAGGACTTTTGAGAATTTATTTAGTCTTGGTTTTATTCCAATAGTAAATGAAAATGATAGTATAGCCACTTCTGAGATTAAGTATGGCGATAATGACAGACTAGCTTCTAGGGTTGCACAAATATCAAGTGCAGATTGTTTAATTTTATTATCTGACGTAAGTGGTCTTTACTCTAAAGATCCAAAATTAGACAAAAAAGCTAAATTAATTCGTGAAATTAAAAATATTGACCAAAATGTAGAAAAATTAGCAACAAATAAATCTGGAGAATTTGGATCTGGTGGAATGAAAACGAAGATTGATGCTGCTAAAATTTGTCAATTCTCAGGATGCCATATGGCTATTGCTAATGGCTTAATAAATAGACCAATTCAAAAAATTTTAACTGAAAATATATGTACTTGGTTTTTGCCTAAAATTTCAAAATTAGATGCGAGAAAAAAGTGGATAATAAGCTCAGTTTCTCCAAAAGGAAAAATAATTATTGATGAAGGTGCATTATTAGCTTTGAATAGTGGGAAAAGTTTACTAGCCGCAGGGATTAAAGATGTTCAAGGCAGTTTTAGCAAAGGTGATCATATCAAAATCCTTAACAAAAATATGACTGAATTTGCTAGAGGATTAAGCAGTTTCTCTTCGGATGAAATTTTGAAAATTAAAGGGAAGCACTCCAATAAAATAAATGATATTTTAGGTTATATTTCAAAATCAGAAGTTATTCATAAAGATGATATGGTATTAATCAAATGAGTAAAAACTTAGAAAAAATTGGTACAAATGCGAAAGTTGCTTTTCAAAACAAAATAAGTAATAAAAAAAAAAATAAAGTATTAAATTATTACATTCAACTTATTAAAAAAAACCAAAATAAAATTTTAGTCGAAAACACAAAAGATATAAAAATAGCCAAATCTAAAAAACTTAAAGAAAATTTAGTTAAAAGACTTGCTCTTAATAATGACAAAATAAGTTCAATTATTAAATCAATTGAAACTATTGCAAAATTTAAGGATCCAGTAGATGTTGATATAGAAACCTGGAAAAGACCAAACGGGTTAAAACTAAAGAAAGTATCAATTCCGATAGGTATTATTGGTGTAATTTATGAAAGTAGACCAAATGTGACTTCGGATGTATCTACACTTTGTTTTAAATCTGGGAACTGCGTAATATTAAGAGGAGGATCAGAGGCTTACTTTAGTAATAAAATTTTAGCTAATCTTTTTAGAAAATCATTAGAAAAATACAAAATAAATAAGAACTTTGTTCAGTTTATAGAGAATAAAAATAGAAAACTGGTCGACTACATGCTGTCAAAAATGTCAAAATATATAGATGTTATTATTCCAAGAGGTGGAAAAAGTCTTGTAAAAAAAGTTCAAGATTTATCGTCTGTTCCTGTCATTGGACACCTTGAAGGTATGTGTCATACTTATATTGATAAAGATGCAAATCTTTCAATGGCAAAAAAAATATTAATCAATGCTAAATTGCGTAATACTAGTATTTGTGGAGCTACCGAGACACTTTTAATACATAAAAATAAATCTAAAAATGTAGATGAGATATTAAATGAACTCACTAAGAGAGGTTGTTCTATTTATGCTGATAGAAAAATTTCTAAATTGTTTAACGGAAATTCAAGATTAGCAAATAATAAAACATGGTCGAAAGAACATTTATCTGCAAAAATTTCTGTAAAACTAGTAAATAATATTAATGATGCAGTAAATCATATTAATAAATATGGAACAATGCATACTGACGCGATAATTACAAATAATAAAATTTCTGCAAAATTTTTTATAAAAAATATTAAAAGTTCGATCGCTATTCACAATTCTTCAACACAGTATGCTGATGGAGGAGAATTTGGTTTTGGAGGTGAAGTTGGAATTTCAACAAATAAACTTCCACCAAGAGGTCCTGTTGGACTAAACCAGCTTGTTAGTTACAAATATGAGATATATGGATCTGGACAAACAAGGAAATAAAAAAAAAATTGGTATTCTTGGAGGCACCTTTGATCCAGCACATAAAGGACATTTAAGTATCTCTAAAGAGGCAAAAAAAAGATACGATATTGATAAGATTATTTGGGCGGTTACCAAAAAAAATCCATTTAAAGAGAAAAGTAGTTTAAGTTTAGATAAAAGAATAAATTTTGCTAAAAAAATTTCTCAAAAAAATCCGTTTATAAAAGTAAAATATTTTGAGAATAAAATTAAATCAAATAGAACAATTGACCTGATAAAGTATATTAAAAAAAATAACAAAAAGGCTGATATTTATTTCATAATGGGAGCAGATAGTTTGATTAATTTTCATAAATGGAAAAATTCTGATTTAATTTCATCTCTTTGTAACATTCTAGTATTTGATAGAGACAGATATAAGGCTAAATCATTAAGTTCTAGAAGCTTTAAAAAGTATAGTAAGAAAAGCTTAAAATTTATTAATTTTAATAAGGTCAATATTTCATCTTCTAAATTAAGAAAAATTTGATACTCTTTTATTAATTAATGGATAAAATCTCTACTCTTCACAAAGATGTGGTAAATCTCTTAGACGCAAATAAAGCCCTAGATATTGTTTCAATAGATTTAGATGGAAAATCATCAATAGCGGATCAAATGATAATCGCTAGCGGAACGTCTTCAAGACATATCCAAGCTTTATCAGAGCAAGTATATGAATATTTGAAAAAAAATGGTGTAAGCAATTGCAAAATTGAGGGAAGAGAGAGCAGTGATTGGAAACTTGTAGATGGAATAGATCTTATTATTCATATTTTCAATCCAGAAAAAAGAAAATTTTATGAGCTAGAAAAAATATGGTCTGAATTAATTCCTAAAGAAAAAGTAATTATATGATGAAAAAATTCAAAACATATTTTTTATCATTATTTATTTTTTTTTTCGTAACTAGTATTGTTAGTGCGTCAGAAGAGAATGATATTTATAAAAAAATAGATGTTTTTTCAGAAGTCTTAGATAAAATTAATAAAGAATTTGTCGATGATGTGAACCAAAGTGATGCAATGGATGCTGCAATCAATGGTGTTCTTCAATCCTTAGATCCATATTCTGCTTATATGTCACCAGAATCTTATCAAAGTATGCAAACAGAAACGAGTGGAGAATTTGGAGGACTGGGAATTGAAGTGAGCATGGAAGCTGGGGTAATAAAGGTGATAACACCTATGGACGATTCACCTGCGGCTGAAGCAGGAGTTAAAGCTGGTGATTATATTGTAAGAATTAATGATATTCAGGTTCAAGGTAAATCTTTAAGTGAAGCAGTTGATATCATGAGGGGTCCTGTTGGATCAGATATTGAAATAACAGTTAGAAGAAGGGGTGAACGAAAGGCATTAGTTTTTAATATAACTAGAGAAAAAATTAAAGTTTCATCAGTAAAATCTGAGATATTAGATAATCAAACTGGTTATTTAAGACTTACCTCTTTTAATGAAAACAGTAGTGGTCAAATTAGTGATAAAATTAAAGAGTTTAAAAAAAATAAAAATGTTAAAAATTATATTTTAGATTTGAGAAATAATCCTGGTGGACTACTTTCTCAGGCAATTAAAATTACAGATTTTTTTATAGATAGTGGAGAAATTGTCTCAACGAAAAGTAAAAGAAAATACGAAAGTAGAAAATTCTTTGCAAGAAAAGGTGATATAATAGATGGCAATACAATTGTTGTCTTAATAAATTATGGTTCAGCATCTGCATCTGAAATTGTAGCAGGGGCGCTAAAGGATCACAAAAGAGCAATAATAATTGGAGAAAATAGCTATGGTAAAGGCTCTGTACAATCAATCATTCCTCTCAAAAATAAAGGTGCAATAAGATTGACTGTATCTAAATATTATCTTCCATCAGGAAAATCTATATCAGAAATAGGTGTCTCGCCTGATATTGAGGTAGCAGAAGGATCTGATGACTTTAGGTTTAATACTGATACAGACAATCAACTTCAATTCGCTCTAGAGCTTTTAAACGGCTAAAATGAAAGAGAAATATAAAAATTTACCACTTAGAAGTGGTGTTGGGATAGTTGTTTTAAATAAAGAAAACAAAATTTTTGTGGCAAAAAGAATAGATAATAAAAAAAACTTTTGGCAAATGCCACAAGGTGGGGTTGATGAGGGTGAAGACTTTTATGAGGCTGCAATTAGAGAATTAAAAGAAGAAACTAGTATTAAATCAGTAAGTTTAATTAAAAAAATTGATGGCTTACTTACTTACCATTTACCAAACGAATTATTAGGAATTATTTGGAAAGGTAAATTTAAAGGTCAAAAACAGCAATGGTATATAATGAGATTTAATGGTGATGAAAAAGAAATTAATATTAATACAAAACATCCAGAATTTCTTGAATGGAAATGGGTAGACTCAGATAAAATTACTGAGCTTGTAGTAGAATTTAAACTACATGTATACGAAAAAATTCAAGAAGAGATAAAAAAAATTTTAGTTAATTGATTTTAATACTTCAAGTTTTTGATCAAGCAAATATTTTTCCTGATCATTTATATCAGACTTATTAAGTTCTTCCTCAGCAGATTTCTGAATTTCTGTAATTTTTTCTTTATCAATGTCTTTTAAATTTAAAATAAGACTTGTAAGTATAGAAAGATTATTATCTTTAAATTCAATTATTCCATCATTTACATAAAAACTTTCCTCACCTGATTTTGAAAATATTTTAATTATTCCTGGTTTTAAAAAAGAAATAATAGAAATATGGTCTTTTAAAATTCCTATCTCACCTTCAAATGCAGGGACAACTACCTCAGTGACATCATTTTTTGATAAAAATGATTTTTCAGGGTTAACTATTTCTAAAGAATATTCTTCGCTCATTATGCAGCAGCTTCGTTAGCTAAACTCTCAGCTTTTTGAATAGCTTCTTCAATAGTGCCAACCATATAAAATGCAGCTTCTGGTAAATGATCATATTCACCTTTGCAAATAGCATCAAAGCCTTTGATCGTTGACTCTAAATCTACAAGCTTACCTGGCGAGCCAGTAAATACTTCAGCTACAAAGAAAGGTTGAGAAAGAAATCTTTGTATTTTTCTAGCTCTGGCAACAACTAATTTGTCTTCTTCTGACAATTCATCCATACCTAAAATTGCGATAATATCTTGTAACGATTTATAAGTTTGTAGAACTTTTTGTACTTCTCTAGCAACTCTATAATGTTCGTCACCAACTATTCTAGGATCTAAAATTCTAGACGTTGAGTCTAATGGATCTACCGCTGGGTAAATTCCAATTTCAGCAATCTGTCTAGAAAGTACCGTTGTTGCATCTAAGTGAGCAAATGAGGTTGCAGGCGCAGGGTCAGTTAAATCATCTGCAGGGACATAAATTGCTTGAACAGATGTAATTGATCCTTTATTCGTTGTCGTAATTCTCTCCTGCAGGTTACCCATATCTGTCGCTAATGTTGGTTGATATCCAACAGCCGAAGGTATTCTGCCTAATAATGCTGAAACTTCAGATCCTGCTTGTGTAAATCTAAAAATATTGTCAACAAAGAATAGTACATCTTGACCCTCTTGATCTCTAAAATACTCTGCAACAGTTAAACCTGTTAAGGCTACTCGAGCTCTCGCTCCTGGGGGCTCATTCATTTGTCCATAAACTAATGCTGCTTTAGAACCTTCTCCATCTGTTTTAATTACTCCAGAGTCAATCATTTCGTGGTACAAGTCGTTTCCTTCTCTTGTTCTTTCTCCTACTCCAGCAAAAACTGAAAATCCACCATGAGCTTTTGCCACGTTATTAATCAATTCCATAATTAAAACAGTTTTACCAACACCTGCTCCACCAAATAAACCAATTTTACCACCTTTGGCGTAAGGTGCTAAAAGATCAATAACTTTTATACCCGTTACGAGTATTTCAGTTTCTGTGGATTGATCATTAAATTCTGGTGCAGCTCTATGAATTGGCCAGTTATCTGAACTTTTAACTTCTCCTCTTTCATCAATAGGCTCACCTATTACATTTATAATTCGTCCAAGAGTCTCCGGACCTACTGGAACTTTAATTGGGGCAGCTGTATCTGTTACCTCGTCTCCTCTTTTAAGGCCCTCTGTTGCATCCATTGCAATTGTTCTAACACTTGACTCCCCTAAGTGTTGTGCAACTTCTAAAACTAATCTATTTCCTCCGTTATCACACTCTAGTGCAGTTAAAATTTCTGGTAGTTCTCCCTCAAATTTTACATCTACTACCGCTCCGATGATCTGTGTTATTTGTCCTTTTCTCATAATTATAAACTTTCTGCTCCTGAAATTATTTCTATTAACTCTTTAGTAATTGCTGCCTGACGACTTCTATTATACTCAATAGTAAGTTTGTCAACCATTTCACCTGCGTTTCTGGTTGCATTATCCATTGCACTCATTCTTGAACCTTGCTCGCTAGCTGAATTCTCTAACATCGCTTTAAAAATCTGAGTTGAAATGTTTTTTGGTAATAAGTTACTCAATATTTCATCTTCTTCAGGTTCAAACTCATAATTATCTTCTGATGAATTTTCCTCTTTTTCAGATGTTTTTAAAGGAATGATTTGTTGTTCTTGTGGAATTTGAGTAATTACATTCTTAAATTGGTTATAAAAAATTGCACATACATCAAATTCTTTTTTATCAAATTTTTCTATAACAATCTTACCAACTTTGTCAGCATCAAAATAATTTACATTTTTTGAATCTTTAAAAGATATTCTCTCTATAATATTATCGCCATAAAGACGTTTTAGTTGGTCATAACCTTTAGTTCCAACTGTAATAATTTTTAGAGTTTTTCCTTCATCTAAAATTTTTTGAAAATATAGTTTAGCTTTTTTGATAATATTTGTATTAAAACCTCCACAAAGACCTCTATCGGATGTCATTACAACACATAAATGTACTTTATCTTCTCCAGTGCCAGATAAAAGTTTTGGAGCATTATCAATATCTGAGATACCATTTGATAAGTTTATAATAATATTATTCATTTTATCTGAGTAAGGTCTGCCTTTTTCTGCACTTTCCTGGGCTCTTCTCAGTTTTGCAGCAGCAACCATTTTCATTGCCTTGGTAATCTTTTGTGTAGACTTTACACTTGATATCCTTTTTTTTAGATCGTCTAAACTAGCCATTATTTTCTATGAGTTAAAATCTTTCTTAAGTTGTAAAATAATTTCGTTTAATTCTTTCTCTTTATCATCTTCGAGTTTCCCTGAAGCTGTGATTGACTCAATGATATCTGGCTTTTCAGCTTTACATTTTTCAATAATTTTATTCTCAAAACTTGAAATATCCTTTTGTTCAATATCATCAAGATGTCCTCTAACTCCGCAAAATACAGAGATGACTTGTTCAGCAACTGTCATGGGAGAATATTGGTTTTGCTTTAATAGTTCAGTTAATTTTGAACCTCGGTTAAGTAATTTTTGAGTAGACGCATCAAGATCTGAACCAAACTGTGCAAATGCAGCCATTTCTCGATATTGAGCCAATTCTAATTTCATCGACCCTGAAACTTTTTTCATGGCCTTTGTCTGCGCAGAGGATCCTACTCTTGATACTGATAAACCAACGTTTATTGCTGGTCTTATACCTTGGTTAAAAAGTTCAGTTTCAAGGAAAATTTGTCCATCAGTAATTGAGATCACATTTGTTGGTATAAACGCAGAAACGTCACCTCCCTGAGTCTCAATGATTGGAAGAGCTGTTAAAGAGCCACCTCCATGTTCATCACCTAATTTTGCTGCTCTTTCAAGTAATCTACTATGTAAATAAAATACATCACCAGGATAAGCCTCTCTTCCGGGAGGTCTTCTTAACAATAGAGACATTTGTCTATAAGCGACTGCTTGTTTTGATAAATCATCGTATATTATTAAAGCATGCATTCCATTATCTCTAAAATATTCACCCATAGTACATCCAGTGTATGGAGCTAAAAACTGAAGTGGTGCTGCATCTGATGCTGTTGCTGCAACTATTGTTGTGTATTCCATTGCACCAGCTTCCTCTAATGTTTTTTCAATCTGTCTAACTGTAGATCTTTTTTGACCTACGGCTACATAAATACAATATAATTTTTTCTTCTCATCACCTGACTCGTTAATTTTTTTCTGGTTTATGATAGCGTCAATAGCCACTGCTGTTTTACCAGTTTGTCTATCTCCAATAATTAATTCTCTTTGCCCTCTTCCAATTGGAACTAGACTATCAATTGATTTGAGACCAGTCTGCATTGGTTCACTAACAGATTTACGTGGAATTATTCCTGGAGCTTTAACTTCGACCCTGCTTCTTTTTAAACTTTTATCTAATGCACCTTTTCCATCAATTGGATTTCCTAAACCATCAACTACTCTACCAAGTAATTCTTTTCCAACTGGTGTATCAACAATCGCACCAGTTCTTTTTACAGTATCACCTTCCTTAACTGCTTTATCATCACCAAAAATTACAACACCTACATTTTCACTTTCTAGGTTCAACGCCATTCCTTTCGAACCATCAGAAAATTCTACCATCTCTCCAGCTTGAACGTTATCTAATCCATAAATTCTTGCTATACCATCTCCTACTGATAAAACCTGACCTACCTCAGTAACCTCAGCTTTATCTCCAAATTTTTTAATTTGTTCTTTTAATATTTTCGTAACTTCTGAAGGATTTATTTCCATTTAAGCCTCTATCATTGTATTTTCGATTTGTTGTAATTTATTTTTAATAGAAGTATCTACCATAATACTACCAACTTGAATTATTAAACCTCCAATTAAACTTTTATCATATTTATATTCTAATTTTATTTTCGCATTAAAATTTTGAGATAATTCATCTTTTATTTTACTTACTTGTTCTCCTGATAATTCTTTAGAAGAGATTAGTTCAGCTTTTACTTCTCCTCTTTTTTTTGAGCAAGTATCTACAAAATCATGAAGAATTGTTTTTACATAAAAAAATCTTCTTTTAGATATTAGAAAACCTAAAAATTTTGATAATAAAGAATTTAATTTATAATTATCAACAATCTTATTAATTACATCCTTAAGTTCATTTACAGAGTTAGTTGGATCTTTTATTAATGAACTGAAATCTTTGCTCTCATCTATTAATTTTAATAAAGATATTGATTGTTCTTCGACTTCATCTACTGAATTATTTTCTTTAGCTAATTCATATAATGCTAAAGAATATCTACCTGCTGTAGTAACTGAAAAACTGTTATTTTTGCTCAATATTGACTCTCTATTTAAGAAGATTTTTTGGATTAAGTAGCATATGAGTAAGATGTCTTCAAGTATCAGATTAACAATTTAATATCTATTTTGTCTCTTAATTAAAGGTTATTGGATCAACATCAACCGTCAGTTTTATTTCACTGGATAATTTGTGCTTATTTAATATTTCAGCCAACTTATTTTGTATTTTCGACCCCTTTTTTGACCTTATTAAAAGCCTTTGTCGATATTTTCCTTTAACTCTATAAATAGGTGCATTAACGGGCCCTAAAACTTTATCATCGAGAGAATTAAGGAGTACTTGCTTTAATTTTTGAGACTCTTCTTCTAATTTATTTTCTTTAGAGGCAGTGAGTATTAATGAAATAAATCTTTCAAATGGTGGAAGATTATTTTTTTCTCTTAACTTCAATTCATTATCTAAAAAAATAAATGGATCATGATGAGTAATTTGGTTTATGATATTTTGATTAATACCAAGAGTTTGAAAATATACTTTAGCAGGTTTGCCAGTCCTTCCTGCTCTTCCAGATAACTGGTGGTATAGTTGGAGATTTTTTTCAGCTGTTCTAAGATCGTGTCCATTAGATGTTAAATCAATATCTAGAACAACAATACAATTTAAATTTGGAAAATGAAAACCTTTTGAAATTAATTGTGTCCCAATTAAAATATCAACTTCTCCATTTACTATACTTTCAAGTTGATCTTTTGAAGATTTTTTGTTCATGGTATCGCTTGAAAAAATAGATATTTTTTTTTCAGGAAATAATATCTTTACTTCCTCTGCGATTCTTTCAACACCTGGGCCACTAAAAACAAAATCACAAGTGTTTCCCTTACTACAACTTCTATTTAATTTACTTTTGTAACCACAATAATGGCAGAGTAAAATATTTTTTCTTTTATGATATACTAAATTTATAGAACAGTTTGGGCAGGAGTATACTTTTACACAGTTTTTGCATAGTGCATAAGGTGCAAAACCTCTTCTATTCATAAAAAATAAGACTTGATCATTTTTTTTTAAATGATCTTTAACTTTTTTCAAAGTTTCAGTAGCAATCCATGATTGTTTATTTAATCTGCTATTCTTTAAATCAATTATTTCGAAGGTAGGGAGATTTGCATCTTTATATCTTTTAACTAATCTTGAGATAGAATATTTATTTTTTTTAACATTAGCATATGTTTCTATTGAAGGAACTGCAGTTACAAGATTAATAGGAATATTTTCAAAGTTAGCTCTAGCTATTGCCATATCCCTTGCATTATAAATAATACCTTCATCTTGCTTAAATGATTGATCATGTTCTTCATCAATTACTATTAGTCCTATTTTTTTAAATGGCAAAAAAAGAGACGATCTTGCCCCTATAACCACCTTTATTAATCCTGATGCTACACCACTCCAAATAATTTTTTTTCTTTTTGGTGTTATTGCTGAATGCCAAATTGCAGCTTTAAAACCGAAAAATTCCTCAAATTTTTTCTCAAATTCTGAAGTAAGTCCTATTTCTGGCAGTAAAATTATTGCCTGATAGCCTTTTTTTAAAATTTCCTCTATTTGCTTAAAATAGACAATTGTTTTTCCAGATCCAGTTGTTCCTTGAAGCAAGTGTACTCTAAATTCTCCATTTTTTTTTAACATTTCTCTAAAGACTTTATTTTGATCTTCAGAAAGTTCAAAATTTTGTCTTTTTTTTTTATTATTAAAGATTAGATATTCTTTATCATTAAATTTGGTTATTGCATCGCCACCAAGTAAATGAAGTTTTAAACACATTCCAATCGGTACCAAATTATAATTTGAGAACCAATTCAAAAAATTTATTGTTTCAATTTTCAAAGGATTTATTTCGATAACAGATTTAATTTTTTTAAGTTTAAATTTTTTTTGAATTTTCTTTTCAAATAAGTTCCAAACAACACCTGTTAAATCCTTTTTTCCAAATGGTACCTTTACATAGGTTCCTGGACTTAATTTTTTGTCAAATTCGTATGTAAAAGGATGATTAAAAATATTTGGTAATAAAACTGGAATTTGCATTTATTTCAACCAGGGATATTTATCTTGGTAATCCTCAAAGAGATTATAATATTTCGAATACTTATCAGTATTATAACTAGTAATCTTATTTCTAATTTGAATATTGCTTGTCGTTCTAATATCTAAATCATCTCTCTTATAAAATTCGAGAACATTATTATCCCATTTTAAACCACAAAAATTAAATATTTCTTTGGAAATTTTTTCTTTATTTTGTGTAAGATTTTCAAGAGATACATCATGTATAATATTCGGATATTTTTTTTTAAAATATTTTATTATTTTTCTATAGTTATCAATATAAGTAATTATATTTTGTATACTATGTGTCCAAGATAAGTCAGGTAGTAATGATTGATATATCCCTACAATGGAGTCCTTAAGATTTCTATGACAATGTAAAAATTTAGCTTTCGGGAATATACTCAGTATAAAATCAATGTTAAAGAAATTCTCTAAAGATTTATCTACAAAATAACTTACATCTTTTCCAATCAAAGAAAATTGAGAATATTTTTTATTCACAAAATTTTTAAACTCATTGACTTTAAAATTAAATATTTCTTGCTTTTCGTCATTTAATAATATTTTAGAAGAAAGTTGATTTATTACACCCATATTAATGAAAGCAGATTCTCCAAACGATGGAATATTGTTTTCTGAAGAAGTTATAATTGCTTCAACTAGTGTTGATCCCGATCTCGGTAAGCCTATAATAAATATTGGTGAAATATCATTAAATAAATGATCTTTTTTTTCATTTTCTATAAAATTTGATTGATTGTAATGATCTAAAATTATTTTTGAATAATACTTTTGTGATTGAAGATTATAGTTTTTTTTAAAGTCAAAACAGAGCCTGTGCGAATTATTTAAAAAAGCTAACTCTTTTTCAAAGTTTCTCTCTTTCTTTTCTTTTTTAGATAGTAAGAATTCGGATAAAAACTTTTCTAAAATATTTGCATTTGGATTATCGTTAATTTGTTTAATAATTTCAAAATGACTTGTTTTAAGAAAATTTGGTTTTAATGTGAAAATTCCATAATAGGCTCTAATATCTCTTACATTAATGTCTAAAACTTTAAGATAAGTTGATAATGATTTTTCTATTTCACCGGTAGACTGCTCTAAATATGCAACTTTTAAATAAGTATTTAAAGATTTAGGTTCGATTTTCTTGCATTTATCAAAAAATGATAGACTCTTTTTAATATTTTTTAATTCAAAATTAATAATTGCAAGATTATAATTAATTTCGAAGTTATTATTATTTTTGTTCAAATCTAGAAAGATTTTTTCTGCATCCTTAAAATTTTTTTGTGAAAGAAATTTTTTACCTAAATCTAAACTCATGCTGAAATATATCACTTCTATACAATTAATATAATGAAAGATATGATTTTAAATTAATCTAAGAGTGTATTTGTCTCTTATCAACGGACAGAGCTGCTTCTTTAATTGCTTCTGAGAAAGTAGGATGTGCATGACAAGTTCTTGCTATATCTTCTGAACTTGCTCCAAATTCCATAGCAACTGACATTTCAGCAATCATTTCACCAGCATGTGGACCAATTATGTGCACACCTAAAACTCTATCTGTTGTACTTTCAGCTAATATTTTTACAAATCCCTCTGGCTCATTTATTGCTTTAGCCCTTGAATTTGCCATAAAAGGGAATTTGCCAACTTTAAAGTTTATTTTTTTTTCTTTTAATTCCTCCTCATTTTTACCAACATAGGCTACCTCTGGTGAAGTATAAATTACACCTGGTATGATATCATAATTCACATGACCTGACTGTCCAGCAATTAGTTCTGCTACAGCTATTCCTTCCTCTTCAGCTTTGTGAGCCAACATAGGTCCATCTATAACATCTCCTATTGCATAAACATTTTTTACATTAGTTTCAAAATTTTTATTAACTTTTATTTTTCCTTTTTTATCAAGATTTACTCCAATTTTTTCTAAATTTAATTTTTCTGTGTAGGGTTTTCTTCCAACAGAAATCAAAACTACGTCAGCTTCAATATTATTTTTTGAATTTTTATTTGTCGTTTCTATAATTACTCCTTTGTCATTTTTAGTAATTTTTTCAACTTTAGTATTTAATTCAAATTTAATATTCTGTTTTTTTAAAATTTTCATAAATTCGTTTGAAATTTCTTTATCGAGTCCTGGTGTGATGTGATCTAAATATTCTATAACGTGAACCTCGCTTCCCAATCTTGACCAAACAGAACCCATCTCCAATCCAATATAACCCCCTCCAACAACAACCATTTTTTTTGGAAGCTTAGAAATATTAAGAGCCCCTGTTGATGAAAGAATTTTTTTTTCATCAAATTCTATTCCTGGAAGAGATAAAGGCTCTGATCCTGTACTTATTATAGTTCTATCAGTTTTAATTTTTATTTCTGATTTATCATTTTTGACTAATATTTCATTTTTTTCATTAAAAGATCCCACCCCTTTAATGTAAGTAACCTTGTTTTTTTTAAATAAAAACTCCACTCCTTTTGTAAGTGTTGCAACAGAGCTTTCTTTATTGCTCATCATTTTTTCCAGATTTAGTTTAATTTCACCAGTTTCAATGCCAATATTAGAGAAATTTTTAGCTTTATGAAAACTTTCAGACATATTTAATAGGCTTTTAGACGGAATACATCCTATATTAAGACAAGTACCTCCCAAAGATCCTCTGGACTCTACACATGCAGTTTTTAATCCTAATTGTGATAATCTAATTGCACATACATACCCTGCAGGTCCTCCCCCAATTACAGTGACATCAAATTTTTCAGCCATTAGATATTTAAAAATAATCTTCTAGGGTCTTCTAAATTTTCTTTAACAGTTTTTAAGAACGACACGGATTCCTTTCCATCAATAATTCTATGATCATATGATAAGGCTAAGTACATTATTGGTTTTATTTTTATCTCACCATTATCATTTACTGGTCTTTCAACAATATTATGCATGCCTAATACACCTGATTGAGGCGGATTTAATATTGGTGTTGAAAGCATAGAACCATAAACACCGCCATTACTTATAGTAAAGGTACCACCCTGTAAGTCCTCAATTGTTAGGTTGCCCTCGTTTGCTTTTTGAGATAATTTTTTAATTTCTTTTTCTATTTCGGCGAATGACATCTCATCTGCATTTCTTAGCACCGGAACTACTAAACCTTTTTCAGTTCCAACAGCAAAACTTATATTATAGTAATTTTTGTAAATTATATCCTGATCTTCAATTTCAGCGTTAATTGCTGGAAACAATTTTAGTCCAACTACACAAGCTTTTACAAAAAATGACATAAGACCTAGCTTAATTCCATATCTGCTTTTAAAATCATCTTGGTTATCTTTTCTCATTGCCATAATTCCAGACATATCTACCTCGTTAAAAGTAGTTAACATTGCTGCATTTTCTTGAGCTTGTTTTAATCTTTTTGCAATCGTTTGTCTTAAACGTGTCATTTTAATTCTTTCTTCTTCACCGTATTGAATTCTTCTTTGGTTAGGTTGTGGGTTGGCTCCCATCATGGAAATTAGATCACCTTTTAAAATTCTTCCTGCTTTACCTGTTCCTTTTACGTTATCTAAGTTGATATTTTTTTCTGTAACGATTTTTCTTACAGCAGGAGAAAGAATAATTGGCTGTTGTGGGGTTTCTTCTGTTTCTACTTCCTCAGTTAAAAGTAAAGGCTCTTCTTTAAATAGCTCCATAGAATTATCTTCAGTTAATACTAATGGATCTTCTAACTTAGTTTGAGGTTTTTTTTCTATATCTAAATTAATTACATTGCTTTTCTGATCTATAAATTCTTTCTCTTCATTATCCTCAAGTTGTTTTTTGCTTTCAGGTACATTTTTAATATCAACATTCCCCTTAGAAATTGAGCCCAAAACAGCTCCAACTTCAACTGTGTCTCCATCTCTAAAACTAATTTCTGATAATGTACCGCTAATAGGGGAAGGAACTTCTAAATTTACTTTATCAGTTTCCAGTTCAACTATTGCTTCATCCTCCTCAACTGTTTCACCTTCTCTTTTCAACCATTTAGAAACTGTTGCTTCTGTAATACTTTCACCTAAAGTAGGGACTAAAATTTTTTCACTCATTAATTAAATACTTCATTTATAATTTCTTGTTGCTCAAGTTGATGTCTCTTAGCATATCCAGTAGCTGGTGATGCATCGGGACTTCTTCCAATATAATAAACCTCATTATTTTTAGCTTTAATGGTATCTAAAGTCCATTGTATATAATCTCTCACTGAAAACCATGCACCCATATTTTTTGGCTCTTCTTGACACCAATAAAAATTAGCATTTTTAGCATATGGTTTAAGTTCTTTTAACAAACTTTTTGCTGGAAAAGGATAAAGTTGCTCTATTCTAAACATTACCACATCATCTCTTTTTAACTCTTCTCTAGCGTTTAAAAGATCAAAGTATACTTTTCCTGAACAAATTATAACTTTTTTAATTTCACTAGATTTTTTTAATTTAATAAAATTTTTAGATTGATCACTTAATGCATGATCCCACATTATTCGGTGGAAAGATGTCTGCTTACTAAAATCATCAATGGTAGACACACAAAATTTGTTTCTTAACAAAGATTTAGGTGTCATGATTACAAGTGGTTTTCTAAAATCACGGTGTATTTGTCTACGTAAAGCATGAAAATAGTTTGCTGGAGTTGTGCAATTCATAACTTGAAGATTATCATTTGCACACAATTGTAAAAATCTTTCAAGTCTAGCTGATGAATGTTCTGGTCCTTGACCTTCATAGCCATGAGGTAATAACATTACCAAACCTGAGGCTCTTTGCCATTTTCTCTCACCAGACGAGATAAATTGATCGATTATAACTTGCGCACCATTAGCAAAATCACCAAATTGAGCTTCCCAAAGAGTAAGAGTATTTGGTTCTACTAAACTATATCCATATTCAAATCCTAAAACCGCAAGTTCCGACAAAAAACTATCAACAATTTCAAATTTTTTTTGATGTTTTGAAATATTATTTAATGGAATATATCTTGAGTTATTCGTTTGGTCTCTTAAAACTGAATGTCTTTGACTGAATGTTCCTCTTCCAGAATCTTGTCCTACAAATCGAACTGGAAAACCCTCATCTAATAATGAGCCAAAAGCTAATGATTCAGCAGTAGACCAGTCAATGTTTAAACCATCGTCGACAGATTTTTTTCTACTTTGCAATATTTTGCTAATAGTTTTGTGAATACTAATTTCAGATGGAACAACATTAATTTTATCTGAAATATTTTTAAGTGTTTTTTCATCTGCTCCAGTAACTCCTCTTTTGTCTTTCCCTTTTTTAGGTTTATAGCTAGACCATGCTCCCTCAAACCATTCAATTTTAGGATTATAATCTTTAGCTGTCTTAAATTGATCATCTAAAAGATCTTTAAATTTTTTTATTTGATCATTTAAACCTTCTTTAGATATTAAATTTTCATTAATAAGTTTAGATCCATATATATTTGCTGTTGATTGATGTGATCTAATTTTCTTATACATCAATGGTTGAGTGAATGATGGCTCATCTCCCTCATTATGTCCAAATCTTCTGTAACAAACTAAGTCGATGACTACATCTCTATTGAACTTTAATCTAAATTCAGTTGCAATTCTTGAGCCATAAACAACAGCTTCTGGGTCATCTCCATTTACATGGATGATAGGCGCATCAACCATTTTCGCAATATCTGATGGGTGAGGCGAAGATCTTGCAAATCTTGGACTTGTGGTAAATCCTATTTGATTATTAACTATTATGTGAATAGTTCCTCCTGTGTTGTGTCCAGGTAAACCTGACATTGCAAAACATTCGGCAACAATACCTTGTCCCGCAAAGGCAGCATCACCATGAATTAAAATCGGAATTACTTTATTTCTCTCAGTATCTTTATGGAAAAATTGTTTTGCTCTAGTCTGGCCTAAGACAACTGGATTAACAGCTTCTAAATGTGAAGGATTATCTGTTAAACTCACATGAACAGAGTTTCCATCAAATTCTCTGTCAGATGAAGCTCCCAAATGATATTTCACGTCACCAGCACTATCTTCATCAGTATTATTTATTTCACCGGCAAATTCATTGAATATTCTCTTATAAGATTTTTGTAAAACGTTAGCTAAAACATTTAGTCTTCCTCTGTGAGACATTCCAATTTTAACCTCTTTAATCTTGGACTGTCCTCCTATTTTTATAATTTGTTCTAAACCTGGAATTAAACTTTCACCTCCATCTAAACCAAATCTCTTAGAACCAACATATTTAGTATGTAGAAATTTTTCAAATCCCTCAGCTTGAATTAGTTTGTTTAATATTGCACTTTTACCATTTTCAGTAAATTTTAATGCATTTTTATCTTTTTCTACTCTATCTCTAAACCATTTTCTCTCTGTTGGATTTGATATGTGCATATATTCATAACCAATTGATCCACAATAAGTTTTTCTGAGTATGGATAAAATCTCTCTTATGTTTGAATAATCTTTATTTAAAACACCATCTAAATATATTTTCTTATCGTAATCCTCTTTTTGAAAACCATAATTTTCTGGATGTAACTCATCTAGATATTCACTTTCTCTTATTTCTAATGGATCTAGTTTAGAGAGTAGATGACCTCTTTGTCTATAAGATCTAATAAGTGAAACAGCTCTTATTGAATTACTATTACCAGCTACAAAATCATCCTGATTAACTGTTAGACCAGATTCTTCTTTTTTTAATTCTATATTTTCTCTAATTTTTACTTTTTTTGGACTCCATGAAGGACCCTTTATTTCTTTTATAACAGAATCTAAATCCTCACCTATATCAAGAAAATAGTATTTCCACTCATTTGGCAGACTAGGATCTTTATTTATAAACTTTACATACATTTGCTCAATAAATGCATTGTTTGATTTGTTTAAAAATGAAGTTTTTTTGTACTCAAGATTTTTGGAAGCTGACATATTTATTATTTAGATATTATACAAACAAAATGTTATCAATTAGACAATTTATTTAGTAGCGTTTTTCCAATATCTGAGGGAGAATTAGCAACAGTAATACCACAATCTTGCATAGTTTTTATCTTTTCTTCTGCATTTCCTTTACCACCTGAAATAATAGCTCCAGCATGTCCCATTCTTCTTCCTGGTGGAGCAGTGACACCCGCTATAAATCCGACAATTGGTTTTTTAATTTTGTGATTTTTAACAAATTCCGCAGCTTCTTCCTCAGCAGTTCCACCTATTTCTCCAATCATTAATATAGACTCTGTTTGATCGTCATTTAGAAAAAGATCAAGACAATCAATGAAATTAGTTCCATTAATTGGATCGCCTCCAATACCAATACATGTGGATTGACCAAGATTATTTTTGGTTGTTTGTGCAACTGCCTCATAGGTAAGTGTTCCTGATCTTGATACAATTCCAACTGAACCTTTTTTATGAATGTTGCCTGGCATTATTCCAATTTTACATTCATTAGGTGTAATTATTCCTGGACAGTTTGGACCAATTAACCTCGAGCTTGAATCTTGTAGTTTTTTTTTTACTTTTAACATATCCAGAATTGGTATTCCTTCACTTATACACACAATTAATTCAATAGATGCATCTATAGCTTCAATTATTGCTGAAGAGGCAAACTTTGCAGGCACATATATCATTGTTGCATCCGCACCAGTGGCATTTTTTGCTTCTTTAACAGTATTAAACACTGGTCTTTCCAAGTGAATTTGTCCACCTTTTTTTGGTGTTACACCCCCGACTAAGTTTGTTCCATATTTAATAGATTGTTCAGAGTGAAAAGTACCATGAGAACCTGTAAAACCTTGGCAAATTACTTTTGTATTTTTATCAATTAATACTGACATTATTTTATTGCCTCTACAACTTTTTTTGCAGCATCTGATAAGTCATTTGCAGATATAATTTTTAAACCAGAATTCTCTAATATCTTTTTTCCTTCTTCAAAGTTTGTTCCTGCTAATCTTACTACTAATGGTACTTCAATTTTAATTTCTTTTGCTGCATCTACAACACCTTGTGCGAGTACATCACATCTCATAATTCCACCAAAAATATTTATCAATATCCCTTTAACATTTTTATCTGATAAAATAATTTTGAATGCGGCAGAAACCTTTTCTTTTGATGCTCCGCCTCCTACATCTAAGAAATTTGCAGGCTCTTCGCCATAAAGTTTTATGATATCCATTGTGGCCATTGCTAATCCCGCACCGTTTACCATGCATCCTATACTTCCATCTAATTTTATATATGCCAAGTCATGTTTACTTGCTTCAATTTCAGTGGTCTCTTCCTCATTATAGTCTCTTAATTCTTGTATCTCAGGATGTCTAAATAATGCATTTTCATCAAACGTCATCTTTGCATCTAAACATACAATTTTGTTTTTTTTTGTTAAAATAAGAGGATTTATCTCTACTAAGTTTGCATCTGTATCAATGAACATTTTGTACATTGATTTTATTAGATTAATTGCTTGTTTGCTTGCATTGTTGTCTAAATCAAAAATTTTAATTATTTTGTTACAGTCTTCCTCTGAAATACTTTCATTAAAATCTACTTTAGTAGTGATTATTTTCTCTGGTGATTTTATAGCAACTTCCTCTATATTCATTCCACCCTGATCACTAGAAATAAATGCAATTTTTGCAGAAGCTCTATCAATAAGGCAGGACAGATAGAATTCTTTTTCTATTTCTGATACAGTTTCAACATACAATCTTTTCACCTCTCTTCCTGATGGTCCAGTTTGATGAGTAACTAATGTTTTTCCAAACAATTTATTTGCTTCCTCTTCCAAAAGAGTAATATTATCAACAATTTTTACTCCTCCAGCCTTTCCTCTACCTCCTGCATGAATTTGAGCTTTTAATACATACTTATCAGCTTTAAGATTTTTTACTTTTTCAATTAACTCATTTACATTAAGAGCATAAACGCCCTCAGGAACAATCGCGCCATACTTTTTAAGTATTTCCTTTGCCTGGTGCTCGTGAATATTCATTTAGTCTTTGTGTAAGTCAGGGTCTATTTTAGATGCCGCATCCCATAATTTAATTACTGCTTCTACTGAATTATTAAACTCCGTTTTTTCATTTTCATTTAGGTCAATTTCCTCAATTTTTTCGACACCTTCATTTCCAATGATTACAGGAACACCTGCATATACATTATTAATTCCATACTCCCCATGTAAATATGCTGCGCATGGTAAAAGTTTTTTTTGATCTTTTAAAAATGCTTCAGCCATTTCAACTCCAGATGCTGCAGGTGCATAAAATGCTGATCCTTTTTCTAAATATTTTACAATTTCTGCACCACCATCTCTAGTTCGCTGATTAATGCTTTCTAATTTTTTCTCAGAAATCTTTCCTTCTTTCACTAACTCCATTAAAGGTTTTCCAGAAACCTTGGTAAATCTTGGAAGAGGTACCATTGTATCTCCATGCCCACCCATAACCATAGCATCTATTTCTTTAACAGGCACATTTAATTCTTCGGATAAGAATAGTTTAAATCTTGAACTATCCAATATACCAGCCATCCCTACAACTTTATGAACAGGAAGTCCTGAATATTTTTGAAATGCCATTACCATTACATCCAATGGATTTGTAATACAAATTACAAAGGCATTAGGCGCATTAGTTTTTATTCCCTCTGCAACTTGTTTAATAATTTTTAAATTAATTCCTAACAAATCATCTCTGCTCATCCCAGGTTTTCTAGGAACACCAGCTGTAATTATAATAACATTTGATCCTTTTATGTCTTCATAGTCATCTGTTCCTGAAAATTTTACATTAAATCCATCTATCGAAGAAGATTGTGCTATATCTAATCCTTTTCCCTTTGCCACTCCACTTGCAACATCAAATAAAACAACTTCATCCACCAGTTCTTTTAAACCGATTAAATGAGCTAATGTTCCTCCAATTTGACCTGCGCCTATTAAAGAAATTTTACTCATTTTTTATTTCATTGTTGGCATTATAAACTCAGCATTAGATCTAATTCCCGATGGCCATCTGGAGGTAATTGTTTTTAATTTAGTATAAAATTTTACCCCTTCCATACCATGCGTTCCACTATCTCCAAATAAAGACCTTTTCCATCCTCCGAAACTATGAAAAGCCATTGGTACTGGTATTGGAACATTTATTCCTACCATTCCAACTTGAATTTTGCTTGCGAATGTTCTCCCTGCATCTCCATCTCTTGTATAAATGCTAACTCCATTTCCGTATTCGTGCTCATTAATCATTTTTGTAGCCTCTTCAAATGTTTTTACTCTAACGACAGATAAAACTGGTCCAAATATTTCCTCTTTGTAAATTCTCATGTTAGTAGTCACATGATCAAAAAGACACCCGCCAATATAAAAACCATTTTCATAGCCCTGCAATTTCAAATTTCTTCCATCAAGAACAAGTTTTGCTCCTTCTTTAACTCCTAGATCTACATAGCCTTTTACTTTTTCCAAATGTTCTTTGGTTACTAAAGGGCCCATCTCAGATGATTTATCCATACCCGGTCCAATTTTTAATACTTCAGCTTTTTTTGATAGTCTTGAGACTAACTCATCACCTACATCACCGACCGCTACTGCTACTGACTGCGCCATACATCTTTCTCCAGCTGAACCATATGCAGCACCCATTAAACCATTTACGGCACCATCTAAATCACAATCTGGCATTACAACTAAATGATTTTTTGCTCCACCTAATGCTTGGACTCTTTTTTCATTTTTAGCTGCATTTTCATAAATGTACTTAGCAATAGGAGTTGATCCAACAAAACTTACAGCTTTAATATTTCGATTTGTTAATATCGCGTCAACAACCTCTTTATCACCGTTTACAACATTAAAAACTCCCTCAGGAAGACCAGCTTCGTGAAGCAGTTCTGCCAATTTCATTGGACATGAGGGATCTTTTTCTGATGGTTTTAAAATAAAACTATTACCACATGCTATAGCTAATGGAAACATCCACATCGGTACCATCGCTGGAAAATTAAATGGGGTTATACCAGCTGCAACTCCCAAAGGCTGTCGCATTGAATAACTATCAACGTTTGTTCCAACATTTTCAGAAAACTCTCCTTTAAGTAAGTGAGGAATTCCACATGCAAACTCAACAACTTCTAATCCTCTTATTAATGATCCTTTAGCATCCTCATAAACTTTTCCATGTTCTGAGACTATTAGTTTTGCCAGTTCATCAAAATTTTTTTCTATAAGCTCTTTAAATTTAAACATAATTCTTGCTCTTTGAAGTGGAGGATTTAACGACCAAGTCTGAAAAGCTTTTTCTGCAATTTCGACTGCACCATCTAAATCTGCTTTTGAGGCTAAATTAACCTCGGACTCTTGTTCCCCAGTAGCTGGGTTAAAGATTTTTCCTTTTCTCTCTGAATTACCTGATATTACTTTTCCACCAACAAAATGTTTGATTAAATTCATGATTGAAATTATTTAATTAAGTAATTAAGCTGTTGCAAGCATTTTCTTTATCTCTGCAATGGCTTTTGCAGGATTTAAGCCCTTGGGACAAGCATTTGTACAATTCAAGATAGTATGGCATCTATAAAGTTTAAGCTCGTCAGCAACTTTTTTAAGTCTTTCTTTTCTATCTTCATCTCTACTATCAATTATCCATCTATAAGCCTGAAGTAAAACAGCAGGACCTAAATATTTTTCACCATTCCACCAATAACTTGGGCAAGACGTTGAACAACATGCACACATTATACATTCATAGAAACCATCCAATTTTGCTCTATCTTCTTTTGATTGAATGTTTTCCTTGTCATTTTTTTTTGTGGTTTTTAACCAAGGTTCAACTGATTCATATTGTTTATACAATGTACTCAGATCTCCAATTAAATCTTTTAAAACTTTTAAATGTGGTAAAGGATAGATATCAATATCTCCTTCCAACTCTGAATGAGCTTTAGTACATGCTAAACCATTTTTTCCATTCATATTCATTGCACAAGATCCACAAACTCCATGCGCACATGATCTTCTATACGCAATCGAAGGATCGATTTCATTTTTAATTTTATTTAATATATCTAGGACTTTTGATGAACAGTTATCCATATCAACTTCATAAGTATCAATTCTTGGATTTTCATTTTTAGATGGATCCCATCTATATACATTAACTTTTCTTATGTTTTTTGATCCTGTGTTATCTTTGTAGTAATGTCCTTTTTTTACCTTTGAATTTGCTGGTAAATTAAATTGGACCATTAATATACTCTTTCCTGTGGAGGAAAATATTGTACATCATTTGTTAGTGTTGATCTGTGGACAGGTCTATAGCTAATTTTTGTTTTTGAACCATTGCACCATGAAAGAGTATGTTGCATAAAATTTTCGTCATCTCTTTTTGGAAAATCTTCTCTTGCATGAGCCCCTCTACTTTCTTTTCTATTATAAGCAGAGTCCATTGTTGTGATTGCTTGTCTTATTAAATTATCAAATTCTAATGTTTCAACTAAATCGGTATTAAATATTAATGATTTATCTTTTACTGATAAAGAATCCATACCATCATAAGGTTTTCTGATTTCATCTACACCTTCTTTTAAAGTTTTTTCTGATCTAAATACAGCACACTTAGATTGCATTGTTTTTTGCATAGAAAGTCTTAGTTCAGACGTTGGATTTGAACCTTCTGAATTTCTTAGAGAATCAAACCTTTCTAAACATCTGTCTGTTTCACTTTTAACAATCTCATCATGTTTCATTCCTGGTTTTACTAACTCAGCTGCTCTTTTCGCTGCAGCTCTTCCAAAAACAACTAAATCAATTAATGAATTTGAACCTAATCTATTTGCTCCATGAACAGAAACACAAGCTGCCTCACCAATAGCCATTAATCCAGGAACAGTTTTTTCAGATCCATTTACTGTTAAAACCTCAGCTTTGTAATTTGTTGGTATTCCACCCATATTATAATGTACGGTTGGTACTACGGGTATAGGTTCCTTCGTTACATCTACATTGGCAAATAATTTTGAGGCCTCTGAAATTCCAGGCAATCTCTCATCTATTACTTTTGGATCTAAGTGATCTATATGAAGATGTACGTGATCTTGTTCTTTACCAATACCTCTGCCCTCGTTAATTTCTACTGCAATTGATCTACTTACAACATCCCTAGATGCTAAATCTTTTGCATTGGGAGCATAACGCTCCATGAATCTTTCTCCTTTAGAGTTTACCAGATAGCCACCTTCTCCTCTAACTCCCTCAGAAATTAAAGTGCCATGACCATATATCCCTGTAGGATGGAATTGTACAAATTCCATATCTTGTAAAGGCAAACCAGCTCTTAAAGCCATAGCGTTACCATCTCCGGTGCAAGTATGCGCTGAGGTAGCTGAGTAATATACTTTCCCATAACCTCCTGTTGCTATAATTGTAATATGAGATCTAAATCTATGAATTGTTCCATCATTAAGATTCCAGGCAATTATACCCTTACATGCCCCATCTTTCATTATTAAATCTAATGCAAAATATTCTATAAAAAATTCTGTATTATGCTTTAAGGCTTGTCCATACAGTGTATGTAGTATTGCATGTCCTGTTCTATCAGCTGCAGCACATGTTCTTTGTACAGTTTCATTTCCATAGTTTTTTGTCATACCACCAAAAGGTCTTTGATAAATTTTGCCATCTTCTGTTCTACTAAATGGAACTCCATATTTTTCTAATTCTAGAACTGCTGCTGGAGCTTCTTTACATAAGTATTCTATTGAATCTTGATCCCCTAACCAATCGGCACCCTTAACAGTATCGTACATATGCCATCTCCAGTCATCTTCACCCATATTACCAAGTGCTGCTGAAATTCCACCTTGCGCTGCAGAGGTATGGCTTCTTGTTGGGAATACTTTGGATACACATGCTGTTTTTAATCCAGCTTCACTTAACCCTACAGCTGCTCTTAATCCAGAACCACCTGCACCTAGAACAACTACATCATATTCATGATCAATTATTTTATACGCACTCATAACTATAAACTAAATACTAAGATAATGATTAATAATGGAAATACTATAGCAAAGATATTTAAAGATTTATTTGCGGCATTTTTGATTTTTTCATCTTCAATATAGTCCTCAAAAACCTCGCTGATGCTTAATGCAGAGAAAAAATAAGCAAAAATCAAAAAAAGACTAATCAATAACTTTGAAGGTTGAGAGGAGACAAATATTAGCACCTTTTCAAAGCCTTTGTCATATATAAAGGCAAAATTTATAGCAAACCATAGCATTAGTGGTACCAGTATTGCTGAACTTACTTTTAAAAATAACCATTTTTTTGTAACAGAGCCCATCAAATTAAAACTCTCCCAATAACAAAGATAATTACAGTAAGTGGAAATGATCCAATTAGTACTACTAGTCCCGTTATTTTTGTTATTTTTGGCTCAAAACCATAACCTAAATCCATAAACAAATGTCTTATTTCACTAAGCATTTGAAATGAAAATGACCAAATAATTCCAAGACAAAAAAATTTACCAAAAAAAGATGATAAGAATAAATTGGTATACTCATAGTTTTTTTCACCCAATAATAAAGAAGCTATCCATATACCAATTAAGGTTATTGTAAAAAAATTTATTATTCCAGTTATTCTATGAGATATTGAAACTAAAGAAGAGATATGCCAATTATAAATTTGTATATGTGGTGATATTGGATTTTTATTTTCCATAAAAATCTTTTTCTACTAAAGCCTCAGCAATTTCAACTGCATTTAGTGCAGCACCTTTTAATAAGTTATCAGACACAACCCACAAATTAATTGAATTTGGTTGAGAAGAATCCTCACGAATTCTTGATATAAATGTTTCAAATTTGTCTTCAGCTTCTACAGGGGTAATGTATCCTCCATCTTTTTGATCATCAACTACCTTACATCCTGGTGATGACGATAAAACATTTCTTATTTCTTCTAAGTCATGTTTTTTATTAAATTCAACATTCACACTTATGGAGTGAGAAACAAGAACAGGAATTCTTACACAAGTAGATGTTATATTAATTTTACTATCTAAAATTTTTTTTACCTCATCATGATTTTTTTGCTCTTCTTTTGTGCTTCCGTTTTCAAGAAAACTATCAATATGTGGTATAGCATTAAATGCGATTTGCTTAGTAAAATTTTTTGATTCAACATCTTTATTTTCCAACACTTCTTTAGTTTGAGATATAAGTTCATCCATTCCTGCCTTACCTGCTCCTGATACAGATTGATAAGTTGATGCAACTATCCTTTTTACATTATACAAATCATGTAATGGTTTGAGAGCTACAACTATTGGTATTACTGAACAATTGGCATTTGCTACAATATTCTTATTTTTAAATTTAGGTAACTCTTTGGAATTTACCTCTGGAACAATTAAAGGAATTTCTGGATCTTTTCTAAAGAATTTTGAATTATCAATTACAATTGTTTTTTCAGCTGCAATGGGTGCCCATTTTTCAGCAATTGAAGAACCAGCTGCAAAAAAAGCAATTTTTACTTTTGAGAAATCAAATTGTTCTAAATTACTAACAGTATGCTCTTTTCCTAAAAAATTAATTTTTTTTCCTTCACTATTTGAAGAAGCAACTAAATAAGCCTCTGTTATTGGAAAGTTTTTTTTTTCCAAAACTTCCATTAATTTTCGACCTACGTTTCCTGTCGCTCCTACTATTGCTATATTCATGATATTTTAAAGTTTTATACTAAATGAAAGGTAAATCACAAACTTTTCCATCAAAATCAGAGCCATTTATATTGATTTTAAAGGATTTCGAAGTCTCAAAGTGTGGTTTGTTAATCATTGCAATCCCGATGACTTGCTCAAAGGTCGGATTGTAACAACCAGATCTTAATTCTCCGATTATATTATTATCTTCATCTACTAGATCCATTGAGCCATTAACACTTATTTCCTTGGCATCAATTTTTACTCCCATAAGTTTTTTTTTAATTCCTTCAGCTTTAATTTTTTTCAGTTTTTCTTTACCTAAAAAATCAACGTCACTATCTATATTTACATACTTATCAAAACCACATTCATATGGATTATCTCCATTGTCCATATCATTACCATGAGAAAGTAAACCACTCTCAATACGTTCGATAAGGTTTGGTCCACCTGGTCTAATATTGAATTCCTTACCAATTTCAAAAAGATGATCGTATAGTTTTAAACCTGACTCGTTGTGTTCCATATAAATTTCATAGCCACCTTGTTTAGACCATCCAGACTTTGCAATAAGATGTTTATCTCCACCAAATTCAAAATAATCAAAACCAAAAAATTTTAAATTTACAATTTTTTCTCCAAAAACTTTTTTCATTAATTGAAATGATTTTGGTCCTTGCACTGCCATTATATCAACATCAGGTTCAGAAATTTTTACATCAAATTTATTTCCAATCGCTAATCCTTTGGCAAATAGAATAACATCTGAGTCAGCTAAAGAGACCCACCACCTATTTTCATTTAATCTTAGAACTACAGGATCATTAATTAAACCTGCATTATTATCAATGATAGGGCAATAATAACATCTTCCATCTTTGGATTTTGATAAATCTCTGCAAGTCATCAATTGAACTAATTTAGCTGAATCTTTACCAGAAATTTCAACTTGTCTTTCAGCAGCAACATCCCAAATCTGAACATGCTCTTTTAAGTGATGATAAGCATCTTCTACAGAACCGAATGCTGCTGGCAGTAACATATGATTATATATAGTATAAGCAGTTACACCCTGTTTTTCAATTCTAGAGGTGTACGGTGTACCTCTAAGCCTTCTTGATTTTGCTATTAAAAAAGTTTTCATTTTTTTTGAGCATTACTGCCATCTTATTTGATTTTTGTAAAGAAACTATATTAGTTTAATTCCTTAGCTTGTTTTCTAAGTTCAAACTTTTGAATTTTTCCAGTGGATGTCTTTGGTAGCGGAGTAAACACAACCTTCTTAGGAAGTTTAAATCCAGCAAGAGTTTCTCGACAAAATTTAATAATTTCCTCCTCTGAGCTTGACTTTCCTTCTATTAATTCAACAAAAGCACAAGGTGTTTCACCCCATTTCTCATCTGGTTTTGCTACAACAGCTGCCAGTGATACAGCAGGATGTTTTGAGATCGTATTTTCTATCTCAATAGATGAAATATTTTCTCCTCCTGAAATTATAATATCTTTTGATCGGTCTTGTATTTTTATGTAACCACTTGGATGAGTTACAGCTAAGTCGCCAGAATGAAACCATCCTCCATCCATTGATTTTTCTGTCGCTTCTTTATCTTTAAAATAACCCTTCATCACTACATTTCCTCTAATCATAATTTCGCCCATTGTTTTTCCATCATGAGGAACAGGTTTCATGGTTTCAGGATCCATTACAATAACGCCTTCCGTATTGGGATACCTTACGCCTTGTCTTGCTCTTATTTCGTTTTGATTATTTTGATCTAATTCATCCCATTCTTGATTCCATGCACACTGCAAAATATGACCATAGGTTTCCGTTAGACCATATACATGCATTACTTCAAAGCCTAGCTTTTGCATTTTTTCGAAAATTATACTCGGAGGAGGGGCACCTGCTGTTAATACATACACTTTTCTTTTTAACTCTTTTTGCTGATCTTGAGGTGCATTAGCTAACATGTTTAAAACTATTGGTGCTCCACCAAAATGAGTAACTTCATATTTATCAATTAATTCAAATATTTTTTTAACATCGATATTTCTCAGACAAATTACTCGACCATGTATCATTGACATTGTCCAAGGATAGCACCAGCCATTACAATGAAACATTGGAACTGTGTACAGAAAATTTAATTGATTAGGCATGTTCCACGCAACTGCACTGCCTGTTGCCATTAAGTATGATCCTCTATGATGATAAACAACTCCTTTCGGATTTCCAGTTGTACCTGAAGTATAACCCAAAGCTATAGCTTGCCACTCATCTTTTGGCATTTTCCATTTAAAATTTTCATCCCCAGATTTCAAAAATTCCTCATATTCCAAAGATCCAATATTTTTTGAGTCGGTTAAGTTTGCGTCTTTATCATCAATGTCTATTATTTTTATTTCTTGTTTAACATCTTCTAAAGCTTTTTTTACTACATCATGAAATTGTCTGTCTACGATTAGTACCTTTGCCTCACTGTGATTTAAAATGTAACTAATTGTTTTTGAATCTAGTCTTGTATTAATTGCATTAATAACTGCTCCTACCATAGGTATTGAATAATGTGCTTCGAATATTTCAGGTGTGTTAAAAGCCAAAACAGATACCGTATCACCTATTTTAATTCCTAATTTATCTAATGCACTAGCAAATTTAATACATCTTTTGTAAACTTCACACCAAGTGTATTTTCTACTTTCATAAACTACTGCTTCGTAGTTTGGATAAATATCTTTTGCTCTTTCTAGAAATGATAAAGGAGTTAATGGAACATAATTGGCTTGGTTTTTATCCAAATTTGTTTCATAAGGGTTCATTCTAATTAAATTTGTAATTCATAATATAATTACTCCCAGTTGTTGCAGTAATATAACTACTTTCTATCCTAGGAAGCACTCTATTAAAGAAAAAGTTGGCTGTTTGGATTTTGTCCTCATAAAAATCTTTATTACTCTCATATTCTTTGAAGGAAACTTCTAGAACCTTTAACCAAGCATGCCCAGTTGCAACTAAACCTAAAACTTTTAAATAGTCATTACAGGCTCCACTTGCATCTTCTGGAGAATTTTTTATCTTTTCCTTCATCCAATCAGTAAATTTTGATAAAATATCAATATGATAGTTAAGTTGTTTTACAAAAGGTTCGGCTTTTTTGTCAGTAATTTTAATCTCGTCTTTAACTAAGTTTAGATAGTTTTCAATAATATCACCATTTTTGTTGATTAATTTTCTGAAAACTAAATCGGCAGCTTGAACAGAATTTGTTCCCTCATAAATAGGTGTAATTCTATTGTCTCTATAGAATTGTTCAATACCTTGATCTTTCGTAAATCCATATCCTCCATGAATTTGCATTGCCTCACTTGTTATCTCCATTGCATTATCTGTAAAAAGTGATTTAACAACTGGAGTCATTAATGAAACAAGATCTGAAGCTTCTTGTTTTATTTTTTCATCAGAATGATTTAAGCTAACTTCAATTTGCTGAGATAGCCAGAAACTCAAGGCTCTTTGTCCCTCTATCATAGACTTCATGCTAAGAAGTGACCGTCTAATATCAACGTGATCAATAATGAAATCTGCACCATTGTTAGATTTTGAATTAAAAGCCTTACCTTGTTTTCTTTCTTTGGCATAAGTAAGAGAATTTTGGTATGCAATTTCAGAAATGCCTAATCCTTGAATCCCTACGATAATTCTTTCCAAATTCATCATTGTGAACATAGAGTTAAGGCCTTTGTTTTTAGGTCCAATCATATAACCCACAGCATCATCAAAATTTAATACGCACGTTGCAGATCCTTTAATACCCATTTTGTTTTCAATTGAACCTGTTGAAACACCATTTCTTGGCCCAACTGATCCATCTTTATTTAAAACAAATTTAGGAACTAAAAATAAACTGATACCTTTTGTGCCTGCTGGTGAGTCTGTTGATCGAGCTAATACTAAATGAATAATATTTTCTGTTAAATCTTGATCGCCTGAAGTAATAAAAATTTTTTGACCACTAATTCTATAAGATCCATCATTTTGATCTACTGCTTTTGTTTTTAGAAGACCTAAGTCTGTTCCACATACTGGTTCTGTTAAACACATTGTGCCGCTCCATTTACCCTCAACCATTTTAGGCAAATAAGTATTTTTTATCTCATCATCAGCATGCCTTAACAAACAGTTATATGCTCCAATGGTTAATTCACTGTAAAGTTTAAAAGATAAGCTGGCAGATGATAACATTTCGTCAAAGAAAGTACTCACTGTTTTCGGCATTCCTTGACCACCATATTTTGGATCACAAGATAAAGAAATCCATCCATCCTCTATAAATTTTTGATACGCTTCTTTATATCCTGGAGGAGTTCTAACCACACCATTTTCTAAAACAGCTGGCGTTTCATCTCCACTTTTTGCAAGAGGTAAGATTAAGTTTTGAGTAATTTTTGCTGCTTCATCTAAAATATCTTTAACTAATTCTGTATTAACTTCTTTATATTTCTCAATTTCATTATATTTTTTATTGTTCCTCAATTTATCAAAGAGAAACATCATATCATCTACAGGTGCATTATAAGTTGGCATAAATATACTTTAGAATAAATGTTTAATTATTGCAATTTTGAAATTATCGCATCTCCCATTACTGATGTTGATACTTCTTTCATTCCTTTTGATATTATATCCTTAGTTCTAAGACCCTCATCAAGCACATCTTGAACAGCTTTTTCTAAACTATCTGCCTCTTTATCTAGGTCTAAAGAATATCTTAAAGCCATTGCAAAACTCAGGATTGTTGCTATTGGATTGGCAATACCTTGACCTGCTATATCGGGTGCTGATCCATGAACTGGCTCATATAAAGATCTCATATTACCATTTTTGTCTTTGGCTCCAAGAGACGCAGACGGCAAAAGCCCTAGAGAACCAGTCAACATTGCAGCTTCATCTGATAACATGTCACCAAAAAGATTATCTGTTACTATCACATCAAATTGTTTGGGATTTCTAACTAACTGCATTGCACAGTTATCTGCTAGCATATGTTTTAATTCTACATCACTATATTCTTTTTCATGAATTGCTTGAACTTCTTCTTTCCATAATTGACCCGCCTCCATGACATTCGACTTTTCACAGGAAGTGACTTTATTATTCCTTTTTCTGGCTAGATCAAATGCAACACGGGCTACTCTCTCAATTTCGCTAGTAGTATAAACATGAGTGTTAATTCCTTTTCTTTCGCCATTATCAATTGGTTTAATCCCTCTAGGTTCACCAAAGTAAATTCCACCCGTTAATTCCCTGACAAAAAGAATATCTAAATTAGAAACAAATTCAGGCTTTAAACTTGAGGCATCAACAAGTTGTTTGAAACAAATTGCAGGTCTCAAATTTGCAAATAATTTTAATTCTTTTCTTAATTTTAATAGAGCTCTCTCTGGTTTTTTTGAAAAATCAATATTATCCCATTTTGGTCCACCAACAGCACCTAATAATACTGCAGCACTTTCTTGTGCCTTGTAAAAAGCTTCATCAGTTATTGGGGTTCCATGTTTATCATAAGCAGCACCTCCAACCAAATCTTGGTCAATTTCAAAATCCAAAGATTTATTTGAGTTGAACCATTCAATTATTTTTTTAACTTCAGCAATTACCTCGGGTCCGATACCATCCCCTGGTAACAATAAAATTTTTCTTTTTTTAATTTTAATCATTAAATATCCAAGGTTTTGCCTCTTTAATTTTATTTTCGTATGAAACTATTTTTTCAGATTTTTCTAGTGATAAAGCAATGTCATCTAATCCCTCAATTAGACATTTTTTCTTAAATTGATCTATTTCAAATTTAATTTCTTTATTACCAAAACTTATTGTTTGATCAGGTAAATTTACAGAAATTTCCTCTTTTCTATTCGAGTACTCTGAAATTTCTTTGATTTGATCCTCTGAAATTGTAATCGGGAGAATCCCATTCTTAAAACAGTTATTATAAAATATATCTGCATAACTTGAACTAATTACACAAGTTATTCCAAAATCCATTAGAGCCCAAGGGGCATGTTCTCTAGAAGAGCCACATCCAAAATTCTTTCCTGCAATTAAAATTTTAGAATTATTATACGGACTATTATTTAAAATAAAGTCATCTATCTCTTTACCACTTTGGTCATATCTCATTTCAAAAAATAAATTTTTTCCTAGTCCAGTTCTTTTTATAGTTTTTAAAAACTGTTTAGGAATTATCATGTCTGTATCTATATTGACGATAGGTAGATAAGCAGGAATGCTTTTTATTGAAATAAATTTATTCATTTAATTTTGATATTTTCTAACATCATCTAAATTTCCAGAAATTGCTGCTGCTGCAGCCATTGCCGGACTAACTAAATGTGTTCTACCACCTCTACCTTGTCTACCTTCAAAATTTCTGTTAGATGTAGACGCACATCTTTCTTCAGGTTTAAGTTTATCTGCGTTCATTGCTAGACACATTGAACATCCTGGCTCTCTCCATTCAAAACCTGATTGTAAAAATATTTTATCTAAACCCTCTTGCTCTGCTTGTTCTTTAACCAAACCAGAACCTGGCACAATCATTGCATGTACGTGTGATGCAACTTTTTTATCTTTTAATATTTTGGCAGCCTCTCTGATATCTTCTATTCTCCCATTAGTGCAGCTTCCTATAAAAACTTTATCAATCTTAATATCTTGAATGTTCGTATTTGGTTTTAATCCCATGTAATTTAATGATCTATTAATTGAATTTTTTCTATCTGGGTCAGCTTCATTTTCGGGATTTGGAACTTTACCGTCTATTTCAACTACATCCTGGGGAGATGTTCCCCAAGTTACCATTGGTTTAATTTGAGATCCATCTAGCGTTAATTCTTTATCAAAGTTTGCATCATTATCAGATTTCAATGTATGCCAATATTCTAAAGCTTTTTCCCAGTTTTCTCCTTTTGGTGACATTGGTTTACCTTTTAAATATTTAAATATCTTTTCATCTGGTTGAATTAGTCCTGCTCTTGCCCCGCCTTCAATCGTCATGTTGCAAATCGTCATTCTTTGTTCAACACTTAGATTAGATATAAGATTACCAGCATACTCAATCACATAACCAGTACCACCAGCTGTGCCTATTTTTCCAATTATCTGCAAGATTACATCCTTTGATGTTACACCAATTGGCAATGAACCATTTACGCTAATTCTAAAGTTTTTAGATTTTTTTTGGACTAAAGTTTGTGTTGCTAAAACGTGTTCTACTTCTGAAGTTCCAATACCGAAAGCTAAAGCTCCAAATGCTCCATGCGTTGCAGTGTGACTATCACCACAAACAATAATATTTCCAGGTTGAGTAAAACCTTGTTCAGGTCCTATGATATGGACGATACCTTGTCTTTTATCATCCATTCCAAATATCTCTACTCCAAATTCTTTACAGTTTTTATTCAAAGTTTCCACTTGAATTTTAGAATCTTCATCTGCAATGCCTTTTGACCTATCCGTAGTTGGAACATTATGATCTGCAACTGCAAGAGTTAACTTAGGATGTCTTACTTTTCTATTTGAATTTCTTAATCCCTCAAATGCTTGAGGGCTTGTAACTTCATGAATTAAATGTCTATCTACAAATAATAGTGATGTACCATCTGGTTGCTCATCAACAAGATGTTCATTCCAAATTTTATCGTAAGTTGTAAAAGGCATTTAGAAAAAAATTATTTTTTCTGCTCTAGATTTACTTTCG
>CABZJN010000010.1 GCA_902526085.1 uncultured Pelagibacteraceae bacterium
TTCATTAATTTTGGTTTCTAAATCAATACCAATCGTCTTCTTAATTTTTTCAGCTATTCTAGCAGATTTACCAGTTCTATCTCTTAGATAGTATAATTTGGCTCTTCTTACTTTTCCTGATCTTACAACTTTTATTGTATCTACAATTGGGCTGTATAATGCAAAAGTTCTTTCTACTCCCTCACCAAAAGAAATTTTCCTAACAGTAAAAGATGAATTGATGTCTCTACTCTTTTTTGCGATACATACACCTTCAAAATATTGAATTCTGTCTCTTTTACCCTCTGTTATCCTAACCCCAACTTTAACGATGTCTCCAGGGAAAAAATCAGGATGTTTTCTCTCAGAAATAATCTTGTTTAAATTTGATCTGTTTATTTCTTCAATATTTTTCATTTTAATTTTTCTTATATTTTTGCCACAAGTCTGGCCTTCGGTCGCGTGTTATAGCCTCAGATTGAGATAAACGCCAGTCTTTAATTTTGGCGTGATCACCTGAAATTAGCACATTTGGGACCTTTTTTTCCTCCCAAACTTGAGGTTTTGTGAACTGCGGATATTCAAGAAGGCCATTCTCAAAACTCTCGTCTTTTGAGGAATTAATATTACCTAGAATTCCTGGAATAAATCTTAAAATAGAGTCTGTTACGACAAATGCAGCAACTTCACCCCCTGACAGTATAAAGTCACCAATGCTAATCTCTTCAATATCTCTACTTTCTAGTATTCTCTCATCTACTCCTTCGAAGTGTCCACAAATTAAATTGATTGTTTTTTCATTCGAAAACTCTCTTGCAAGTTTGGAATTAAATACTTTTCCTCTTGGACTTAAATAGAGGGTTTTTTCTTTAGCCTTGATATTTGCATCTAATGAATTTGCCAAAACATCTGCTTTCATAATCATTCCATTTCCTCCACCATAAGGAGTGTCGTCAACAGTTTTATGTTTATCTAAAGCATAATCTCTTATGTTTACTGTTTCTAAATCCCATTTTTTTCCTTTTGACTTTCCAAAAAGGCCTTTACTTAAATAACCAGGAAAATATTCAGGATACAACGTAAATACTCTAGACAAAAACATTATTCTATTTAGCTTCTTCCTTCGGAGCTTCCGTTTTAGCATCTTCTTTTGGTGCCTCTGCTTTTGGAGCTTCTGTTTTAACCTCTTCTTTTGGAGCTTCTGTTTTAGCCTCTTCTTTTGGTGCCTCTGTTTTTGGCTCTTCTGTTTTAGTTGCATCTGCTTTAGCTTCGCCGCCCTCATCAGTTTTCTTTCTATCTTTTTTTGGAATCGCTTTTTGAGGATTATTTCCTTTTGCTGGCATAGGCATAATCTCATTTTCTCCTAACAACCTTGCAACTCTAGTTGTTGGTTGTGCCCCTTGACCTAGCCAATACTTAACTCTTTCAACATCTAATCCCATTCTTTCTTTTTTTTCCCTTGGAATTAGAGGATTAAAAAAACCTAATTTTTCTATAAACCTTCCATCTCTTGGAAATCTACTATCAGCAACCACTATCTTATAAACTGGTCTCTTCTTAGTTCCCCCCATTGATAAACGCATTTTTAACATTTGTTCTCCTATTTATTTTAATTGATTAAAAAGTTCTGGTGGTATGCCTTTATCCATCATCCCTTTTGTATTTCCTTTAGACATTTTTTTCATCATTTCTGACATCATCTTAAATTGCTTAAGCAATTTATTGATAGTGGCTACATCTGTTCCTGAGCCATTAGCAATTCTTTTTTTTTCTAGAACCATCTATAATCTTAGGGTTTTCACGCTCTGTTTTAGTCATTGATAATATTACTGCTTCGTTTTGAGTAATTATTTTTTCATCCACTCCTGCTTGATCCATTTGAGATTTAACTTTTGAGACACCAGGCAAAAAAGACATTATACCTTCAATACCACCCATTTTTTTCATTTGTCTTAGCTGAGTAAGATAATCCTCTAACGAGAACTGACCTTTTTTTAATTTTTCCTCTGTTTTTTTTAATTTTTCTTCATCTAGATCTTCTGCAGCCTTTTCAACAAGGGAAACAATATCTCCCATACCTAAAATTCTATTGGCAATTCTGTCTGGGTGAAAAACTTCAAAATTTTCTATCTTTTCACCAACTCCTAAAAATTTTATTGGAACACCCGCAACATATTTCATACTTAATGCCGCTCCACCTCTTCCATCACCATCTGATCTGGTAAGAATAATACCTGTCAGATTTACTGTACTTTTAAATTCTTTAGCTACATTAGCTGCTACTTGACCAGTTAAAGAATCTGCAACAAGAATTGTTTCTGATGGGTTTATAATACTTTCAATTTGTTTAATCTCACTCATCATTTGTAAATCAATCTGAGTTCTTCCGGCTGTATCAAATAGAATAACATCTGCTCCATTTAGATTAGCAGCACTAATCGCTCTTCTGCAAATATCTGCAGGAAGTTGATTTTTGATGACTGGAAGTGTTATTATATTATTTTGTTCACCCAAAAGTCTTAGTTGCTCTTGTGCAGCAGGTCTGTAAACGTCTAGACTAGCCATCATAACTTTTTTCTTTTTGTTAGCCTCTAAATATCTTGCTAGCTTTGCTGTAGTTGTAGTTTTTCCAGAACCCTGTAACCCAACTAACATCACTGGAACAGGAGGAACTGCATTTAATTCAATATCTGAATTTTTATCCCCTAAGAAAGAAATTAACTCATCGTTTACAACTTTAACTACCATCTGTCCAGGTGAAGTAGATCTGACGATCTGTTGACCAAGAGCTTTGGGTTTCACTCTATTTATAAATTCTTTTACAACTTCTAAAGATACATCCGCTTCTAAAAGAGCAAGCCTAATCTCTCTTAAACCCTCATCTACTTGTTTTTCATCAAGCGAAGGTGCTTTTTTTAAAGAAGAAAATATTTCTTCAAATTTATTTGTTAAATTTTCAAACATAATCACATCCAGCAAGTGTCGCACCAGTGGGCGAACTCTCGCTGACTGGTGTCGATCTCTTTGTTACCAAAGACACCGCAAATTGCTGTATTTTGCGGAAACGGCGATAAACTATAATAGAGGTTCAAAATGTCAATAAATAAGTTAAATACTGAAGTATATGGAATTTAAAGCTTTTAAAATGGATGGTCTTGGAAATGATTTTGTAATTATTGATAATAGGTCAAATAATGTGGAATTAAACAAGGATCAAATAATTAAAATTTGTGATCGAAACTTTATTGGTTGTGACCAACTAATCTATATTAACAACAGTGATAATGCTGATGCTGATCTAGAATTTTATAACTCTGATGGTTCGGGATCTGACGCCTGTGGAAACGGTACAAGATGTGTGGCCTTCTTATTATCAAAAGAAAAAAATACAAAAAATATAAGCGTTCAAGTAGCATCAAAACAGTTAAATTCAAAATTACTTGATGATGGTCAAGTTGAAACAATAATTGGTGTACCAAGAACTAACTGGAAAGAAATTCCTTTATCTAAAAAACTTGATACTAAAAATTTAGGAATAATTATAGAAGATAACAATAACCAAGAAGTGAGTGGCGGTATAGCTATTAACGTAGGTAATCCTCATACTATTTTTTTTGTTGATAATGTAGAAAATTTCAATTTAGAAAAAATTGGACCTGAGATCGAAAATCATGAACTGTTTCCAGAAAAATGTAATTTCACTCTTGCTCAAAAATTAAATCAAAATCATTATAAAATTAAAGTTTGGGAAAGAGGTGCAGGTTTAACGAAAGCATGTGGGACTGCTGCGTGTGCAACAGCAGTGGCTGCAAATTTAGAAAAATTAGAAAATTCTAGAACTGAAATTGAATTCAGTTTAGGAAAATTAATAATTTCTATTGATGAAAGTCAACAAATTCATATGAAAGGACCTGTATCTAGTATCAGAGAAATAGATATAAATATCTGATGGGTATTTTCGAAAAGTTTAAATTAGGTTTTAAAAAAAGTGCTGATAGTATTTCTTCAGGACTTAGAGAAATAATAGTAAAAAAGGAAATTGATGATGAAACATTAAACAAAATTGAGGAATTTTTGATTAGTTCGGATGTTGGCATTGACGCTTCAGCTGAAATAAAGAATATTATATCTCAAAAAAAAATTGACCCAAAGAAAAATGCGGTTGAGGAAATAAATTCTATTTTAAAAGAATATATTTTGGAGTTAATGGTACCCTTAGAAAGAAAAGATTTTTTTGAAAATAAAGAAAATTTAAACGTAACATTAATTTCTGGTGTAAACGGGGTAGGTAAGACGACCACTATCGGTAAAATTGGTAAAATATTTAAAGATAACGGCTCAGAAGTAATATTTTCTGCTTGTGATACTTTTAGGGCAGCAGCAATAGAGCAGTTAGAGTCTTGGTCTGATAAAATTGGAGCGACAATTATCAAATCAAATCCGGGGTCTGACCCTGCTTCAGTAGCTTACAAGGCGATAGAACATGCAAAAAACAACAATATTAGACGGGTTCTAATTGATACCGCTGGCAGATTGCAAAATAAGAAAAATTTAATGGATGAATTCAAAAAAATTGCAAATGTTATAAAAAAAACAGATGAAAGTGCACCCCATGATGTCGTTTTAGTTCTAGATGCAACCTCTGGGCAAAATATAATAAATCAACTTGAAGAATTTGATAAAATTATAAAAATTACTGGTATAATTATGACAAAACTTGATGGGACTGCAAAAGGAGGAGTTCTAATTGCAATTTCAAAAAAATATAAGGTTCCAATTTTAGGCCTTGGACTTGGAGAAAAAGAAGATGATTTACAAATTTTCAATGCTGAACAATTTGCAGACGCATTTACTCAATTTAATTAATTAGATTTTTTGAAATTAAAGGTTTTTCTATAGAACATTCAAAATTATTCTTATTTGTTTCATATCCACAAACTTTTGCATAACTTGAAATAATGAAATTTAGTTTACCATTATTCTCGAAATTTTTTAATTTTTTAGACTGAATATTATATTCTAAATTTTGATGAAAATTTTTTTTACCACTCACTAAAATTAAAGTATTATTATCTTTCATTAAATAGTATGCAAAGTCCTCAGGAAAAACTGGATAGGTATAATTTTTTACAAGTTTTTTAACTTTTTTAGGAAACCATTCATATGTTAGTAAAGGGAGGTCCTCTTTTGAATTATGATTATAAATATATAGATCTTGTGGGTAATCATTAATATAGTTTGCATCTTCTCCTCTTGCCAAAATGGCTTTGCCTCTTGTTTTGAAATATAATGTAAATTGACTATTATATGATTTCATTTTACCAACATAAAAATATTTATTTCTAGTTTCATTGCTGATTTCTGCGTAAGAAATATTTGAAAAAAGATTTATAATTAATATAGATAAGATTCTCTTCATATATGACTTAAAATATATAATATTGCTTAATATTTGTTTGAATTGTGTCTTAATTTAATCCTGTAATAAATAACTCAATCGAGTAAATGAGATTTTCATTAAAATCCATCATGTGATCATCATTTTCAACAAAAAAACTTGATTTTTTTCCATTAAACTTATCATAAATTTCTTTTCCCATTTTAAATGGCACAATTTTATCTTTCATGCCATGCATTACAAGAATTGGAGCAGTATTTTTATTCAATTTGTTAATTGAATTATATTTATCTTTCAATAAATATTTGACTGGCAAGTATGGATAATAACTTTTTGCTAGTGTTTCCATGGATGTGAACGGTGACTCTAAAATCACACCACTAAAAGAATAATCTTTTGCTAGATTTAATGCAATTGCTGTACCTAATGACTCACCATACAAGATTATATTTTTATCTTCAATTTTATTGGAATTTAACCATTTCTTTGCTGCCAAAGCATCTTCATAAAGGCCTGTTTCTGAGGGTTTTCCATCATTTCCGCTAAACCCCCTGTAAGCAAATATCAAATAGTTAACATTCATTTTTGAGAATTCATTTAACTTATAAATACGATTATCAAGTTTTCCGGCATTACCATGAAAAAGTAATATAGTCTTATAATTTTCCTTCTTTTGAAAGTGCCATCCGACCAAACTACTTTCAGAGTTAATAAATACCTTTTCAATTTTATGATTTAAAGGTCCTTCATCTAAATAATTATTTTCTCCTGGATGGTACAGAAGATTTCTTTGATAGAAATAAATAAAAATACAAATAAACGCATAAATTGTTAATATTAATAATAATATATTTGTTAGTGTCATTTTTTTATTAATCATTATTTCTGTTTAGATAAATGAAAAAGATATAACTTAATATACAAAGAATTAAAAAAATTGAAAAAGAAATTCTATAACTACTTACAATATTAAATCCTTTAGAATCAAATAAGTCTATAAATAATCCAATGCCCCATTGCATAAAGAATGTTCCTGAATGAATGAATACATTATATGAAGTGAGTGACTTACCTGCTAAATTTTGCGAAAAGTTTAAAGCTATTGCTGGTTGTGTTAGAGAAATTACAATTGAAGTCATAATATATGTTGCAAATAAAAAAGCTCCAGCATTAGGACCAAAAAAGATTATTAGAAAAAAGACAAAGTAACTTATTGGTAGTCCTAATTTAATAAGTTTAACACTACTTATTCCGTAATCAGAGAGTTTGGGTAGAATATATCCCCATAAAAAGTATGATGCCAACATAGTTACATTGATCCAAAACAAGCCTGTAGCACTTTGAAATGGAGTATACCCTGTAATATTTAGCATCCAAGGACCGGCCCAAAGCGTTTGGATTGCCTGTATACCACCATAATTAATAAATGCTAATGGTACCATGCTAATAAAAAACTTATTCTTCCAAATTTGAGCTAAACCTTTTTTTTCTTCATCAATAGTAAAGTTTTCTTTCTGTTCCCAATTAGGAGTGAATAAGAAAATTAAAATAATACTTATTAAAATAAGTATAGCTATTAAAATGAAAATCCATCTCCATCCTATGTATGGTAATAAAATTTGGACAGGTAAAGTAGATGATACAAAACCTATATTTGCTACCATTAACATCCATGAATTGGCGCGCTGTTGATATTTTTCAGCAAACCAAACTCTGTATCCTGTTAGAGGTCCCATCATACAAGCGCTCACACCGATACCAATAAATATTCTTGAAATAAGCAACCCAGAAAAACTCTTTGCTAATGCAAATGATATAGTTCCTACCAATGCAATTATTAAAAAATAGCCAACAACTTTTTTTGGTCCAAATTTATCAAGGAGCAGTCCTATTGGGACTTGCATAATTGAAAAACCAATAAAATAGCCTCCTGCTAACAGTCCTAAATTACCTGCTGTTAAATCGAATTCATATGTCAGAACCGGTGTTAATGTTGCAGTAATAGATCTGACAAGATTTGATAATAAAAAACCAAAGGCAAATATGCAAAATATGATAATGCTTTTATTTACTTTTGTAATCATTTATAAATTTTTGAGATTTAATCTGTACTATGAATAATCAGTCAACAAAAGATAAAGATGCACGCTCAGCAAATGCTATGGCTGCAACGTCTCATCCATTAGCGACCGAAGAAGCCTTAAAAATACTAAAAATCGGTGGAAATGCAGTAGATGCTTCTATAGCAGCTTCAATTATTTTATCTGTAGTTGAGCCTAATGCAACAAGTATTGGTGGAGACTGTTTTGCAATTGTAAAAATGAATAACAAGGATGCAGTATCTTTTAATGGATCTGGGTTAGCACCAAAGAAATTAAATTATGATTTTTTCAAGGAAAAAAATATAGATAAAATTGGATTAACAAGTCCTCATTCAGTCACGATTCCTGGAGCAGTTCATGCTTGGGAAACTATTCATAAAGAATTTGGTAAATTAGAATTTGAACAATTATTTTTAGGAGCAATTGACATCGCAAAAAACGGTCACAAAATTTCTAAAGTAGTGTCAAATGCATGGCATAATAGTTTAAATAAAATTAATAGAAATGAAAATTCTAAAAAAATTTTTTTGAAAGAAGGTCGTACTTATCAAGAAAATGAACTAATGAAAAATATTCCATTAGGAAAAACATTAGAGGCAATTAGTAAAAAAGGAAGTAAAGAATTTTATGAGGGTGAAACTGCGAAAGACATCATTGAAAGTTTAAATGAATTAGGGGGTGTACATACTTTTGAGGATTTTTCTAAACAGAATACAATAAGATCAGAAACAATAAAATCTACTTATAAAGGTGATTTTATTCATCAATGTCCTCCAAATGGACCTGGCGTAACTGTTTTGATTATGATGAAATTGTTAGAAAAACTAAATATTCAAAACTATAAATTTAACAGCACTGAAAGATTTCATCTTGAAGCAGAAGTTACAAAACAAGCTTATAAAGTTAAAGAAACAAGTTTAGGAGATCCAAATTTTGTAGATTTTGATTTAGATGAAATTTTAAGTGATAAGAATATTGAGGGTATTTTTAATAAAATTAATCTCAATTCATGCACTGATGTTGGGGATTTAAATATTCCAGCTCACCCAGAAACAATTTATCTAACAGTTGTAGACAAAGACTTAAATAGTGTATCCATCATTAATTCGGTTTGTTATGTATTTGGATCAGGCATCACAACAAACAAAAGTGGAATACTTTTACATAACAGGGGTACGAATTTCAGAGTAGAGCATGGACATCCAAACTGTATTGAGGGCTTAAAAAGACCATTACACACTATTATTCCAGGTATGGTCATTGACAAAGATAACAACACAACTTTGAGCTATGGAGTTATGGGAGGGCAATATCAACCAGTAGGACAGGTGCATGTTTTAAATAATATGATTGATTTCGGCATGGGACCTCAAGAAGCTTTAAGTTTTCCAAGAGCCTTTCATTTTAACAATATTTATAAGCTTGAAAAAGCAGTTGATAATCAAATTTTTAAAGAATTGAAAGAAATCGGTCATAATGTTGAGTATATTGATGGCACTCATGGTGGAGGTCAAGCTATTAAAATAAATCGTACAGAAGGGGATCTTTTAGGAGGATCTGATCCTAGAAAAGATGGTTACGCAAAAGGGTACTAAATAATGTCAAAAAGAATTGTTAGAAACATTTTTGAAAATGTGAATGATGAAAATATTGCTCTAACCTCTGAAATCAGTACAAAACTAAGTTACAAAGATTTAAAATTATTTATAGATAAAATTTCTAAACAGCTGGCTGGAAATGGATTATCAAACAAAGATAGAGCAGCGATAGTTTTACCAAATGGGCCGTATATGGCATCAAGTTTTTTGGCTATTTCAAGCTATATGTCTGCTGCACCTTTAAATCCATCATATAAATCTGAGGAGTATGAATTTTATTTAAAAGATTTAAATCCAAAAATTGTTTTGGTTGAGAAAAATTCTGAAAATCCAGTTGTCGATGTAGCAAAAAAATTAAAAATAGAATTATGTGAGATTAATCCAGAAAGGGATGGACCTTCAGGAATATTTAATATTTATAAAAAAGAATGTGAATATTCTTTACCTGATGAAAGTGATGAGGCATTAGTGCTACACACATCTGGTACTACATCAAGACCAAAGATTGTTCCTTTAACAAATAAAAATATTTTTTCTTCAGCAGAAAATATTTCTAAAAGTTTAAATCTTTCAGAAAATGACCATTGTCTTAATATTATGCCACTTTTTCATATTCATGGTCTAATAGCTATTTTAGCTTCATCAATGAAGGCTGGTGCATCTGTATGTGCATCAAATGGTTTTAATGCTATCAAGTTTTTAGATATAGCTAAATCAGAAAAAATAACTTGGTACTCGGGAGTACCTACAATGCATCAGGCTATTTTATTAAGAGCAAGTAGAAATTTAGAAATCGCTAAGGTACTAAAACTAAGATTAATTAGATCATCATCTGCATCATTACCACCAGCGGTATTCAAAGATTTAAATTATGTTTTTAGTTGCCCAGTGATTGAAGCATACGGTATGACAGAAGCTACTCACCAAATGACTTCAAATCCATTGCCACCTAAGCAACAAAAAGCAGGATTTGTAGGCCTTCCAGCAGGTCCGGAAGTATGTATAATGAATGAAAATGGGGAAGTGCTAAAACAAGGTGATGAAGGAGAAGTGTGCATAAAAGGTGAAAATGTAACTCCTGGATACGATAATAATGAAGAAGCAAATAAAACAAGTTTTACCAATGGTTGGTTTAGAACTGGCGATCAAGGTTATTTCGATTATGAGGGTTATTTAAAGATTTCAGGAAGATTGAAAGAAATAATTAATAAAGGTGGAGAAAAAATATCTCCATTAGAAGTTGATAATGTATTAATGGACCATCCATTAATAGATCAAGCAGTTTGTTTTGGGTATGAAGATAAAATGCTTGGAGAAAATATTGCTAGTGCAATTATAATAAAAAGTGGTGAGACATGTTCAGAAAATGATGTTTTAGAATATGCTCAAGAAAAACTTGCTAAGTTTAAAATACCAAAAAAAATTTTTTTTGTTGAGGAAATTCCAAAAGGAGCAACAGGAAAATTACAAAGAAATGTTTTGGCAAAAAAATTTGGTTTAAATAATTAATGACAAAAGTTTGTATATTTGGTGCAGGATCAATTGGGGGATATTTAGCTGCATGTTTGAGTAAAACAAATATTGATTTATCACTTATAGCCAGAGGTCCACACAAAAAAGCTATTGAGGAAAATGGTTTAAAATTAATTAAAAAAGATAAAACAGAAAACTTTAAATTAAAAGTAACAGATGATCCCAAAGAACTTGGAATTCAAGATTATATTTTTATTTCAGTAAAAGCTCATGCAATTTCTAATATAGTTGATTCTCTTCAAAGCTTAATTGGAAAAAATACAACTATAATATCTGCTGTGAATGGCTTACCTTGGTGGTATTTTCATAAAGCTAACACAGGGACAAACTTAGATGAGAAACATTTAGATAGTGTTGATCCTGATGGTAAAATTTGGAATTCTTTGAAGCCTTCAAGAGCTCTTGGATGTGTGGTTTATCCAGCAGCTGAAATTACTGAACCTGGTGTTATTAAACACAATGGTGGTGAAAGATTTACATTAGGCGAACCAGATGGGTCAAAATCAGAAAGACTTAAAATTATTGCAGACTTATTAATTGCAGGAGGCTTAAAAGCTCCACAAAAAAGCAATCTAAGAGATGAAATATGGATAAAGCTATGGGGTAATTGCTCATTTAATATAGTTAGCGCATTATATGATAAGACTTTGGATGAAATTGGTAATGACCCAGAATTATTAAAAATCGTTAGAAAATTGATGGAAGAATGTCAATTAGTAGGAGAGAAAATAGGTGTAAAATTCAACGTCTCAATCGATCAAAGAATTAAAGCTGCTGTTTCTATTATTGGTCACAAACCCTCGACAACGCAAGACTTACATGCAAAACGTCCTTTAGAAATAGATCCAATTATTGGATCAATAATTGAAATTGGAAATAAAATTAATGTAAAAACCCTTACATTAAAAACTGAGTATAACAAATTAAAAGACAAAGCAGAAAAACTTAGTTTATATCAAAGGACAAATATAATTGAACAGATTACAAGTTAATCAAAAATTGAGAGAAATATCTCTGTGTACTGAATTACATTTTGAAACATAAATTGCTTGCTCTTTTGTAAGTTTTTGTTGTAACCTCAATCCAATAGTTTCACTTAATGCAGTTAAGTGATTATTTATTCTATCCATATATTTTTTGTCAAATTCATTTCTCCAACTTACTTCTTGATTAAAATGTGCATAAGTATCACTAGCTATTTTTTGAATTTGTTCTGGATCTTTTTCATCTTCATCCATTATAGTTATTAGATAGTCTAATTTATCTGCAAATTCGTCTGATCCAGAAATCTCTCCTACTTTATCAAACATATTATCAATATGATCAATAGCATCTAAATAGCCTCTATTATCAATTTTAGATTTAAGAATTTGAATGTCTTTATTTAATTCTTCAAATTTTTCAGCATCTAAAATAAATAATTTTATCAACATTAAATCATCGTATGCATTGTCTGCAGTTTTACGATATTTTTTTACTGCTAAGTTTTTTGCTTTATTAATCTTGTTAAATTCATCATTTTTAGATTTCCAATCTTTAGAAATTGAGTTTGCTACTTCGTCAATTTCTAGTTTTGTGTTCTCAATTTTTTGATCAATTTTATTTTTTTCAGAAACCTCATCATCATCTAAATTTCTAATTTCAGCTTTAAATTTATCTATTTTTTTATTGAGTTTAAAAATTTTCTTTTGTTTTTTTCTTGTTTTGAAATGCAAATCTCGATAGTCAACTGCATAATCATTGTAAATAGCTTCTGCACTTTTTACATCATCAACTAATTCAAATGTATAATTTGAATTATCAACATGACGTTGGAAATAACTTAACTTATCGGCTGGTAAATTTGCAAGTATTATTGAATCAAAATCATCTATGCTATTCTTTATTTCATCTGCGTTGTTTGTATATTTTGCAAATTTATATTCTTGCAAACAATACTGAAGTTTTGGATTCATAGGAGGAGGTGCAACATTTGAAGTCAGATAAACTCTATTTGGAAGATAATTCACAAGACTTGGATAAGAACCTACAATTGCTAAGCCAATGAGTTGTAAAATTATAAATGGAACAACACCTTTCCAAATATCTAATGTTTGTACCACTTTTGGAGCAACACCTTTTAAATAAAATAAGGCAAAACCAAAAGGGGGAGTTAAAAAAGATGTTTGTAAATTAACTCCAATCATAACACCTAACCAGACCGCTGTGACATTTGCTCCTGTCTCAGCTAATAATATAGGTGCAATTATTGGAACAACCACAACAGCGATTTCAATAAAATCTAAAAAAAACCCAAGTAAGAATATTACAATCATGACAACTACAAACTGAGTCCAAAAGCCACCAGGTAAATCTTGAAGGAAGTCTCTTACTAATTCTTCACCACCAAATGCTCTAAATCCTGATGTAAGCATGGCAGCACCTAATAGAATAATAAATACCATCGAAGTTGTAACGCATGTTTCAGTTACTACCTCTTTAAGAACATTTTCTGTTTTATATGTTCTCCAAAAACTCCATGCTATTCCATAAACCAAAGTGATCACAAAAATACCAGTTATATAAATTGCTCCTAAATCTCTTTCTTCTACATTTTTTATGTTAAGTTCATAATTTGATGCAAAAAAAGTAATGGGTATTAATGATCCAATTATCATTATAAGTGGATAGAATGCACTTTTCTTACCTTGAAATAGACGGTAACCCGCCATTAATGTTGCTCCAATTGCTCCTATAGAACCAGCTTGGTTCACAGTTGCAATACCCATAAGAATCGATCCTAAAACAGCAAAAATTAATGCAAGTGGAGGAATAATTATAACAATAACTCTCATCCAAAATTTGAAATCAAAATTACCTTTAAATGGAACAGGTGGTGCAACTCCTTTTTTTATTCTTGCATAGAAAAATACATAGATCATATATAAAGCTACAAGAACTAATCCTGGTAAAAGTGCTCCAAGGAACATGTCACCGGCACTAGATGAACCTACTCTAAATTCACCTGGCATGTTAAATTCTCCTGTTAAAGCTTTATAGTCGTTCTGCCTCATATTATTGGCAACATCTGATGCGCTCGCTAATTGGTCCGCTATGATAATCAATACAATCGATGGAGGAATAATCTGTCCTAGAGTTCCAGAGGAGCAAACAATTCCACTTGCAAGTTTTCTGTCATAATTGTTGTTTAACATTGTAGGTAATGAAATTAATCCCATTGCAATGACTGTTGCTCCGACAATACCTGTAGTTGCAGCTAATAATGCACCAACAAAAATTACTGAAATACCTAAACCTCCTGGAATTGGACCAAATAATTGACCCATGGTTATTAATAAATCCTCAGCAATTTTTGATTTTTGAAGCATAATTCCCATAAAAATAAATAAGGGAATTGCAATTAAAGTGTCGGTCTCAACGTCCCAGTAATTACTTCTAAAATTTGTGATACCAGCAACAAGCCATTCAGTTGGACCATCCACAGCAAAATAAGCATCAACATCCCCAGCAAAAAGATAACCAAAAAAAGCGGCTAAACCGATAGATATGATAGCTGAACCAGGAAGAGCAAAGGCAACTGGATACCCTGAAGCTAGTGCTGCAATCATTATTAAAACCAGTATAGCTAAAAAAAATAATTCCATTATTTGCTGCTGCTCTCTATATTTTCAATACTTACGTCATTTGCTTTATTGACATTAGAAATATTCATTTCCTCCTCGTCTTGAAGGAGTTTGTGACTACTGCTCATAAAATAACTTGTGAATTGTAATAACATGGTAACTGCAAAAACTGCTAAATAAACTGCCATTAAATAAAGTAGATACAACCCATTAGAACCTTGTTGGGTTACTTCAAATGCAACTACCGGTCCATTAATAATACTCGCCTTACCATTTAAACCATAAAAAATAACAATTAAACAAAGTGGTACTCCAAGAAGTGCTGAACCTATCGAATTAGTCCATGCTTTTTTTCTCTCACTAAAAGAAGAGTAAAGGACATCTACTCTTACGTGCCCTTCGTGTATTAGAGCATATGCACTTGCAAATAGATATAGCGCTGCATACCAAAATCTCACAAGGTCTCCCTGAAAAGCTTGCTCATAAGAAAATATAAATCTTGATAATACTATTACAAATTCACTTAGTACGACTAGAACTGCAAGCCAAATAAATCCGACTGATTTTGTAAAATATCCAATTATGAAAGATCCTAAAATAATTGGAAAATGAATAAATGTAATTCTTTCAGGAGCTTTAACCATAAAAGCTTTAACCTCAGGACTAAAAATAGCTTCCCATAGTCTTTCCACAACCATGAATGAAATTATAAAATCAGCAACACCAACTAGAAATACAGCCCAAAAAGATGATCTAACTAAATATGCAGAAAATTTTGATAATATTTCTGAATCATGTTCCAGTGTCTGAGAATATGTTTTAAATACGTATAAAATAACTCCAGCAATACAAATCAAATAAATTCCAATTTGCAAATAACCATAATTTAATTCTGATCCTTGAAGAGCTTTTTGTTTAAAACCAAATAATTCGTAATGAGAAAAAATTTTTTTTACTCCTGGCCAGTCGACCCAAACTGTAAGAACATTATTTATTAAAAATGCTAGCGTAAAAGCTAACACGGAGTAGCTTAAAATTCTTAAATAACGTGCTGTAATCTTACTTTCGGAGTCCATTGGTTTTTTTTTAATACTAAAAATTTACTTTTATTGAAACTAAAAAAAAGGGCCCAATTAAGGGCCCTTTTAATTACATAAAAGACGTAATTACATTCCTAGCACTCTGTTTCTTTGCTGAATGTAAGGTGAGTCTGATAGGTTTGTCCAAGCACCAATTTCTTTTCTAGCTTTTAAGAAACTTGTGTGGATTCTCTCAGCGAGACCACTACTTGCTCTAGTTTCCTCAAAAACTTCCTCTGCTGCTTTTCCAAAACCATCGTAAACTTTATCACTAAACTTCTCTAGTTTAACACCATGGTCGTTTATCAATCTAGCTAATGCTGCTCCGTTTTTAGCATTGTACTCTGACATCATAACGTCGTTTTCAGTAGATGCACAAGCTTCAATTAACAACTGATCTGATTTTGATAAACTTGTAAACCAAGATTTATTACATCCACAAGCTAACATTGAACCAGGTTCGTGCATTCCAGGATAGTAGTAGTATTTAGCTGCTTCTTGGAATTTCATTGCTTCATCATTCCATGGACCAACCCATTCTGTTGCATCAATTGCACCAGACACTAAGTTTTCATAAATTTGTCCACCAGGAAGTGAAACTGGAGATCCTCCAAGTTTACCAATAACTTGACCACCTAATCCAGGCATACGCATTTTTAAACCTTTAAAGTCATTTGGACTTCTGATTTTCTTGTTAAACCATCCACCCATTTGAACTCCTGTATCACCACACATGAAATTTTTTAGACCAAATTTATCTGCTAATTCATCCCATAATTGTTGACCACCAGCAAATCTGATCCAAGCATTCATTTCTGTGTAAGTGAAACCGAAAGGTACTGCAGTGAAGTAACCCCAAGCAGGATCTTTTTTCACCCAGTAATAGTCTGCAGCATGATACATTTGAGAGTTACCTGAAGCAACTTCATCAAATGAGTCAAATGCCTTAACTCTTTCGTTAGCAGCGTAGTAAGTAACTTGAATTCTTCCATCACTTACATCACCAATTCTTTGCGCAAATCTTTGTGCACCAGTACCTAGGCCTGGGAAATCTCTTCCCCAAGTTGCTACCATTGAAACTTCAATTCTGTCTTTGGCAACAGCTGGAGCAGACAAAGATGATGCAGCTACAGCGGCAACACCTGTTGCAGCAGCAGCTTTAAAGAACTTACGTCTTGAAGGCGTTTTTTTTACCTTCATCAGTTTTTTGTCTTTAATCATTTATTTCTCCTCTTTAGTTAATTAACTAATGATAATTAAACATAAATGTAACTTAGAGTCATTTTAAAAATTAGGACAAATAGGTTAAATACAACTTGAGATTGTTAATTGACTTTATTTTTGCAATTTCCTGTTTTAAAGTACTCATCTAAGTTATCTATTGCTAAATTAGCCATTGCTGTTCTAGTTTCCTTAGTTGCACTACCTAAATGTGGAAGAATAAACGCGCTTTTATGCCTATAATAACCTTTGTTTAAATTTGGCTCATTTTTGTAGACATCTAATCCAACTGCATAAACTTTTCTTCTATCAAGAGCATCAACCATTGCCTCGTCCTCTATTATATCGCCCCTTGCAACATTAGTTACAATTGCTCCTTTGGGCAAATATTCTATTGTATCTTTGTTTATCATGTTAATTGTCTCTTTCGATGCTGGACAGCAAACAGATAATACATCTGATACAGACAAAAGGTCTTTTAAATTATCATGATAAATTGCACCTTGTTCTTTTTCCTCACTAAGTTTTGATCTGTTATGATAATGGATTATCATTCCAAGAGATTTAGCAACTTTCGCAATTTTTTGTCCTATTCTTCCCATTCCCAAAATACCTAACCTTGTACCCGTTAATTGTTTTCCAATTAATAAATCTGCTGACCAAACCCATCCACCTTCTCTAGCTCTTTCAATTCCCTCAGAAGCTCTTCTGCAAGCACCAAGAATTAACAGAACTCCTATTTCTGCTGTTGCATCAGTTAAAACATCTGGAGTATTAGTTACAGCTATTCCCCTTTTTTTTGCAGCCTCTAAATCAATATTTCCAAATCCAACTGCAAAGTTAGAAAGTATTTTGACTGAAACTGGTAATTGATTGATGGTCTCAGCATCAAGCTTGTCTGTTAAAGCTGATAGTATTCCATCACATCCTTCACTCATTTCAACTAATTTTTTTTGTGAATATAGCTCATCATTAAGATTTAAATTTACATCAAAGATTTCTTTTGCTTTATCCTCACAAGATCTTAGCAATCTTCTGGTCACCAATATTTTTTTCATTAAGTAAATTAATTTAAATCAAAAATTTTACCAGGATTCATTATGTTGTTTACATCTATTGATCGTTTAATAGATTTCATAACTGGCACATTATCTGGATGTTCTCTGAGTAAGTAATGTTTTTTTTGAAGTCCTATACCATGTTCTCCAGTAATAGTTCCTTCAAGTTCAAGTGCTTTATTGATTAAATCATCACTATACTGTCTTATTCTTTTTTGTTTATCCTCATCATCTGGATCATAAAGAACTATAGAATGAAAATTTCCATCACCAACATGACCTACCATTGGAGCAGTTAGACCCAACTTTTGAACTTCTTTTTCTGCCCAAGAAATGCACTCAACTAATCTTGAAATTGGTACACAAACATCTGTAGAATAAACTTTCATATCATTTCCTAAAGCTTTTACAGAATAGTAAACGTCATGTCGTGCTTTCCATAATTTTTTTTGCTCCTCAGGAGATGATGCCCATTGAAAATCACTCCCACCATTACTTTTTGAAATTTCTTCTACAATTCCAATATTTTCATTATTTGATGCTTCACTACCATGAAATTCAAAAAATAGAGTAGGTGATGCTTTTATATTTTCTAATTTAGAATATTTAATACTTATTTCCATTTGATCTTTATTAAGCATTTCAATTCTTGCAATAGGAACCCCGTACTGAATAACTTCTTGTGATGCTTTAACTGCAGAGTCCAAATCTGGAAAATAACATACTGCACTCATTATACTTTCAGGTATTGGTGATAATCTTAATTGTACTTCAGTAATTATTCCAAGCGTTCCCTCTGAACCTATAAATAAATTTGTGAGATTATATCCAGCAGAAGTTTTTTTTGTTCTAGCTCCTGTTTTAATAATATCTCCATTTGGAAGAACAACTGTCAGACCTGAAATTACAGTTCTCATAGTTCCATATTTCACAGCCATTGTACCTGAAGCTGATGTTGCTGCCATTCCACCAAGAGCAGCATCGGCACCTGGATCAATTGGAAAGAAAACTCCATCTTCTCTTAAGTATTCATTTAATTGTTTTCTTGTTACATTTGCTTGAACCCTACAATCAAAGTCTTCAGCATTTACACTTAAAACCTTATTCATTTTTTCTAAAGAAATTGTTATTCCGTTTTGATTTCCAACAACATGGCCTTCTAAAGAAGTTCCAGTACCAAAAGGAACAACTGGAATTTTGTGTTCGTTACATAATTTTAATAATTGTGAAACTTCCTCATTTGTTTCGGGAAATACTACAGCCTTTGAAAGAATTGGATCATACGTGTCTTCACCTCTTGCATAATTTGCTCGCGTGGACTCTGAGGTTGAAAATCTTCCGTTAAAGATTTTTTTCAATTCTGTTTGTACAATTTCATTCATAAGCAAATATTACAAAAAAATCTTTTAAAAATACAGCCTATTTAGAAAGCATCTTGCCTATGTTTTCTAAGGCCTGCTGTATGTTATCTCTAGATGCGGCAAAACTAAATCTTACGTAGTCTTGGCAAGTTTGTCCAAATGCTGTTCCAGGTACTATTGCAACACCAGCTTCATGCATTGCCTTTTTACAAAATTCTGCTCCTGTCATTCCAGTACCTTTAACATTTGGAAATGCATAAAAAGCTCCACCTGGAAGACTGCATTCTATTCCTGGTAAATCATTTAGACCTTTATGAATTAAATTTCTTCTTAAAGTAAACTTATCTAACATATCTTTAATTGAATCATCTGGTCCATCTAATGCAGCTATACCAGCAAATTGTGCTGCTGCATTTACACAGGATACACTGTTGATTAATAATTTATTCACATGTTCAACTAGTTCTTTCGGCCAAAAACTCCAACCTAATCTCCATCCAGTCATTGAATATGCTTTACTCCAACCTTCTAATACAATTAACCTATCTCTTAAATTTTCATAATGAAAAAAAGATGGCATTTCTTTATAGTCAAAAATTTGTCTACTATAGATTTCATCGCTTAAGATCGTAACATGTGGATGTTTTTCTAATTCTTTAGCAAAATAATCTATGACTGGTTTTTCAACAAAACTTCCTGTTGGGTTATTTGGGTTAATTAAAATTAACAATCTAGTTTTATCAGTAATTAGAGATAATATTTTGTCTGGATCAAATTTAAGATCTTTGTCTTCAGTAAGATCATATGGAACAGGTGTTGAGCCAGTATAATTTATCATTGACTCATAAATTGGGAAAGCAGGTGTAGGATGAATTATTTCTGCCCCTTGTTCACCAAAACATTGAATTGCATAACTCATTGTAGGTTTACCACCTGGCATAATCAAAATTCTTTCAGCATCAATATCTGCATTATATCGTTTTTTAATCCATCTTGTTACAGCCTCTCTACATTCTGGAATTCCGTTAGACATAACATATCCATGATGACCATCGTCTAAAGCTTTTTTTGCAGCTTCAACTACGTGTTTTGGTGTTTTAAAATCTGGTTGACCTAATCCCAAATGTATCATTGGGTGACCCTTTGCTTCTAATGCTTTAGCTTCAGCTAGTACACTGAATGCTGACTCTGTTCCTAAGTTTTCTAAATTTTTTGCTAGTATCATAATTTTATTTTTTAAAGTGAGAAAACTAACTGAAAAGGTTAACTATGTCTATTAATTAAAATTTTTTATCTTCTATAAATAATTTTGGACTCATCTAAGTCTCTTATACTTTTGCATCCCATCAATATCATGTTACGTCTTATTTCATCATGCATATTTTGCAGTAATCTTTCTACTCCTTGTTGGCCACCAGCCCCTAAACTAAACAAAAAAGCTTTACCAAAACTACAAGCTGTCGCACCTGCTGCTAACGCTTTAAGAACATGTGTTCCTCTTCGAACTCCACCATCTAAAATTACCTCTAATTTATCTCCTACAGCATCTCTAATAGCTTTTACTTGATCAAAAGGAGATCTAGACCCATCAAGTTGTCTTCCACCATGATTTGATATCATTATCGCAGTACATCCAATATCTATTGCTTTTTTAGCATCATCAACTGACATAACTCCTTTAAGTGCAATTGGGCCGTCCCATTTTTTTATACAATACTCTGCATCTTTCCAATTCATAGCGGGATCATACTGTTCATTTATATATCCCATAACAGACTGAGCAATATTCGTACCTTTATCAACTTTATCTTTAAGATTTGCTAATTCAAATTTCTTATGTGTAAAATAGTTAAAGACCCATTGAGGTCTCATAGCAAAACTCATTAAACTATCTAAAGTAAATTTTGGTGGTGTTGTAAAACCTGTTCTATGATCTCTTTCTCTATTTCCAGCAACAATAGTATCAACTGTAATACACATTCCGTTGAAGTTTGCTCTTTTGCATCTATCAATTAAGTCATTAGTTATTGATTGATCTTTATGAATATACAATTGGAAAATTTTGGGCCCACTTGAAAGATTTGCAATTTCTTCAATCGTAAAAGAAGCCATAGTAGACATACTATAAATTGTACCAAATTTTTCTGCAGCACGAGCAGAGGCTTTGTCTCCGTCTGGGTGATATAAACTTTGCATAGCCGTAGGTGATAAAAAAATTGGCATATCTATCTTTGTTCCAAAGACCTCTGTTTTTAAATTAGGCTCACCAACACTATTTAAAATATTTGGAATTAGATCACAGTCATTAAATGAATCTGTATTTCTATTCATTGTAACTTCATCGTCTGCTCCTCCATCTATATAATGAAAAATAGGTGCAGGAAGTTTTTTTTTTGCTAACTTTCTAAAGTCATCGAAATTATAGCAATTTCTTAAATTCATTATCGTCTGAATCTTAAATTACTTCTGTTTAGGTCACTGATTTTTGTGCAACCCATCAGCTTCATATCTCGTTGCAGTTCAGTTTTATATTGATTTAGTGCTCTTTCCACTCCTGCTTGACCTGCAGCTGCTAGCGCATATAAATAAAGTCTTCCACCTGAACAAGCTTTAGCACCTAATGATAATGCTTTTAGCATATGAGTTCCCCTGTGAATTCCACCTTCACATATAACATCAAGTTTATCGCCAACAGCATCAACAATTTCTGCAAGCTGATCAAAAGGAGACCTGGAGCCATCAAGTTGTCTCCCTCCATGATTTGAAACCATAATTCCAGTACAACCAATATCTACAGCTTTTTTTGCATCTTCAACACTCATAATACCTTTAAGAGCAAAATGGCCACCCCATTGAGAACAAAGTTTTTCAGCATCTTTCCAATTCATAGATTGGTCTAACATAGTAGAAAAATAACTCCCAATTGAAGAGTTAGTACTTGTACCTTCTTTCACAAAATCTTGGAGGTGCGGTAATTCAAATTTACCTTTAGTCAGATAGTTTATTCCCCACATAGGCTTAGTAGCAAAACTAAACAAACTTGATAAAGTTAATTTAGGTGGAGATGTAAAACCAGTTCTCAAATCTCTTTCTCGGTTTCCTCCAGTAATAGTATCTACAGTTAAAGCCATTACATCGAATTTTGCTGCTTTAGCTCTTTCTAAACATGAGTCATTTAAACCTCTATCTTTGTGGAAATAAAATTGAAACATCTTAGGAGTATCAATCATAGCAGAAATTTCCTCTACGCTGACTGTAGCCAAAGCTGAAACACCAAACATTGTATTAAATTTTTTAGCTGCCTTTCCAACTGCTCTTTCTCCGTCATAATGAAAAAGTCTTTGTAATGCTGTTGGAGCTAGGTAAAAAGGTAAATCCAATTTTTTTCCAAATATTGTTGTTGAAAGATCAACATTTTCAACTCCTCTTAAAACGTTTGGAACTAAATCAACGTCATCAAAAGCACTAGTATTTCTGGCATAAGTTATCTCATCGTCTGCTGCACCATCAATGTAATGAAAAATTGGAGAAGGTAAATTTTTTTTAGCTAATTTTCTAAAATCACCAAAGTTATGACAGTCTTTTAAATTCATATGCGTTAAAAATTTTTTTTAAAGTTTATTAATATTGAGTCGCTACCAGGATTAGTATCTCCAATATCTGCATTTGAAATGTGGTTATATGTTACACCAAATAATGAACCGTTAGAAAAACTACGATTTAATTCTATCTCACTTTTAAACTCAATTGGAAATCCCATATCTTTACCAGCGTCAAATGCTTCGTAAAGACCAACACTGAAACTTGGCACAAGTGAAAGATTTTTTGATAAGTTTAAAGTTTTTTGAAGCCCAGTTGATAGATAAATTGCTTGCTCTTCTCGGTCTTGAACTTCTTTACCTTTGCTGAAATAATTTTTTTTATCTGTAAAGCCAGTAAATTCGTAGATTTGTGTAAGTTCTCCAAGATTTAATATGTTAAAATTTTTGTTTAAAACTTTTTTTATATTTAGAGCTAACCCGCCAGTCTCGTGTTTAAAATCCCAAAGCCCTATCTTGAAGTATAACTGATCATTAGCGTTTGAAGTAGTTGATAAAAAAGACGATATTAAAAAAATTTTGAGGACAATTCGCATAACTATGTTTTGCATCACTACTTTATAGATACTTTTTTAATAATTAAAAGACCACCAAAAACAAATAAAATCAAAGGTAATACCCAAAGCAAAACTGTGTTTTTGCTAATTTCTGGATCATAAACTATCCACTCTCCATATTTACTCTTAAGAAAATCATAAATCTGCTCATCGTTTTTACCTTCATCGATTTTATTTTGAATTAAAATTTTCATACTTAAAGCAAAATCAGATTGAGAGTCATAAACTGATTGTCCTTGACAAATTAAGCATCTCAAATTTTTTGAAATTTGATCAACTTTTTCAGAATTAGCTCCATATGAAAGATTAAAAAAACTAATTAAGTAAAATATTATAAGTACTAAAATTTTAATTTTCATTTTTTATTATCATTTTAAGTTCAGTAAGTTTTTCATCATCTAGTGGACCTATATATTTTTTTAAAATAGTTTTAGACTTATTGTGAATTAGAATTGTTTCGGGCACACCATATGCACCTAGCTCAATTGAATTAACTCCAGAAGGATCAACTACAATTTTAGAATAAGGATTACCCAATTCTTTAATAAATTTTTTTGCATTAATCTCATTATCTTTATAATTAATTCCTATTATGTTTAATTTGTCCAATGATTTTAAGTTAAGTAGAAAAGAATGCTCATCTCTACAAGGTAGACACCATGAAGCCCAAATATTAATTATTGAAAAATCTTTCTCATTAATCAATTCATACAATGTAGACTCTTCATCAGAGTAAAGAAACTTTGCCTTAAAGTTAAAATCAATTTTACTTGAATTTAAATTAGGTGAATAATTATTTGTTTTATTTAGCCCTTTAAGAAGAATAAAAAAACTTACAATAACTAAAAAAACTACTGAGATTAGCTTAATATTTTTAACCATTTTTTTTTACAACGCTTAATATCCCTCCAAAGGAAATTAATATTATTGATATCCAAATCCATATCATAAATGGTTTTATTTGATATCTAACATTATAAAATCCATCATTTTTTAATATATTAAACACTAAAAAATTATCTGAATATAATGTAGATTTTATATCGGCCTCACTAGTTATTGTTTGTGGCTGATCATAAACTCTAACTTCTGGTTTTAAATAAATCGAATTATTTTTATCTGTAATTTTAAAGTTTGCTTCTAAAGATTGATAATTTTTATTTTCATTAATTTTTAGACTTTCAAATTTGATTGTTTTATTTAAAAATTTTCTTTCATCGCCAACTCTCATATTAGATGAATATTCTTTAGCAAGAACACCATTAATTAAAACACTTAAAATAAACAAACTAAAACCAAAATGAGAAATTTTTTGTGATAAATTTGTTTTTTTTACTGAAAAATCTTTAATAGTAATAAAGAAAAGAAAAAAGCTTGCTATAAAAAGTGGGAGTGAAAGTAAATAGGAAATTCCGACTCTTTTTAAAAAAATAAAAGAAACAATTATTGATAAAATGAAAAATAAAAGTTGCTGTAGATTAATTTTATTTATTTTATCTTTTATCCAATTAAGATTTGGCCCAATTGCCATAAAAATTAAAAAAGGGATCATAAAAGGTACAATTAATTTATGATAAAAAGGGGGACCAACTGAAATTTTATCATTATTTAATACTTCTAGAAATATTGGATAAACTGTACCAATTAAGACAACTGATAAAAAAAACATCATGAACAAGTTATTAACTAGAACAGCTGTTTCTTTACTAATAATATAAGTTTTTGAGAAATTGTTTTTGATTTTGTTTTGATAAAAAAAATAGATAAAAACAGACAACGTAATTAATATAAATAAAAAACAAAGAATAAAAACTCCTCTTGATGGATCATTTGCAAAAGTATGTATTGAATTTAAAATACCAGATCTAACGAGAAAAGTTCCACTCATGCTTAATGAAAAAGTTGTAATTGATAAAATTACTGCCCAAGACTGAAACATTTCTCTTTTTTCTAAAATTAAAACAGTATGAAATAAAGCTGTTAAACAAAACCATGGCATAAGGGATACATTTTCAACTGGATCCCAAAACCAAAAACCTCCCCATCCTAACTCATAATAAGCCCAAATAGATCCTAATAATATTCCAATAGATAAAAAAATCCATGAAACTATTACCCAATTCTTTATATGCTTAGCCCAAGTTTTATTTACAGAACCTGATATTAAGGCTGCAAGTGAAGAAGAAAAAATAATAGATGCTCCAACATATCCTAAATATAATATTGGTGGGTGAATTGCTAATGCAGGGTCTTGAAGTATTGGATTTAAACCGGTTCCCTCGTTTGGAATTGGAAATAAACTCATAAAGGGATTTGAAGTAAAAAGAATAAATAACAAAAATCCTAAAATTATTATTTCCTGAAAAAATAAAGTTAAAATTCTATATTTGTTTGAAAGATTTTTCGAAGTAATTGTAAAAATTAATAAAAAAATTGATAGTACTAATAACCAAAGAAGTAAACTTCCCTCATGGTTTCCCCATGTTCCTGAAATTTTATAGAACAAAGGTTTAGAAGTATGAGAGTTATTATAGACTGTCTCATTACTAAAATCTGAGACTATAAAAGCTATTATAAGAACGATGAAACTTATTATAATCATTAATGATTGAATAGAAATTAGTGAAAAAATTCTTCCACTAACATTTATATTATTTCGATTTAATAATATTGGAGACTGAATAATTATCAAAATAGACGAGATTAGTGCAATATAAAGTGAATAATTTCCAATTTGATTTAACATTAATTACTCTCTTTTAATGCCTCTTCCACCTCGGGTGGCATATAATTTTCATCATGTTTTGCTAATATTTTAACCGCAGTTAAAAAATTACGATCTTTTAAAAAACCTTCAGCTACAACTCCTTTTCCTTCTTCAAATAAATTTGGAACTGAACCACTATAATTTACAATTAGTTCATTTTTGAAGTCAGTGATTACAAAGTTAACTTCTGACTGATTTACATTAATTGATTTTTCTTTAACCATGCCCCCAACTCTTATTTTTTTTGATGTTAACTCTGTTAAATTTTTTATTTCTGTAGGTGATTTAAAATAAACAACGTTTTCTTCAAGTGATTTAAAAATTAAAAATACAATTAAGACCGATGAAAAGAATATAGATAATATGAAAATGGCTCTTAGTTTAACTTTTTTACCATACATGAAAATAAAAATTAAATTTTAGATGCAGATGAAGTAGCTAGTATTTCTTTATAGGTTTCTTGTTTTTTTGCTATTTCAATTTTATCAGTCTCTAAACTTTCAAAACGAACTTTAAATTTCTTTTGCTCTTTAACTAATTGAAGTTTGATTACTGAATATAAAATACAAAAACAAGAAAGAGTGAATGCAAAAGAAGACCATACATACAGACCGTACCCATTCATGTATAAAACTTCGTTAATCATAATCTATCTAATCCTTTATTTTTTATTTTTATCAGTTCTGTATTATATTTCATCAAAAATATCAAAAGCGAAAAAAGTGCAAATGCCGCAGTCATTATACCTAAAGGTAATAACATGGATGAATGAATAGAAGTTTCTGTAAAAATATTTACTGAGGAGGGTTGGTGCAATGTTGACCACCATTCAACAGAAAATTTGATTATAGGGACATTTATTAAACCTATTATTGCTATGTACGAACTAATCTTTACAGCTTTTTCCTCATTGTCAGTTACCCTCCAGCTTAGAAGAAACATCAAATAGAAAAAGGCAAGTAATAACATTGATGTTATTCTTGCATCCCATGCCCACCAGGTTCCCCACGTAGGTTTACCCCATATAGACCCTGTAACCAAAGCAATGATGTTAAAGACAAAACCAGATGGTGCTAAGCTTTTTGTTATTAAAGAAAGATTCTTATTTTTAAAAACTAAAATACCAAATGACAAAACAGCAATTAAAGAAAAAATTCCAAGAGAAATCCAAGCTGCTGGGACATGGACATACATAATTCTAACTGAGTCGCTTTGTTTATAGTCTTCAGGAGAAAGTATTAATGCCTCAACAAGGCCAATGCTTATAATTACTAAAAAAATAATAAATACAAACTTTTGTGTTTTATTTATTATTTTTAATAAGTTGTTTGGTTTAAAATAGTTAAACATTTTCTGTTATCTATAACACAAATTTAAATTATGAAAATTTTTCTGGTGGGTTATTCTGACCAAGAACACAGAGGGAGATAAAATAAATGGGGATTATAGCATCCTTGGTCAAAATATAATTTATTCTAGACATAATCTATGACGAAGGTTTGCACGAAATGTGTTTAAATAATGTAAATCAGCTTAATTAGAAGGTTTAAAGTAACCAGAGCCTTTTTTTCCTGAGAATATCTCGTTGATTAGAGGGTGTTTAATTGGTTCGTCTGAGTCGTCTACTAATAAATTTTGCTCAGACACGTAAGCTTCGTAAGTGATTTCATCATTTTCAGCTAACAAATGATAGAATGGTTGGTCTTTTCTAGGTCTTACGTTTTTTGGTATAGATTGATACCATTCCTCAGAATTATTAAACTCGAAATCAACATCATAAATTACACCTCTAAAGTCGAAGTGCTTATGTTTTACAACATCTCCAATAGAAAATTTTCCTTTTTGAACAGTCACATTATAAATATGGATATTTAAAAATAAAAATCAATAAAAAAAATGTGAATGTTTTATTATTCTGCTATTATGTAGCAGTGAATAAATCTGTTTTAAAATTTGTTACTGATTTAGGGCCTTTGGTAATATTTTTTTATTTTTATTATAACAATGATAAAAATTTAATTGTTGCAATACCTCCACTGATAGTTGCAACAATAATAGCAGTTTTAATTATGTGGATTGTTGAAAAAACAATTCCAAAGGTACCATTAATAAGTGGAATATTGATTACATTGTTTGGTGGTTTAACAATTTATTTTGATGATCCTATATTTATTTACATGAAGCCGACAATAATAAATATTTTGTTTGGTCTTGCGTTAATGTTTGGCAAATACTTTACAAATGAACCAGTTTTGAAAAAATTACTTGGAAAATCTATGCCCTTAAGTGATGAAGGATGGGAGATTTTAAATAAAAGATGGACGTACTTCTTTTTTGGATTAGCGATTTTAAATGAAATTATTTGGAGAACGCAATCAGAAGAATTTTGGGTTAACTTTAAAGTTTGGGGAATGTTACCAATAACCTTTATTTTTACTGCTTTTCAAATAGGTTTAATAAACAAATACAAACTGAATGAATAGAAATTTAAAATTAGTAGTAAATAATACGAATAAAGATGAAGATAAAAAACTTTTTTTTGAGAGAACCGAATTAAAAATTATTTTAAATCTTTATGCAAAAATGGTTTCCTCGGGCAATTGGAAAGACTATGGTCTTACTATTTCGGGAAAGCAAGTAAGTTTTAGTGTTTTTAAAAATGCTGCTGAAAAAGCTGTATATAAAATTTGTAAAAATTTTAAGCCTTCAAACAAAAATCTTAAATATTTAATTACAGATACTAATGGTAAGATACTAAAAAATTCATATGATCTTAAGATGCTCTTGAGTAAAGTTGATTGGAAAAAAATTTAGGTGTTATCTTCTTTGACCAAATAATCTTAAAAGCATTATAAACAAATTTATAAAATCTAAATATAAAGTTAATGCTCCCATAACAGCTTTTTTACCCATTAACTCACCACTGTCAGAGGCAGCATACATATTTTTAATTTTTTGTGTATCATATGCAGTTAAGCCAACAAATACTAAAACACCGATTATTGATATTGCAAAATACATCATTGATGATTTTAAAAATATATTTACTATTGATGCAATTATAATTCCTATTAAACCCATCATTAAAAAAGATCCCATCTTAGTTAAATCTCTTTTTGTTGTGTAGCCATAGATGCTCATTGCACCAAATGTTGCTGAAGAAATAAAGAATACTCTTGTTACACTTAAACCTGTGTAAACAAGTAATATTGATGAAAGAGATAATCCCATTAATGCAGCAAATAACCAGAAAGTTGTCTGAGCTCTTGAAGCACTCATTTTATTAATTCCAAAACTCATGTAAAACACAATTCCTAATGGAGCTAACATTACAATCCATTTTAAACCTGATAAATAAATTGCATTCCCAAATTCTGTTAATCCAACAATTGCTCCGTTTGGATCTGTTACAACAGACATTTTAAATGATAAAAGTGCTATTATTCCAGTGAGCAAAACACCAGTTGCCATATAGTTATAAACTTTAAGCATGTAGGCTCTTAAGCCTTCATCCATTACAACAGTTTGCTTGGCTGTTGTTGCTTTATTTAAAATATTATCTTTATTGAATTCCATATTATTTATATAAGATTTTTTTTTAAGATTTTCAAGTCGTCAAAATAAATGTAACAAATACTACATAAATTATGAATTATAAAAAACTAGGAAATACAGACCTAAATGTAAGCACAATCTGTCTTGGGACAATGACTTGGGGTGAACAAAATACCCAAAATGAGGCATTTGAACAAATGGATTACTCTTTAGATAATGGGGTAAATTTTTGGGATACAGCTGAACTTTATGCAGTTCCACCAAAAGCTGAAACTTATGGTCATACAGAGACTATAATTGGAAATTGGTTTGAAAAAACAAAAAAAAGAGAAGCAATTATACTGGCATCCAAAGTGGGAGGCCCTAGTAGAAAATATATGAGAAATGGAGAAAATAGTTTTACTGGCAAAAACTTAGAGAACGCTCTTCATGGAAGTCTAAAGAGATTAAAAACTGATTATATTGATCTTTATCAATTACATTGGCCTGAAAGAAACGTAAATAACTTTGGAAGATTGGGTTACGAGCACAAAGAAAATGACTGGAATAAATTTGAAGATGTTTTGGAAAATTTAAAAAAATTTATTGAGGAAGGCAAAATTAGGTATGTCGGTTTGTCAAATGAAACCCCATGGGGAGTTATGAATTATCTTCAACTTTCAAGAGATAAAGATCTACCAAGAATGATGTCTATTCAAAATCCATACAGTTTATTAAATAGGTCTTATGAAGTTGGTTTAGCAGAAGTATCTATCAGAGAAAATATAGGGTGTTTATCATATTCACCTTTAGCCAGTGGTTATTTAACAGGCAAATATAGAAATAAACAATTTCCAAAAGGATCAAGAATGGAGAGAGATTTTGATTTTTGGACAAGGTATAGAAAGCCAAATATGGAGGAGGCTGTTGAAGATTATTACAAAATTAGTCAAAAATTTGATCTTGATATGAGTCAAATGTCTATAAAATTCTGTGAAGTACAAGATTTTATGACTAGTGTAATTATTGGAGCAACAACTATGGAGCAGTTGAAAACTAACGTAGAAAGTGTAAAAGTGAATCTTGATAGTGAAGTAATTAAAGAAATAAATAATGTGCAAAAAAAATATCCTAATCCATGTCCATAATTAAAAAATTATTTTTAAAAACACTTATATTGACAGTATTTCTAATGACATCTGTCCAGTCAGAAGACTTGACAAAGTTAGGAACTTTTAAAGATTGGAATGCTGTTGCAGTTTTTAATGAAACTGGAAAAATTTGTTTTGCTTATTCAGTTCCAGTTAGACAATCTCCTAAAGCGAATAATAGAGAAGCTAGACTATTTGTATCATTTAGACCTGAAGACAAAATTTCAGATGAAGTGAGCATAACTTCTGGTTATGACTTTAATGTTCAAAATGCAATTTTAGCGACATCTGGTAAATCAAAATTTGAGTTTGACTTACCACAAAATAAATTTGCATGGATTTCAAGTGGAAAAACAGAGCAAAAAATAATTAAAAGAATGAAAAAAGCATCTAGGCTAATGATAACTGCTTATAAACAAAGTGGTACACAAACTACTGATGACTATTCTTTAATGGGTTTTACAAAAGCTTATAACGCTGCTAAAAAAAGCTGCACTTAAATGAAAAGACAAAAGAAGATTGTGCTCGCCTATTCAGGTGGTTTGGATACGTCTATAATTCTTAAATGGCTTCAGGAAAATTATGATGCAGAAGTAATAGCCTACACAGCTGATGTTGGGCAAGAGATAGATAAAAAAAAAATTATTAAGAATGCAAAAAAATTAGGTGTAAAAAAAATTATCATCCAAGATCTAAAAAATATTTTTGTTAAAGATTATGTCTACCCAATGATAAGAGGTCATGCTCTTTATGAGGGTGTTTATTTGTTGGGTACATCAATTGCAAGACCACTTATTGCAAAAGACCAAATTAGAGTTGCAAAAAAATTTAAAGCTTATGCTGTCTCACATGGTTCAACAGGAAAAGGAAATGATCAAGTGAGATTTGAACTTGGATATCATTACTTTGGTCCTAAAATAAAAGTAATTGCTCCTTGGAGAATTTGGAAATTAAAATCAAGAACGGATCTCATTTATTATGCAAAAAAACATGGAATACCTATTCCTAAAGATAAAAAGGGAGCACCACCATTCTCGGTGGATGATAATTTATTCCATACCTCAACGGAGGGTAAAGTTTTAGAAAATCCGAAAAGTTCTGCACCAGAATTTATATTTCAAAGAACAACTTCCCCTGAAAAAGCCCCAAATAAAGCAAGTTTTATAACAATTAATTATAAGAACGGCGACCCAGTTGGTTTAAATGGAAAAAAATTATCTCCAGCGAAAGTATTGAGTAAACTCAATCAATTAGCCGGCAAAAATGGAATAGGGAGAGTAGATTTAGTTGAAAATAGATTCATCGGGATAAAATCGAGAGGAGTTTATGAAACTCCAGGAGGAACATTATTGCTTGTAGCTCACAGAGCCATTGAGTCTGTAACTTTAGATAAAGATACAATGCATAAAAAAGATGAGGTTATGCCAAGATATGCAGAACTTGTCTACAACGGCTATTGGTATTCAAAGGAAAGATTTAAACTACAAAAAATTGTTGATTCAAAGAGAAATAAAGTAAATGGATCAGTAAAACTCAAACTTTATAAAGGAAATATTACAATTCAGTCAAGACAAACTTCCAGTAATGCTTACTCGATGAAAAAAGTTTCTTTCGAAGAAAATAAAACTTTTAATAAATCAAATGTAGAAAGATTTATTAACTTTCACAAAAAAAAGTTGAGATAAAATACTAGAAAAAAACAACGAAATTATTCTCCAATAATAATTAAGGGCCCAATTAGGTTTTTTTGGGCCCTTTACATTTTTTTAATATAAATTATCTAAAGTAAAATTTTTTATTATGAATTTAAAACCAACAAGACAAACAGCTGTTGAAAATCTCAATATCTTCATTGAGAAAAATTTAGAAGAGTATTCAAGACTGAGAAATTTTGATTTTGGTCCTGATAAAAGATCTAATACATCTTGCTTATCTCCATACATAACACACGGGGTTATTAACGAAAAAGAAGTAATTAGTAAGTCACTGGAAAAATTTTCCTTTTCAAAAAATGAAAAGTTTATTCAAGAAGTTCTATGGAGAACTTATTGGAAAGGATGGATGGAACTTCGATCTGGAGTATGGGATGACTATTTAACAGATTTGAAAAGAATTAAAGAAGAATTTAAGGATAATAAGAGTTACTTAAATGCGATTGAAGGCAACACATCAATTGAGTGCTTTAATGAATGGGTAAATGAATTAAAAACCTTTAATTATTTGCATAACCATACGAGGATGTGGTTTGCAAGTATTTGGATATTTACACTTGAATTACCTTGGCAACTTGGTGCTGAATTTTTTATGCAACACTTATACGATGGTGATACTGCATCTAATACCTTAGGTTGGCGTTGGGTTGCAGGTATTCAAACTCAAGGGAAACATTATCTTGCAAGTGAATGGAATATTAAAAAATTTACAAATAATAGATTTGAAAATATAAAACTTAACGAAAATGCACCTCCAAAGGTAAACGATAAAAATTACATTATTCTTCATAAAACTTTTGAAAATCCAATAAATATTGAGGAGAAAAACTTACTAGTTTTTGAAAATAACCTAGCATATGAAATCACTGACTTTGCAATTCAGAAATTCAAAAAAATTCTACTTATTGCTAATAAAAATGAAAATAGAAAAATTAAACTTAGTGAAAATGTGCTGAATTTTAAGGTCAGTTTAATTGAGGACCAAAAGAAAAGGTTGCAGGAAAAATCAATTAACTGTGAGATTTTTGATATTAGCGAAATAAAAAATTTAGAAAGTGCTTATTGTCTTTATCCAACAGTTGGAGAAAATTTAGATTACATAAATCAAAGCTCTCTAAAAAATATTGAGTTTCTATACAGAAGACTTGATCAAAACTCATGGAAATTCTGTAATAAAGGTTTTTTTAACTTTAAAAAGTACATACCTAAAATACTTGAGGATCTTAAAAATTAAATATATTTTGTAATGATTGGAATTCTCCAATTTTAAAAATAATTGCATCTTCTTCTTTAAAACCATATTTTTCTGCATTATCTTTAAATCTAACTGGTGGTTCCATTATTGGCTCCAAAGATAAAACAAAAGTACCCCAATGCATTCCTAATACTTTTTTACTTTTTAAATCTCTGGCAATACTTAGGGCCTCTTCAGGATTAGTATGATAAGAAGATTTATCTTTATTTGGAGATAATGGATAAAAGTTATAAGCGCCAATATTAATAAAAGTTAAATCAATAGGCCCATATTTTTCACCTAATTCTTTATAAATATTTCCAACACCAGTATCACATGCAAAAAGTATTTTTTTATTTTTATATTCGATTAAGAAATTTCCCCATAATGTTTTGTTAGTATCAGTCAAACTTCTTTTTGACCAATGTACTGCAGGAATTAAAGTTACTTTTAAATCCTCATTAATCTTAATTTCATCATACCAATCCATTTCATTGACATCTTTATATTTATTTCTTGTAAAATATTTTCCAAGCTTTAATGGAAGTAAAACCTTTGCATCTTTGAAAGGAAATTTTCTGATTGTTCTCATATCTTGGTGATCATAATGATTATGTGTCAGAAGAAATAAATCTGTTTTTGGAATTTCATTTAAGTTTAATGCCGTTTCAGCAAATCTTTTTGGACCAAAAATTAAAGGGCCCGCATTTTTTGAAAATACTGGATCGGTTATTATTGTTGTGTTTCCAAGCTTTATTAAAAAAGTTGCATGTCCTATCCAGCCTACATAATCATCATTTTTTAGATTTTCTAAATCTGAGAGCACTTTATGTTTTTCAACAATATGATCTTCAGGAATAGTCATATCAAGTTTTTTCTTTTCCTTATTAAATATTTTAAATGACCACTTAAAATTTGAGTTTCTTTCTGGAGATCCTTCAGGATTCCTAAAACTACCGTCAGGTAAATGATGATAAGGTGTTTTTTCCATAGCTAATGTAAAAGAATTATAGATAAAAAATATAACAATTAAAATTGTTAAGTTTGACAATAATTTTTAGCTATTTAAGGTTCTTTTAAAACACTCAATTGTATTTTTTAACAAACAAGCAATTGTCATTGGTCCAACTCCTCCTGGAACTGGAGTTAAAGCTTTTGCAATTTTTGAAACTTCTTCAAAATCAACATCACCTACCAAACCATTTTCTGTTTTGTTTATGCCAACATCAATAACTATTGCATCCTTTTTCACCCAATTACCTTTTATAAGTTCAGGAATTCCAACAGCAGCAACGATAACATCTGCTTCTAGACATTCATGCTGAAGATTTTTAGTTTTTGAGTGAGTAATTGTTACTGTACAATCTTCTTGAAGTAAAAGTTGTGCCATTGCCTTGCCATTTAAATTTGACCGTCCAATCATTACAGCTTTTTTTCCTGTTAGGTTAGGTTCAATTTTTTTTAGTAAATAATAACATCCAAGGGGTGTACAAGGAATTGAACCTTGGTATCCAGATGAAAGATTACCAACATTCATGGGGTGTAAACCATCAACATCTTTATGTGGTGATATTGTTTCTATAACGTGTTGCTTGTTAATATGTTTTGGGAGTGGCAATTGAACCAAAATTCCTGAAACAGTTTCATCTTTATTAAGTTCTTCAATTTTATCTAAGACTGTTTTTTCATCTACTGTATCTGGGTATTTAATAACTTCAGATTTTAAACCAACTTGTGTTGCTGATTTTTCTTTATTTCTCACATAAATCTGACTTGGAGCCAAATCTCCGATTAAGATTACTGTAAGACCTGGAACTTTGTTATATTTTTCTCTAAGGCCATCTACCTCTGTTTTTAATTCTTCTCTAAGTTCAGCTGATTGTTTTTTTCCGTCTATTAAAATCATGATTATTAAAAAATAAGTGGTGCTATGTAGAGTTTCATACACATTTCTACAAACCAGATCAACAAAAGAAGAATGATAGGTGATATATCAAAAGCACCTAGACTAGGCAAAAACCCCCTTATTTTATTAAGTATTGGGTCAGTAAGCTTATAAGTAAACTCTAATATTGAATAAACAAATCTATTTGAAGTATTTAAGACATTAAAAGCTATTAACCAGCTAATGACAACGTTAGCGATTACTACATAAGAATATAATTTTAATAATTGTAAAGCTAAGTAAAAAATAGCTATCATTTCTTCTCTACATATACAGAAGTGCTTGGAAAAGCAAAAGATGCTTTATTACCCTCAACAATTTCCTTAATTTTAATTGCCAGTCTTTCTTTAACCAACAACATTTCACTCCAACTGTTTGTTTTTGTATAACATCTTACATACATATCAATTGAGCTATCAGCAAATTTATCAACCCTTACAGAAACACCAACTTTGGTATTATAATCTTCTGAACTATTAATAAAATCTTCTATCTCATTTCGTATAGTTTTTAATTGTTCAACAGTAGAGTCATACTGAAGTGTTATTGTCCAACTAATTCTCCAATTTGTAATTTGACTTTTATTAATTACAGCATTCTCTGCAAACTGAAAATTTGGAATAATTGCTAAAGACTTATCAAATTTTCGTATAACAGTTGATCTAAAACCTATTTTTTCAACTACACCCTCGATTATTCCTTCAACTTCAATCCAATCACCCATTTTAAATCTTTTTTCAACAAGTACTAAAATTCCTGATATTAAATTTTTGAATAAATCTTGTGCTCCTAAAGCAACTGCAACACCAAATAAACCAAGTCCCGCAATAATTGGACCAATTTTAATTCCCCATAGTTCTAAAACAGCTGCTGCTCCTAAAATTAAAATTAAAATTTTTAATGATTTGATTATCCAGCCAATTAGTTCTCTAGTTAAAATCTTATCGAATCCACTTAGTATATAGGAAATTGGTTCAATTATTTGATGAATAATCCAAAAGAGCAATATTGTGATTAAAGTTCTATTTACATTATCTAAAAATAACCTCGTATCTTCTGCAAAAGACATATAGTAACTTGCAAAAAATACTCCAAGAACAATTGGAAGAAATCTTGCTGGCCCCTCCATTGCCTTAACGAAAGTATCATCAAGTTTATTGGTTGTTCTTTTTGATATTAATTCTAATTTTTTAATAACTAATTTACTTATTAAACCTCTGAAAACTAGGAATATAAAGAATATTCCAAGACCAATTAAGATCTCTACAAAGTTAACGCCTAAAATTCCTTTTTGCCATACAGACAAAAAAAGTCCTGAAAAGTTCTCTAAAACACTCATGGCTAAATTTTATATAGCAAAAACTCTTCTTCACCAGAGTTAAATAGAAAAATTTTTTTCCACTTGATCTCATTTAAAATTGCCGATGCTTTTTCACCCATACACATCAAATTGGTATCCATCCAACTGTCTAAAAGATCATATTTTTTAAGTAAATTTAATAAACTCTTAGCACTATTTTCAGAGTAGACATAAATAATATCAGGAATTGAGGCTTTTAATTTTACTCTAAACTCCTCTTTTATTTCTTGAGTTGATGAAACTGTATAGTTAATCAATCTCTTTAAAG
>CABZJN010000011.1 GCA_902526085.1 uncultured Pelagibacteraceae bacterium
TTGCCTTCGTATGGTTTTTTTGAAAACCACCATTTTTTGCCCATATCACCTGCTATTTTATGTGCACATAAATTATAGAGCATAATTTTTTTTCCATTTATTTCTTCATCTATTAACGAAACACGGTTTCTAATTTGGTCTATAGATGTACAAAAATTTTGTTTTCCATCAAAATTACTTTGACCATGGTTATTGATTAAAACTATTTTATTAGTCGGATCTTCAATTGTTGACAATTTAGTTATTTTGAATTTCTTTGATAAAAATCCGTCTTTCTTAATATTGTGACCATCAGCAAACGATGTTGATATTGTCAGAATAAATATTGATAAGAATAAGTATAAATATTTCATTCTTTTCCACCCATTATGTCTGGAGTTTGCCAATTTAAGTTTTGACCACTATCTATTGCCAACACTTGTCCAGTAATAGATATATTTTTTATGAAAAAGTCTACCGCGTTGCATATTTGTTGAACATCTACTTGTCTTTTGAGAGGTGTTGCCATGTATTGTTTTTTAAAATGTTTTCCACTTTGTCTCTTGTTTTTAATTGTAGGACCAGGGGCAATTCCATTAACTCTTATTTTTGGCGCTAAGCTCATGGCACTAGTTTTTGTAAGGGTATAAAGTCCAGTTTTACTTATGGTATATGAAAAAAAATATGGAGTAAGTTTAAAAACTCTTTGATCAATTATATTAATAATATTATTGTTTTTAGTTTTAATATTTTTAGCAAATTCTTTTGATAAAAGTGCAGGACTTCTTAGATTTGTTCTTAAATGTTGTCCCCAACTATCTGTATTAAAGTTTTCTAACTTATCACTTTCAAACAGTGAAGCATTATTTATCAAACAATCGAAATATTTTAATTTGGACTTTGCAAATTTAACAATCTTATTCACATCGCTTTCAACACTTAGATCTCCTTTAACCAGATAAACTTTCGTACCATTTGTATGTAATTCTTTTTTGAGTTTTTCAGCCTTTGCTTTTGATTTGTTATAATGAATAACAATTTCTACTCCCATACCTGAAAGTTTTCTAGCTATTGCAGCTCCGATTCTAGTAGCTCCACCTGTAATTATGATTTTATTTGCTTCCATTTTTTTTTACCCTTTTGAGCTCTTGTTCCTGGCATTCCCATAGTTGATCTTCCCTTTGGATATATTTTATTGTTGAGACTATATTGTTTTACCTTAGGGTTAAGTGTAACCTCCAATTCTGTACTTTCAAGTTTTCTAATTTCATCCCTTATTTTAGCCGCTTCCTCAAATTCCAAATTTGTTGCAGACTCTTTCATTTTTTTGTTCAAAGCTTTTATATGTTTTTTAAGATTGCCCCCTACATTTGCTCCAGTACCAATTTTAACATAATCTTTTTCATATACGCTTTCTAGAACATCGCTTATTTCTTTTTTTACAGTAGTTGCACTGATCTTATTTTTTTTATTATAATCAAGTTGAATATTTCTTCTTCTTTCGGTCTCTTTGATAGCTTTTTTTATACTTTTAGTTTCTTTATCAGCATACAAAATAACTTTACCATCTAAATTTCTTGCTGCTCTTCCGATGGTTTGAATCAATGAAGTCTCTGATCTTAAAAAACCCTCTTTATCAGCATCTAATATCCCAACTAATGCACATTCTGGTATATCTAAGCCCTCTCTTAATAAATTTATTCCAACCAAAACATCAAAAACACCTAGCCTCAAATCTCTCATTATTTCAATTCTCTCTAGAGTATCAATGTCAGAATGCAAATATCTTACTTTGATACCATTTTCATGTAAATATTCAGTTAGATCCTCGGCCATTTTTTTTGTCAAAGTAGTAACAAGAACTCTATAATTTTTTTCAATTGTTTTTAGACATTCATGCATCAGGTCATCAACTTGATTTTTTGCAGGCTTTATTTCAACTGGGGGATCAATTAATCCAGTTGGTCGAATAACTTGATCAATAAATTTACCTTTTGTTTGTTCTAATTCCCATGGACCAGGTGTTGCTGATACAAAAACAGTTTGTGTTCTCATCATATCCCACTCTTCAAATTTTAATGGTCTGTTATCCATACATGATGGCAGTCTAAAACCATATTCTGCTAAAGTACTTTTCCTAGATCGATCTCCTTTAAACATTCCATTTAGCTGTGGAACTGTAACATGACACTCATCAACAAATATCAACGTGTTATCTGGAAAATATTCGAATAGAGTAGGTGGAGGTTCTCCGGGTTTTCTTCCAGACAAAAACCTTGAATAATTTTCAATTCCTGCACATGATCCTGTAGCCTCAATCATTTCAAGATCGAATTTCGTTCGCTCTTCCAATCTTTGTGCTTCTAGTAATTTATTTTGTTCTTTATGTTTTTTAAGAGTTATCTCTAATTCTTGTTTAATATTTATTACTGCTTGTTCTATTGTAGGTTTTGGGGTTATGTAGTGACTATTAGCATAAACTTTAATTAAATTTAACTCTCTCACTTGATCTCCTGTTAATGGATCAAACTCCTCAATTTTTTCAAGTTTGTCCCCAAACAAACTTAGCCTCCAAGCTCTATCCTCTAAATGAGATGGAAAAATCTCTAAATATTCACCTCTAGCTCTAAATGTACCTCTATAAAAGTTTTGGTCATTTCTTTTATATTGAAGTGCAACTAAAGATTTTATTATATGCTCTCTATTATAGTCATAGTTTTTTTGAAGAGTAAGTGTCATTTTACTATAGGCTTCAACGGATCCTAATCCATAGATGCAAGATACACTCGCGACTATGAGAACATCATCTCTTTCAAGAAGAGAACGAGTAGCAGAGTGCCTCATTCGATCAATTTGCTCGTTAATTGATGCCTCTTTTTCTATGTAAGTGTCTGATCTTGGAACATATGCCTCTGGAGTGTAATAATCGTAGTAGGACACAAAATACTCCACAGCATTGTCTGGAAAAAAACTTTTCATCTCGCCGTAAAGCTGTGCAGCAAGTGTTTTATTTGGTGCAAGTATTAAAGCTGGTCTGTTTGTTTCTTCAATTACTTTAGCCATAGTAAAGGTTTTGCCTGATCCAGTTACCCCCAATAAAACTTGATTAAATTGGTTTTTTTTAGCACCATTAACCAAATTTTTTATTGCTTCTGGCTGATCTCCTGCTGGTTTAAAATCAGATTTAATTTTAAATTTTCTGCCACCTTCAAGTTTTCCACTTATTTTTGGATTTTTACTTTGAATATCTGTAATTAAATCTTGATATGTATTTTCCATATATTAAATAAAGTAATAGAATATAAACAATTTTCAATGAGCATAATATCAAACAGTTTAAAAAGAATTAAACCTTCACCAACAATAGCTGTAACTCAAAAAGCGAGAGAATTAAAAGCTGCTGGAAAGGATGTAATAGCTTTAGGTGCAGGTGAACCTGATTTTGACACACCAGATAATATTAAAAAAGCTGCTGTAAAAGCCATAAGAAAAGGTGATACTAAATACACTCCAGTGGATGGGACGCCTGCAATCAAAAATGCAGTTATAAAAAAGTTTAAAAGAGAAAATAAACTTAATTATACTTCAGAACAGATAACTGTAGGAACTGGGGGAAAACAAGTTTTATACAATGCTTTTGTTGCAACATTAAATAAAGGAGATGAAGTTTTAATACCTGCTCCTTTTTGGGTATCGTACCCAGATATGGTTTTGCTCGCTGGAGGGAAACCAAAATTTATAAAATGTGGAGAAGAAGATGGATTCAAATTAACACCTATCAAACTCAAAAATGCCATTACAAAAAAAACCAAATGGATAATTTTAAATTCTCCATCTAATCCTACTGGTGCAGCTTATTCTAAAAAAGAAATTATTAGCTTAGGAAAGGTATTACTTAAAAATAAAAATGTTTTTATTTTGAGCGATGATATCTATGAGCACGTAAAATTTGATAATTTTAAATTTTTTACAATCGCACAAATCAAAAAACTAAAAGACAGAACATTAACTATGAATGGTGTAAGTAAGGCATATGCTATGACTGGGTGGAGGATTGGTTATGCTGCTGGACCAAAAAATATTATAGCTGCAATAAGAAAAATTCAGTCACAATCTACCTCTAATCCATCATCTATAAGTCAGGCAGCTGCTGTAGAGGCTTTGAATGGAACCCAAAGCTTTATCAAAAAAAGAGCAAAATCTTTCAGTGACAGAAGAAAATTCGTTGTTAATTATTTAAATAGCATAACAGGGATTACTTGTTTAATGCCAAAAGGTGCGTTTTATGTTTTCCCTAGTTGCAAAGGTCTAATAGGAAAAAAAACAAAAATTAAAAATGATACAGATTTCGTACAAAAGCTACTTGAAAAACAAAATGTTGCAGTTGTTCAAGGATCTGCTTTTGGATTAGATGGGTATTTTAGAATTTCTTATGCAACCTCCATGCAAAAATTAAAAGTTGCAATGAAAAGGATTAAGTTATTCTGTGAAAGTTTAAGCTAAATTAAGCTTAATTACTGATTTTGCTGCGTCAATTACTGAAATTTCAGGCTCTATAAATTTCATTTCAAGAATTTCTTCAGCGTAAGTTGAGTCTGTTTGCATTCTAAGTCCCAGATCAGGAACCAAATTTTTTGCGCTAGAGTCTACATAACTTATAAGTTTAACCATAAAATTAGGTAATTCTTTTTTGGGAAGCTTTTTTGCATGACTTGGAATATTTTTAGCCATTATTTTTGACAATTCTAGTATAGATCTTACTCCGGACCCAACAATTAATCTTCTACCTTCAGCTTTTTTATTTTTTAAAGATAAAACATGTGCTTTGGCAATATCTTTAACATGAGATATCATGACTGAAAATCTTGGAGCCGCCGGATATTTACCTTGAAGTAATTGTTTAACATATTCCATTGATGTACAACTTTTCTCATTCAAAAAGTCTCCCAGAACAAAACCAGGGTTGATACATGTGAGTTTATTTTTAATACCTTTACTCTCCATAAGTTCCCAAGCAGCTATTTCGGCTCTGGTTTTAGATACAAAATAATCTGTAGTTTTATCCCACTCTAGGTCTGTCCAATCATTTTCACCAAATGTATAAGGGTTTGTTCTATTTGGTTTTCTATACATGCAAACTATAGATGACGTTTTTACAATATGTTCTACTTCTGCTTCTATTCCAGCATTCAAAACTCTTAAAGTTCCATCTTTTGCAGCAGGAGTAAGTGACTCTCTGTCATTTGAAACTTTCAATGGAAAAGGAGAGGCAACATGTATGATATATTTACAACCTTTTGCAGCTTCATTCCATCCATCATCTTTTAATAAATCTAAATCAACAAAAGATAATTTCTCAGTTGAAACATTATTTTCTTCTAATGTCTTTTTAGTTTGTTCTATTGATTTTTTATTCCTCACCGTTCCTAAAACTTCAAAGCCTGAGTTTAATAATTCTATAGCTACATGTTTTGCTACAAAACCACTTATTCCAGTTAATAATACTTTGCCTTTCATATAGTAAATAGGCTACTTAATTTTTTTCTTTTTTTCTAAACCAAATAATGGAGAGTTTCGGAACCGTAAAACAAGAATTGCAATAGCGATTAGAACTATAGCGCCTGCTTCATATAATAACACCTCTGGATTGATAGATTTGCCTTGTAAAATTATAAATCTAGACAGAGCAGTAATCGCAATAAACAATGGAAGTGTAATTTGAATAGATTGACTCTCCCAAAATACTCTTACCATTGCCAGAACCTCTAAGTATAGAAAAAGCAATAATAAATCAGCTAGTGTAACTGTTTGAATGGATATCATTTGATAAACTTCCATACCAAATGCAATTATTGTTGCTACTAAAATTATTACCAAGGCCAATAATTGTATCTGTTTAACAATATTTTCCATTTCTCTCTTATAGATGATATTTAACTAATTTGAAGCCAAATATTTTTCAGCTTCTAATGCAGCCATACAGCCCATTCCTGCTGCGGTTACAGCTTGTCGATAAATTTTATCTTTGACATCTCCAGCTGCATAAACACCTGGAATATTTGTTTCTGTAGAATCACTTTTTGTAATTAAATATCCTGTATTATCCATTTCCAATTGGTCTTTAAATAATGCAGTTGCAGGATCATGTCCTATAGCTATAAACAAACCATCAATTTTTAGTTCCGTCACTTTATTAGAATTAACATTCTTTATTTTTAAACCTTTTACATTTTTTGGTTCTTCGTCACCAATTACTTCTTCAACAACTGAGTCCCAAATAATTTCAATTTTTTTATTTTCCATTAATTTCTTTTGCAAAAGTTTTTCTGCTCTTAATTCATTTCTTCTGTGAATTAATTGTACTTTTGAGGCAAATTTTGTAAGGAACATTGCCTCTTCAACTGCAGCATTACCACCTCCAACTACAGCTACTGTTTTATCTTTGAAAAAGAAACCATCACATGTTGCACATGCTGAAACTCCAAATCCTTTAAATTTTTCCTCAGAGTCAATATTTAACCATCGAGCTTGCGCACCAGTCGAAATTATAATTGAGTCCGCAGTATATTTTTGTCCACCATCTCCTATTGCTTCAAAAGGTTTAGATTTTAAATTTACTGATTGTATATGGTCTTCTACTAAATCCGTTCCCACCGCTCTTGCTTGTTCTCTCATTTGTTCCATTAACCATGGTCCTTGTATTACATCTGCAAAACCTGGATAGTTTTCTACATCAGTTGTAATTGTTAATTGGCCACCTGGTTGCATTCCCGCGACTAACATTGGTTTCAGCATAGCTCTAGCAGCATAAACTGCAGCTGTGTAACCCGCTGGGCCAGATCCAATTATTAACACTTTTGTATGTTTAGTTGGTTTTTCACTCATAGAGGTCTATATAGTTAATAATGAGCAAATTAAAAGGTATTTTATTGACCGAGGGTATGCACGGTATGTTGAGCCAGGTTGAAGGCTTAGCTAAAGCTTTGGATATCGATTTTACTCACCACAAGGTTGAACTAAATAATTTATGGAAGTTAATTCCATCAAAATTTACGCCAATTTCGCAAAGTGTTTATAAAAAAATAAATCAATCAGATTATGATTTAATTATATCTTGTGGACGAAAAAGTATAATTCCATCTATTCATTTAAAAAGTATTTCAAATAAAAAAGTCTTTAATATTCATATCCAAGATCCAAAAATAAATTTTAATTATTTTGATTTTATAGTAGCACCAGAACATGATGAAATTAATGGTTCTAATATTATTACTACGAAAGGCGCACTTCATTATCTCACAGAAAGTGAAATATTTGAGAATAAAAATTATTTAAACTCTTTAATAAAAAAAGACGATAGAAAAATTTGGTGTTTAATAATGGGTGGACCCACAAAATACTACGATTATTCAACTAAAAATATGAAACATATTTTTTCAATTTTTTATAAACTTTTAAAAAAACATGATTTTCAACTTGTTGTTATTCCATCAATGAGAACACCTTTAAATACCATTCATTATGCCAAAGAATTTTTTGGTGAAAATCATACCATAATAATGAATGTAGATAAAAAAGCCTATTTATCAGCTCTAGCCATTTCCGAAAATATTATTGTTACTTGTGACTCTAGCTCAATGATTTCAGAGGCCGCATTGACTGGAAAACCTGTTTATATTGCAAATATTTTACCCAAAAAAAATGATATAAGATTTCAAAGATTTAGAAATTTATTTAGAGAATTAAATATAACTAGAAATCTTGGGGAAGAAATAGAAACTTGGACTTATCAAAAACTTGATGAAACTAATAGAGTAGCAAAAATTATAAAAGAAAGAATAAGTAACTAATGTCATATTTAAATTCTATACTTAATGAATCAAAGAAATTTGATAGACCATTTGTACATTGGGAATTAAATAAACCTCTTACTGATCAGCAAATAGATGAGATAATAGGTGCTGAAATATCTGATCCTTCAAAACATAATCTTAATTATGATGGTACCAGAGCAATTGATGGAGGTGAGGGGATGTTTAGGGAAGGTATATCAAACGGTGGAAAAGCTCTAAAATTTAGATGTTTTGTTACAAAGGAAAATTCTAATGAATTCCCAGGACTTACCAATCTAATTAAAGAACTTCAAAATAAAAAAACATATCAAAAAATATCTGAATTAATAAATAAAGATCTATCAAATTCTTATGTAAGAGTTGAGGTAATTTGTGATCGTGAAGGTTTCTGGTTAAAACCACATTGCGATATTAAAGAGAAACTTATGTCTTGCTTGCTATTTGTTAACAAGCATAATGAAAGCGAGGATTTAGGAACAGATTTTTATGATGAAAATTTAAATCTCATAAAAACACTACCTTATAAAGATAATTATGGATATTTTTTTTCAAGTGGACCTGATACTTGGCATGGAATGGAAAAAAAAGAAATAATTAAAGAGAGAAGATGTTTGCAAGTAAATTATGTTACATTTGAAACCGATTGGAAAGTTGATCAGTTTTCTTGAAGAGATTTCACTCTAAGTTTTTTTGTCTTAAGAGAGTTTATGGCCTCTAAAAAAGAATAAGCAGTTGACATATTAGTACAATAAGGAATTTTATTTGCCAAAGTTCCTCTTCTTAAAGCCAAGGCATCATTAATTCTATTTTCGCTATTTCCACCACCTGTATTTATAACTAAAGCAATTTTTTTAGAATTGAGGATATCTACTATATGAGGTTTGCCACTACTTACTTTGTTAATTTTTCTACATTTCATTCCATTTTTTATTAAGATATCTGCCGTTCCTCTAGTAGCTGATAAAGTAAATCCTAGTTTTAAAAGTCTTTGAGCAACACCAATAATTTCTTGTTTATGTGAATCTTTAACAGACAAAAATGTTAAACCTTTGGTAGGCAATGAGTTTGCTGCAGCAATTTGACTTTTAGCAATTGCCATTCCAAAATCATCATCAAGTCCCATCACTTCACCTGTTGATTTCATCTCTGGTCCAAGTAATAAATCGCTGTTTGGGAATTTATTAAATGGAAAAACAGCCTCTTTAACTGCAAATTTTTTATTCGTTTTATATTTTAATTTATATTTTGAAAGTTTTTCACCTGCCATTATTCTTGATGCAATTTTTGCTAACGGTATCCCATTAGCTTTTGATACAAATGGAACTGTTCTACTGGCTCTTGGATTTAACTCTATTACAAAAATTTCATCTTTCTTTATCGCAAATTGAATATTTAAAAGTCCTTTAACTTTTAATGCTAAGGCTAATTTTCTAGTCTGAATTTTTATTTCTTTTAAAAGATTATCCTTGATAGAAACTGGGGGTAGACAACAAGCCGAGTCTCCAGAATGCACTCCTGCTTCTTCAATATGCTGCATGATGCCTGCAACATAAACATCTTTACCATCTGAGATAGCATCTACATCAACTTCCATTGCATGATCTATAAATTTATCAATTAAAATTGGATTTTGTTCTGAAGCTTTAAAAGCTTCATTAATAAACTTTTTAAGTTGACTTTTATCATGAACAATTTCCATTGCTCTTCCACCTAAAACATAAGAAGGTCTAACAACAACAGGGAGTCCAATTTTTTCACTTATTTTTATTGCTTGATCAAATTTGTAAGCAATCGCACTTTCCGCTTGTTTCAAATTTAATTTGATTAATAGATCTCTAAATCTATCCCTGTCCTCTGCAAGATCAATTGAAGTATATTGAGTACCAAGTATTGGTAATTTATTCTCATGCAAGAATTTCGCTAATTTAATTGGAGTTTGTCCTCCAAATTGAGCAATAACCCCTATAAGATTCCCTTTTGATTTTTCTTTTAAAATAATATTTTGAACATACTCTTCTTTAAGAGGTTCGAAATAAAGCCTATCACTTGTGTCATAGTCTGTTGAAACTGTTTCAGGATTACAATTAACCATAATTGTTTCAAATCCAGCTTCTTTTAGAGAAAAGCTTGCCTGGCAGCAACAATAATCAAACTCTATACCTTGACCAATTCTATTTGGACCTCCTCCTAGTATTATTATTTTTTCCTTATTGCTCGGATCTGCTTCACACTCAGTATTCATTGAAAAGCTTCTCTGATATGTTGAATACATATATGGAGTAAAGGATTTAAATTCTGCAGCACAAGTATCTACTTTTTTAAATACTGGTAAAACTTTAAGTGCAACTCTTTTGAATCTTACAATTTTTTCTTTTATACCAGTAATATCTGACAATTTTTTATCTGAAAAGCCAATAGATTTTATTCTATTAAATTCATTATAAGTTTTAGGAATACCTCTCTTCTTTATATTCTTCTCTTCATCGACAAGGTCCTTAATTTGATTTAAGAACCAAGGATCAACCTTTGATAATTTATAGATTTTATCTAATGAAATATTTTTTCTAAAAGCTTCAGCAATTAATATTAATTTATTTGGAATATTAATCTTTAAATTTTTCAAAATATCTTTTTTTGAATAATTAAAAATATTATCCAATCCAGAAAATCCTGTTTCTAAAGATACCAAGGCTTTTTGAAAAGATTCTTTGAAGTTTCTTCCAATTGCCATTGCTTCACCAACAGATCTCATTGAAGTTCCAAGTACCGCTTTAGTATCTGAAAACTTTTCAAATGTAAATCTTGGTATTTTTGTAACAACATAATCAATTGTTGGTTCAAATGATGCTGGAGTTACTTTTGTAATTTCATTTTTTAATTCATCTAAAGTGTATCCCACCGCAAGTTTGGCTGCCACTTTAGCAATTGGGAAACCAGTTGCTTTCGATGCAAGAGCAGAGGATCTTGATACTCTTGGATTCATTTCTATTATAACCATTCTTCCATTTCTAGGATTTATCGCAAACTGAACATTTGATCCCCCCGTTTCAACTCCAATTTTTCTTAAGCAGGCAATAGATGCATTTCTCATGACTTGATATTCTTTATCAGTTAAGGTTAATGCTGGAGCAACTGTGATAGAGTCCCCAGTGTGTATTCCCATTGGATCTACATTCTCTATTGAACAAATTATTATACAGTTATCCTTTTTGTCTCTCACAACCTCCATTTCAAATTCTTTCCAGCCCTCCAATGACTCTTCGATTAAAACCTGATTTTGAGGGGACTCATTCATCCCGGTTTTGACAAGTTTAAAGAAATCCTTTTTGTTTTTAGCGATGCCTCCTCCCAAACCACCCAAAGTAAAAGATGGTCTAATTATTGCTGGTAATCCTATCTCCTTCAAGCATTTAACTGCATCTTTAAAGTGATTTATAATTCTTGATTTTGGGAGATCTAAACCAATGTCAGACATATTTTTTCTAAATTTTTTACGATCTTCAGCATTTTCAATTGCCTTAGAATTTGCACCTATCAATTCGATTTTATATTTTTTAAGTAGTCCAACTTTTTCGGCACTTATTGCTAAATTTAATGCAGTCTGTCCCCCCATTGTCGGTAAAATTGCGTTAGGTTTTTCTTTTTTAATAACCTCTTCTAAAACAGGAATTGTGATGGGTTCAATATAGGTTTTATCAGCAACTCCAGGATCAGTCATAATAGTTGCAGGATTTGAATTTATTAAAATTACTTCAAAACCTTCATCTTTAAGAGCCTTACAAGCTTGTGTACCCGAGTAATCAAATTCACATGCTTGTCCAATTATTATTGGACCTGCTCCAATAACTAATATTTTTTTAATGTCTTTTCTTTTCGGCATATTTTTTTACATCTTGAATAAAGTTTTTGAATAAGTATTGACTATCTTGTGGTCCAGGATTTGCTTCTGGATGATACTGAACAGAAAAGACAGGTTTGTTTTTTAATCTTATCCCTTCAATAGTATCATCAAATAGTGACTTATGAGTAATTTGAATATTTTTAGATAAGCTTTTTTCTATGACAACAAATCCATGATTTTGACTTGTAATCTCAACCGAATTATTAATTAAATTTTTTACTGGATGATTGGCACCTCTATGACCCAATTTCATTTTTTTTGTATTTGCATTTAAAGCCAAAGCTAAAATTTGATGACCGAGACAAATTCCAAATATAGGATAATTTAATTTAATTAATTTTTGAACAGTATCAATTGCATATTTTCCAGTAGCCGCTGGATCCCCAGGCCCATTTGATAAAAAAATACCATCAGGTTTTAATTTCACAATTTCATCTGCAGTTAATTTACATGAGACTACTTTTACCTCACAGTTATAATCTGAGAAATATCTTAAAATATTTTTCTTAATTCCGTAATCAACTGCGATAATTTTAAATTTCTTTATTTTATTCTTTTTATATCCAATATCCTTTTTCCAAGTTTTAAACCCTTTCCATATATAAGTTTTTTTTGTTGATACTTCTTTTGCAAGATCTAATCCATTTAAGCCAGACCATTTAACTGACATATTGGTTAGTTTTTTAATATTAAATTTACCTTTTTTATTATTTGTAATAGTACCTTTTGGAGCACCCTTATCTCTAATAAAGTTTGTCAGGCGTCTTGTATCTAATCCAGTTAATCCAACAATTTGATTTTTTTTAAGCCATTTATCTAATGTCTGTAATGCTCTATAATTTGATGGAGAAGTAATTTCGGAATTAAATATTACACCTTTCGTCCAAACTTTATCTGACTCTAAATCCTCATTATTAGTTCCAACGTTCCCAATATGAGGAAATGTAAAGTTTATAATTTGTCCAGCATAAGATGGGTCTGATATGATTTCCTGATATCCTGTAAAAGAGGTATTAAAACAAACCTCTCCAGTTGAAGTTCCTTGATATCCAAGGCCAATACCTTTGAAAACTAGCTTGTTATCTAGAACTAAAATACCTGTAGGAAATTGATGATTAATTGCAATTTTATTTTTTTGTTTTTTGATCAATTACAACTCATGAGTTAAAGGTCTATACAATAAAACCTTTTTTTGCGCAACACATCTAATGTATATTTTGTAAAAAAAATATTTTTCTTTTTGAAGAATATTTTCAATACGCTAAAATTAAATATGTCATTAAGATAAAGTATAGAGTCAGACTACAAAACAGCTTTAAAATCTAAAGATAAAAATAAAATATCAACTTACAGGTTAATTTTATCCGGAATTAAAGATTTAGATATTAACAACAGATCAGGGGCAGAAAAAAAAGAAACAGATGATGAAGATATTAAGAAATTATTAAAAAAAATGATTAAACAGCGCAGCGAATCGATTGAATTGTACAAAAAAAATAATCGTAAGGATCTTCAGGATATAGAAGAAAAAGAAGTTGGAATAATTAGCCAATACTTACCCAAACAAATTAGCGAGGAAGATACTAAGAAAATCTGTGAAGAAGTAATTAAATCAACAGGTGCAAACTCAATCAAGGATATGGGAAAAGTTATGGGTGAATTAAAGAAAAATAATGGTGACAGCATCGATTTTTCTAAAGCAGGAGCAATTATAAAAGAATTATTAAATCAAAAATGAAATACCCAAAAGAGTACTTACAAGAAATAAAGAATAGATTAAAAACTTCAACTGTAGTTTCAAAAACAGTTAGTTTAAAAAAGAGAGGAAAAGAATATGTAGGCCTTTCACCGTTTAAAACAGAAAAAACACCCTCTTTTACAGTTAATGATGAAAAGGAATTTTATCATTGCTTTAGTACTGCAGAGCATGGAAATATTTTTGATTTTGTAATGAAGACTCAAAATCTTAGATTTGGTGAGTCTGTCAAATATTTAGCTAATTTAGCAGGGATGAGACCTTATACATTTTCAAAAGAGGATGAGATCAGAGAAGAAAAGTGGAACAAGTATAAATTGATATATGCAAAATATGTTGAATTTTATCATAAATATCTTTTTAAAAACTCTTTAGCAAAGGAAGCAAAGGATTACTTAAAAAATAGAAATTTAACTGTTGAGGAAGTAAAGAAATTTAAAATTGGATATGTTTCAAATGATGAAAACTTTAAAGAAGAAATTTTTAAGGAATTTACTGAAAGTGAAATCAAAGAAACAGGATTATTTTATTTTGACGAAAATAAAAAAAAATATGTTGATAGGTTTAGAGATAGAGTAATTTTTCCAATAAATAATATTTCAGGAGACCCAATCGCTCTTGGCGGTAGGATTTTGAATGATAGTAAATATCTTGCTAAGTATATTAATTCACCAGAAACCCCATTTTTTAAAAAGGGGAATAATCTTTATAATCTAGATTTTACTAGAAAACTTTCAAATAATATTAATAATATATTTCTTGTTGAGGGCTATATGGATGTTGTAGGTCTTAGTAAAAATAAAGTTGATAATGTAGTTGCAAATCTAGGAACTTCATTAACTACAAGACAAATAATAACTCTTAGTCAATTTTTCCATCACATCATAATTTGCTTTGATGGTGATGAAAGTGGATATAAAGCAGCTTTAAGATCAGCAGAAAATTCAATTATTGAATTAAAACCTGAAAAAGAAATTTCATTTTTATTTTTACCCAACAAACATGATCCAGATAGTTTTGTTAATGAAAAGGGCAAAGAATTTTTTGAGAATTTTTCTAAAAGTAATTCAGTTCCCATCCACAAATTCATATTTAATCATTATTCCAAAGATATAGATGATAATCCCTCATCAAGAGCTATCTTTGAAAAAAAACTGAGATCAATTTCATCAACTATTAAAGACGAATTTATAAGAAAATATGTACTTGAATACTTTCTAGGAAAGATTTCAGATCTAACACCAAATACAAACTTTAAGTATAAAAAAAATTACTCCAAACCATCAAAATCACTTAAATCAACTCAAAACTTTTATAATGAAACAAAGTCTTTCACAGCTATTGATATAAAGGAATTTTCTTTTTTATATATTTTATTAAAAAAATCTAAACTCATAAAAAATAATTTTAATTTAATTGAGAATGTAAAATTATTTAGTAGTGAAAATAAGTTATTATTTGAAGAAATCATAAGTCAAACTAACAAATTTGAAAATAGTGATATAGGAAACTTAAAAATTGACCAAAGCCTTATAGATAGGGTTTTAAAATACGCATCTATTAAACATATATTGACCAAAAATTTAAATGATGATCAAAAAATTCTTGAAATATTGTCTGAGCTAATTAGAGACCTAAAAAATTATGAGCTAGAATTAAGAATATCAGACTTAGAATCAAGATTCTCAAAAGATTTAAGTGAGACAACATTTAACGAGTTAAAAGAGCTCAAAAAACTCCAAAAAATCAATTAAATTTTAATCAGAAACCCATAGATTTTTTTGATTTTAGCATTATATAGATGTGAACTTTTTATTGTGGAACGTATAATTACAAAATCATTTGCAAGATTAATGGGCAGAGGAACCCATAGAGGATTTATTACCCATGATGAATTAAATAAATCACTAGGAAAAAGAAATCTATCAAATGAAAACTTAGAGCAAGCATTTATTCACATCTTAGATGAGAAAATAGTTTTGGTCGAAAAAAAAGCAGACTTTAAGGTCCTTAGAAAAAAAGATAATGGTTCTAAGGAAGAAGGAAAGTCCCTTGAAAAAAGTGATGATCCCATAAGAATGTATTTAAGAGAGATGGGTGGAGTTGAGTTGCTCTCAAGAGAAGGTGAAATTGCTATAGCTAAAAGAATTGAGGCTGGCAAAGACGTAATGTTGAATGCTCTTTCCCAAAGTCCAATTACAGCCCAACAATTTTTTGAATGGAATAACAAACTTCAAAATGATGAAATTTTAGTCAGAGAAATTATTGACATTGACACAAATTATATGGAGGATGAAGATACGGGGCAGAGTGCAAGACAAAAGAAATCAGATGATGGCAATGATAATCAAAACAATGAAACTGGGAGTAATAATTCAGAAGATGATGAATTTAACCCAACACTTGCGGCCATGGAAACCGAAATTAAACCAAAGGTTTTGCAAACTGTATATAATCTAACTAAAGAGTATAATAAACTTATTAAATATCAGAAAGAGAAATTAGATTGTGTATTAAATTCTAAACAATTTTCTATATCAAAAGAAAAAAATTATAAAAAAATTGTAGAAGATATTCTCGAAAATATTAAAACGTTACAATTGTCACCATCAGTCTTAGAGGAGCTGGTTCAAAAACATTATATTGAAAATCGTAAAATAGTATCTTTAGAGGGTAATTTAATGAGATATGCCTTAAATGAAAAAATTCCAAGAGATGAATTTATTAAATTTTATGTTGGAAATGAGATCAATCCAAACCTAAAAAATTTTTTAAATACTAATGACTCTTGGAAAAAATTTTTTCAAAAATATAAAGTAGAATTTAAAAATATAAAAGATAGATTAATTGAGACAAGTAATAAACTTGGTATTTCTGTAACCGAATATAAATTAATGGTAAGCAGAATACAAAAAGGTGAAAAAGAATCTAGAATTGCAAAAAAAGAGATGGTTGAGGCAAATCTTAGATTGGTCATATCTATTGCAAAAAAATATACTAATAGAGGTTTGCAATTCTTAGATTTGATACAAGAGGGTAATATAGGATTAATGAAAGCAGTTGATAAATTTGAATATAGAAGAGGTTACAAATTTTCTACATATGCTACTTGGTGGATAAGACAAGCTATAACAAGATCAATAGCAGACCAAGCAAGGACTATAAGAATACCCGTACACATGATTGAGACAATAAATAAAATCGTAAGAACGCAAAGATTAATTTTAAGTGAATTTGGTAGAGAGGCTACTCCAGAGGAACTCGCAAAAAAATTAAGAATGCCTCTAGAAAAAGTAAGAAAAGTCCTAAAAATATCAAAAGAACCTGTTTCACTTGAGAAACCAGTTGGAGATGAGGAAGATAGTAGTTTAGGAGATTTCATAGAAGACACAAAAGCGCTAGCACCACTAGAACAAGCAATTAAGTCTAATTTAAGCGAAGCAACAACTAAAATACTTTCAACTTTAACACCTCGAGAAGAAAGAGTTCTGAGAATGAGGTTTGGAGTTGGGATGAACACGGATCATACTTTGGAGGAAGTTGGTCTTCAATTCTCGGTTACAAGAGAAAGAATTCGTCAGATTGAGGCAAAGGCACTCAGAAAGTTAAAACACCCAAGTAGATCCAAACAATTAAAGAGTTTTTTGGAAAGTTAACGGGCCGTTAGCTCAATAGTAGAGTACTGCATTGACATTGCAGGGGTAGTTGGAGCGTAACCAACACGGCCCACCATATTTTGTTTAATTTATATTAATTGTAAATAAGTTGTTTAAAAAATAATAAATATGAATAATTTTTTTAATTTTAATTTTTCCTTGAAAATATTTATATACTTAATAATTCTGTTGTTATTTGAGGGTTTATTACATTTCTATTATTACAAGATAAGTCAAATTCTTGAGTTTTTACCTTTTAAGAATAAAACAGGTTTTAATAGTTTTATTTGGTCTGAAAATGGATTAGTTGAATTTTTGCAAGTAATCTTTTTACTTATATCGATAATATTTTTAATCAAATTTTTTAAAAAAAAATATAAAGAAATTAGCATTTTTGGGAATATTTTAATTGCAATATATTTGTCTGGAATATTATATTATTTTTTTGAAGAAATATCATGGGGTCAGCATTTATTTGGATGGCAAACACCAGAGTTTTTTTCACACTTAAATCATCAAAATGAAACAAATATTCATAATATTTCTAGTATATTTAATGAGGTTCCAAGAAATCTCTTATTAATTTGGTGTAGTTTATCTTTCTTTTTAATTAAATTTATTAAAACTGACCTTACTAGTTTAAAAAATTTTATTTTACCAAATAATAATTTGAAATTTATTTCATTTTTAATTCTAATATTTTTTCTTCCAAATTTAATAATAGATAAATTAGAACTTGCTCCAGGCCATCCTGCAGCTAATGATAATGAAATTTTATTAAATACTTTCTTTGAAATTATTTCTTTTAATTTTATAAGACTTTCAGAGTTACAAGAAATTTTATTTAATTATTATATACTTTGGCATTCTTATTATTTAGTTAGGAAAAATAATACTTAATCGATCTATTAACTTGATAAAGATAGAAAAACAAAGTAAAAACAGACAATTTCAGGGCCTGTAGCTCAGTTGGTTAGAGCAGTACACTCATAATGTATTGGTCCCAGGTTCGAGTCCTGGCGGGCCCACCATTCATTTGATAATAAATTGCTCTAAAGATTTAAAGAGATAGTTGATGTCTCCATTATTATTTTGAATAATAGATTTGAATTCCTCTTTTTGGGTTCTTGCTAAACTTAAACCTTCTACTATAAGATCTCTTATCAAAGGTCTTTTGGGGTTTTTCGTATATATCCTCCAATCTATCTTTATAGAGGGGTTTTTAGAAGTTTCCTCCAAAACCGTATTTACAATTGTATAATTATTATTTAATTTTTTTTCTGAAACTACATTTATTTTTGGATCAGAGTAATCAACTAATCTACTAGAAAAACTTTTTAAGAAATAACTTTTAAATAATTTTTTATATTTAATTTTTTGATCCTCGGAAAGAGTTTTCCGATATTTACCTAAAGTATACATCCCTATACCGTTTATATCTACGTTAGTCTCTGCAATATTATTTAATTTTATAATTTTTGACTCAACTGGATCTGCGCTAGACAATATTATTGAAGCCTCATTAACTATTTCGGTTATCAATAGGCTTGGCTCTTTAGAGTTTGAAGGAAGAGTTAGCAATAATATTAACAATATTATAGAAGTTATCTTGATCTTTAGCATTAATAATTATTGATCGTCTATTTCTTCCCAATCATCATCATTCAATGTTTCAGTAGTCTCATCAAGATTTAAAATTTTTCTCTTTCTGTCTTGTAAGTAGAGACTTCTTACAGACGCGTACAGATCTAATGAATTTTCCTCCAGACTCTTAAATGCTTCTAAATTTTTTGCCCTAAAATCTATTCCAGATGTTAATTTAGAGTAATAATAATCAGAATTTTCAAAATAATTTGTATTATTTGCAATTGTTACATTGTACCAGGCATCACCACCTGAGAAATTGACCATAGAGCCCAAAGAGTCTCTAATTGTTGTAGGACCTAAAACCGGAAGTACAAAATAACATCCTTCTTTTACTCCCCACGTACCTAAAGTTTGACCGTAATCTTCTTTATCCAATTTATTTAATCCATAATATGACGCTACATCGAAAATACCTGCAATTCCTAGTGTTGTGTTTATAGAAAATCTTAAAGTATTAATTCCCGCATCTTTAAGTTGTCCTTGCAAGATATTATTCGGTATAGTTATTACGTTTGATAAATTACTTAAAGCGTTACTAGTGCCAGATCTTATTGGTTTAGGAAGATATCTATAGCCTTTTGCAATAGGTTTAAAAAAAATTTTGTCCAAACCTTGATTAAACGCAAAAACACCTCTATTGATAGTTTCAAAGCAATCTTTAACCTCAGAATTTTGTTTTGATGAATTAGTTTTATCATTAATTTCTACAGTGCCATCTGAACCTGCAAAAACACTTACCGATAATAGCTGCGAAAATAATGTAATCACAATTATTGATAAAATTTTCTTCATTAACCCTTTTTATATTATATCCTTTAATTATTAAAAGATTTAAATGTTTAAAATAATGCAGAAAAATGTTGTAAAAATGACTTTAAATTATTCTCCTAACTTTAATTTAAGAAAAAGAGATAAAAAGAAGATAAAGTATTTAATCTTTCATTATACAGGAATGAAAAAAGATAAGTTTGCAATAAAAAAATTATCAAGCCTTAATTCTAATGTAAGTTGTCATTATTATATCACTAGATCAGGACAATTAATCAAAATGGTACCTGATTTATACGTTGCGTGGCATGCGGGTAAATCAAGTTGGGGAAATCAAAAATCTCTGAATCATAAATCTATAGGAATTGAGATTTCAAATCCTGGCCATAAGCACGGATATAGAAAATTTAATGAGAAGCAAATCAAATGTTTAATTAAAATTTCAAAATTCCTAATTAAAAAATATAAAATTGATAAAAAAAATATTTTAGGTCATTCTGATGTAGCACCCTTAAGAAAAATTGATCCGGGTGAAAAATTTCCTTGGAAATATTTATATAAAAAAAAAATTGGAATTTGGCATAAAATAGATAGAAAAAAATTTAAAACTCTTCGAAGAAAATTGTCTGAATTAAGTTTGATTAAATTTATTAATTACTTAAAAAAAATTGGTTATTGCACTAATTATTCAAACTTGAGGGAACAAAAAAAAATCATAAAGATTTTTCAGATGAGATTTAGACCTGAGTTGATTGATGGAAAATTAGATTTAGAATGTTATAATATAGCAAAATCCCTCTATAATCTTAAATAATAAATAATTGAAGTTTATATAAAATTTTATATTCTCCTAATGCCAGATAAAAGACTTATCGCTTTAATTTATTAAAGAGGAAAGTCCGGGCTCTGCAAAGACACAGTGCCAGTTAATAACTGGCGGGGGCGACCCTAGGGATAGTGCCACAGAAAATAAACCGCCATATCAAGGCAAGGGTGAAAAGGTGTGGTAAGAGCACACCGGCTAAGCTGGTAACAGCTAGCGCATGGAAAACCCCACTGGGAGCAAGACTGAGTAGAGATGACACTGTTAGAAATAACGAAAAGCAGTCTTTGGCTAGTCATCTGGGTTAGTTGCTTGAACCTTAGAGTGATTTAAGGTCTAGAGAAATGATAAGTTTAAATGACAGAACCCGGCTTATATTTTATCTGGCAAAATCAAAACCTTATAATTTTTATCTCCTATTAAATAAAATCAAAATTTTATTTTGTTATATTGTAAAAATTAAGAACAAATCAAGAATACCCGATTGTAATATTAGGTGTTGACGATTTAATTTAAAACCCATAATATCCCATAATATCCCAAACAAGGAATTTATGGATTATGTTTTTATCTACTTACGAAAACAAATTAGACAAAAAAGGAAGGGTGTCCGTGCCTGCTAGTTTTAGAAGCTATCTTTCTAATACGGGATACAACGGAATCGTATGTTTTCCGTCATTTAATAATCATTCAATTGAGGCTTGGCCTCAAGATAGAATTGAAAAAATCTCAAATGCAATAGACACTTTAAATCCGTTTGAGGATAAGAAAGATTATTTTGCAACCTCAATACTATCGGAAAGTATTAACTTACAATTTGATAGCGAGGGAAGAATTCTCATTACTGAAAAATTATTAAAACATGCAAAGATAAAAAATAGCATGTTATTTGTTGGTCAGGGAAAAACCTTCCAAATATGGGAACCAACAAGTTTTGAAAAATTTAGGGTCACTGCTAGAAAAAAATCTAACATTAATAGGGCTAACCTTAAATGGGAGCAAAAACTTAATAACTAACGGGGGATAAATGACAATTAATTTTAAAGCACCAGATATAAAAGAGTTGAAACCAAGAATATTAGTTCTTGGTATCGGAGGAGCAGGAGGTAATGCAATCAATGGAATGATAGAGTCAGGTTTACAAGGAGTAGAGTTTATAGCTGTAAATACTGATGCTCAGGATTTAAGACTAAGCCATGCACAAACTAAAATCCAAATGGGATTAAATTTAACAAAAGGATTAGGTGCTGGATCAAAATTAGATATAGGTGAAGCTGCTGCTGATGAGTCCTTAAATGAGATTGTTAATGTTCTTCAAGGGTCTAACATGGTTTTCATAACTGCAGGAATGGGTGGTGGAACCGGAACAGGTGCTGCCCATGTTATTGCTCGTGCTGCTAAAGAATTAAATATATTAACGATCGGAGTTGTTACCCTACCTTTCTTATATGAAGGTCCTTCAAGAATGAGGAAAGCAAATCAAGGTCTTGAGGAATTAAGAAAACATGTAGATACTATTATTGTAGTTCCAAATCAAAATTTATTCAAAATTGCAAGTGAACAAACTACATTTGAAGAATCTTTTTTGCTATCTAATGATGTATTAAAGCACGGAGTTCAAAGCATCACTGATCTTATGGTAAGACCTGGTTTAATAAATTTAGATTTTGCTGATGTTGAAACAGTTATGAGTTCGATGGGTAAAGCTATGATGGGCACTGGTCAGGCTGAGGGTGAAGGCAGGGCAGTTAAAGCTGCAGAGATGGCTATAAGCAATCCTCTTATAGATGACTACACATTAAAAGGAGCTAAAGGCTTGCTAGTCAATATCACTGGTGGAAAAGATCTTAAACTTTTTGAAGTAGACGAAGCTGTTAATAAAGTTAGAGCTGAAGTAGATCCAGAAGCAGAACTAATAATCGGAGCAATTACAGACGAGAATCTAGATGGTTTAATGAGAGTTTCAATCGTAGCGACTTCTCTTGATGGGCAACAACCAGAGCCCAAATCAGTTATCAATATGGTTCATAGAATACAAAATAGAAATCCTGGATATTCTGATTTTTCAAATACAGGCTCTTCTCAAGCGTTTACATTCTCAAACCAAAACAGCTCAATCATTACAAATGGGGCAAATGCTCTTAAAATAGAAGAAGAAATTAAAGCTGAAACTGAAAGTCAAGCGACATCTGAAATTGAAAATTCAGAAGAATTAGTAAGTTCGACAAATGTTGAAGAGGAAACAAGTACCGCAGAGAATGTATCATCTACAACCTCCGAGCAGTCTTTTAAAACAGATGAAAGTAATTCCTCTGTTTCAAATGGTTTAGAGAATTTCGATTTTGATGAGGAAACACCAGAGCTATTTAATTCTGATGGATCATTTAATGAAACTGAAGAAGAAACTTCATTATCAATGGAAACAGATGAAGAGGAAGACGATTTAGAAATTCCAGCATTTTTGAGAAGACAAAAAAATTAATGGTCTTCAAAAAAATAAATGAATGCCACCATAAATCTGGAAAAAAAACATTTTCCAGTTCTGCTAAATGAATTAATTAGCATTATTTCCCCTCTTTATGGTGGCACATTTATAGATTGTACTTTTGGTCAAGGGGGATATTCAGAAAAAATTCTTGAGAATAAACAAAACAAAATTATTGCATTGGATAGAGATAAAGATGTTTTAAGTAGTACAGCAAAACTCCAAAAAAAATATGATAAAAGGTTTAAATTTTATAATCTTAAATTTTCTCAATTAGATCAAATCAAATTAAAAAATCATAAATTAAAAGGAATAATTTTTGATTTAGGATATTCATTTGACCAAATTAAAAATTCTCAAAAAGGTTTATCATTTTCTGATAAAGGAAAGTTAAATATGAGAATGGGTATGAATGATTTTTCAGCAAATGAGATTATATCCAATATGGATGAAAATAATCTTGCCAAAGTATTTAAAGTATTTGGTGATGAAAAATATTCAAAAAAAATAGCAAAAAAAATTGTAGAAAATAGAAAAGATAAAACCATAAAAACAGAGGATTTAGTTAAAATTATTGATAATGTTAAAAAATATAAAAAAAAAAAAATACATAATTCCACTAAAGTTTTTCAAGCTCTAAGAATTTTAGTGAATAAAGAAATTAGTGAATTAATAAATGGTTTGATTAATTCATTTAATTTAATACCTGTAGGGGGTATAATAGCTGTAGTTAGTTTTCACTCGATCGAGGATAGAATTGTCAAATTTTTTTTTAAACACTATTCTGAGCAAAGAAATTCCTCAAGGTATTTACCTGAAGCAAGTCTGTCAGAAAAATGTTTTAAATTAATAAATAAAAAGCCTATTTTACCAAGCTCGATTGAAATTAGTCAGAACCCACCATCAAGATCAGCTAAATTAAGGTATGGAATTAAAACTAATAATAAATGTGACTTTAGTGAATTTAGAGAAAAATTTAATAATTTAATTAATGTTGAGGATTTGAGATAATATAATGAAAAAATTGTTTTTTTTTACACCTATAATTTTTTTAATATTTGCAACAACTTTAACAAAAAACTCAACAAAAAAACTTGATAAAGAAATTTTTCAGTTAAAAGAAAATATTAGAATCTTAAATGATCGTTATGAACTTACTCTACTTGATTATAGTATTTTAACTTCACCGAAAAAACTAATGGAATATCAACAATTTTATTTTGAGGACAAATTTATACAAAAGAAAATTGAAAATCTGCGCAAAATTAAATTTTTTAACGATAAACTAAAAATTGAAAAAATGGTTAAAATTAATGAGTGAATTAGATAAACACTCTCAAGGTTTTGATAAACATAATGTTAGTTTTTCATTTAAGGAAAATAAGTCTTATCTCAATATATCTTTTGAAAGAATTGCTTTTATTTTTTTTGTATTTTTTATTCTGGCGATCATTTTTTCATCAAAAGTAATATTACTGAGTATTAAAAAAATTCCTGAAATTCAAAAAGTATCGAAAAAAGAAAACTTCAGATCTAGCATTCTAGATAATAAAGGAAATATTTTAGCTAAAAGTGTTCCTGTAGTTAATTTGGGTATTAACCCAAATTTAGTAATTGACAAAGAGAAATTATTAATTTCTCTTAAATTAATCTTTCCTAATAAAAGTTTTAACAATGAAATGTATGGAAAGAAATTCTTTTATGTTAAAAAAAAAATTAGTCCAAAGAAACTTGAGCAGATATTACTCTTAGGTGACAAATCCTTTATTCAAGAGGATACTATAGCTAGAATATATCCCAATGGAAATCTATTTAGTCATGTAATTGGTCAAATTGATAATGATAATAATGGTATATCAGGAATCGAAAAAACTTTTGATTATGAACTTACAACCACAAAAGAACCTTTAAAATTAACCCTAGATAAAGATCTTCAATATTTAATCAAAGAAGAGTTATTAAAATCTAAAGATATATTTCAAAATATTGGAAGTGCTGCAATATTAATGAATATCAATAATGGTGATATCTTATCAATGGTTTCTCTTCCTGACTTTGACCTTAACAAAAGAGAAAAAATATCAGATGTAAAATATATTAATAGAGCTACAAAAGGTGTTTATGAATTCGGCTCTGTTTTTAAAACATTTACTTTGGCTGCAGGTCTACAATACAATGTTGTGGAACCAGAAACAGAATTTAAAGACCTTAAAAAAAGAATTACATGTGCAGGAAATTCTATCTCTGAGTACGACGACAAAATACCATCAGATTTAACTGCTGAAGAGATTTTGATAAGATCAGGAAATATTGGTTCAGTTAGAATTGCTGAAAAAGTTGGTATTGAGAATTATAACGAGTTTCTTCAAATTATTGGAATTATAGCAAATTTAGAATTCGATATCCAAGAGGTTGGTACAACCCAAATAGGTAGATGGGGAAAATGCAAACTTGCAACAGTTGCTTTTGGCCATGGAATTGCAACAACTTTATTACAACTTTCAAAAGCTTATTCAATTATAAGTAATGGAGGATACGAAATAACACCTTCATTGTTAAAGAGGGAAAAGTTGAAAAGAAAAAGAATACTTAATGAAAAATTATCAGAAACAATAAATCCTATTCTTAGAAAAATTGTATCAACAAAAGAGGGAACAGCTGGTTTTGCGAATGTGAAAGGTTATGAAATAGGGGGAAAAACTGGTACCGCTGATCAACCATCAAAAGGTGGCTATTCTAAAAAAAAAGTTAATACTTTTGCCTCAGTATTTCCAACTTCTGATCCAAAATTTGTATTAGCTGTAATGTTGGATGAACCAAAAGCAAACAGAGAATTTGTCTATCACTATAGAGATGAAAGATATCCCTACAAAGGTAATTGGAGGAATACAGCAGGTTGGACCACTGTCTGGATAACAGGTCAGATCATGGATAAAATTGGGCCAATTTTAGCCACAAAATATTAAGAGCGTAAATCATGTTACTCAAAAACTATTTTCCAAATCTTCAGAAAAAATACCATAAATTAAGTTTTAGAGGGATAGCCTTTAATTCTAACCAAGTTAAAAGGGGATATATTTTTTTTGCATTTAAAGGAAGCAATACAGATGGAAATTTATTCATAAAGGATGCTATTCAAAATGGATCAAAAATAATAATTTCTGATAAAATAAAAAAAATTGGTATTGAAAATAATATTTTATTTTTAAACGATAAAAATCCTAGAAAATTACTATCTCAATTCAGTTCAAAAATATTTAAAAAAAAACCAAATAATTTGATTGCAGTTACTGGGACAAATGGAAAATCATCTATAGCAAATTTTTATTTTCAAATTTTATATTTAAATAAAATTAAAGTAGCCTCGATCGGGACATTAGGGGTTGATGGTATAAATGTAAAAAATAAATTTTCAAATACTACATTTGATACAATACAAATAAATAAAATCTTACAAAAATTAAAAGAAAAAAAAATTGAAAATGTTATTTTGGAAGCCTCCAGTCATGGATTAAATCAAAATAGATTGGATGGATTAAAATTTAATATTGGTATATTTACGAATTTGTCTAGAGATCATTTAGATTATCACAAGTCTTATAAAAATTATTTAAATTCAAAATTAATATTATTTAAAAAATTATTGAAAAAAAAGTCTTATGCTATTTTCGATAATGGTTTAAAAATTTCACCAAAGTTGAGTAGAATTACGGAATTAAATAAAATAGAAAAATTCACAATAGGAAATACCAAATCAAGTTTTGAAATATTAGATCATCAATTTTTAAAAAATGAACAGAAAATATTATTCAGGTTTAATAAAAAGAAATATAGTTTTTCAACTAAATTAATTGGAAGAGTTCAGACTAAAAATTTACTGATGGCAATGATGGCTGCAATGAAAAGTAAAATTTCATTGGAAAAAATTTTAAAAATTACTCAAAAAATTGAGCCGGTGAATGGAAGGTTAGAAAAAATTGGAAAACTTCACAATAATGGCATTGTTATTCTTGACTATGCTCATACACCAGATGCTTTAAAAACTTGCATTAAAAACGTGAAGGAGCAATTTAAATTAAGAAAAATTAATCTAGTCTTTGGATGTGGAGGAGAGAGAGACAGGCCCAAAAGAAAAATAATGGGTTTAATAGCTAATAGATACTGTGATAAAATATACCTAACAGATGACAATCCAAGAAGTGAAGATCCAAATAAAATAAGACGAGATATAAAGTCTAATATTTTAAAGAATAAAATAATAGAAATACCATCAAGAGAAAGTGCAATAAAATCTGCAATTTTAGATATTAAGTCAAACGAGATAGTTATCATTGCTGGAAAAGGGCATGAAGTTTATCAAGACTATATCTCTAGAAAGTTCTTTTCAGATAAAAAATGTATTGAAAAATTTGTCAAGATTAAAAATAAATCTTTAAATAGAAATTGGAAATCAAATATTATTTCAGAGATAACTAAAAAAAAAATAGAAAAAAATATTAATATTAATGAGGCTTCTATAGACTCTAGAATAACAAAAAAAAATAACATCTTTTTTGGCATTAAAGGAAAAAACTTTGATGGAAATAAATTTGTCAGTCAAGCTTTTAATAATGGAGCCTCTATTTCGATTAACGAAAATAAAAAAAAAAATAAATCTAAAAAAGATATATATGTAAAAAACTCCTTAAAAACCTTTTCAGAAATTGGAAAAATGGTAAGAGCATCATCTGATATTTCAACTATAGCAATCACAGGATCTTCAGGCAAAACTTCTTTAAAGGAGATGTTGGGGCAAATGATGAATAAAATATGTCAAACCTCTTATTCAAAAAAATCATTTAATAACAAATATGGAGTTCCGATTTCTTTATTCAATATAAACAAAGAGGATAAAATCAGTATTTTTGAAGTTGGAATGGACAAGAAAGGAGAAATTGATTTTTTAACAAAAAAAATAATGCCTAATGTTGGTGTAATTACTAATATCTCATATGCACACATTAAAAATTTTAAAAATCAGAAAGGTATTGCCAATGCAAAATCAGAGATAATTAATAACATTCTTGAGGATGGTACGATTATATTAAATGCAGATGACAAATTTTTTAAATTTTTAAAATATAAATCTGTTAAAAAAAAATTAAGAATAATTTCATTTGGAATTCAAAAAAAATCGGACGTGAGTTTGATTAATATGAAAAGAGGAAAACTTAGATCTGTAATTTACATAAAATATAATGAAATAAAATTGAAATTTATTATTAAAAAAAATTTAGAAAACTATATTTACAATATTTTATCAACTTTAGCAGTGATATCTATATATTTCGATGTAGCAAAATTAGATAAATTTTTCTTTAATGATTATCAATTTCCAGAAGGAAGAGGAGATTTAAAAATAATTAAGTTAAAAGAAAAAAAAATTAACCTAATCGATGAAAGTTATAATTCTAACCCTTTATCACTCCAATTTGCATTAAATAAATTAAATTTTATGAATTCTAAATCTAAAAGAAAATTAATTCTTTTAGGTGATATGTTGGAACTTGGTAAGTATTCTAAAAAACTTCATATAGAAGCTGCTAGGAATATTAATGCTACTAAAATTGACAAAGTTTATGTATACGGCAAGAATATTATTGAAACATTTAACAAAATTAAACCACAAAAAAGAGGAAAAATATTAAACTCAAAAAAAGATATCTTAAATTTTATGATAAATGATATTAAGAATGGTGAATATCTAATGATTAAAGGTTCTAACTCCACAGGGCTAAATAAAATAAGTCAAAGCTTAAAATTAGGCAAAATAAATGCTTTTTAGTCTATTTTCCAACTTGGTTGAAACTTTTAGTTTTCTTAATGTTTTTAAATATTTGACAGTAAGAACAGGTCTATCAATGTTTACATCGATGATAGTGGTTTTTTTAGTTGGAGGTCCACTTATCAATTATTTTTCATCACATCAAATTCATGACCCAATTAGAGAAGATGGACCAAGTGAACATATAGTTAAAAAAATAGGAACACCAACAATGGGAGGTCTTATGATTTTACTAGGCGTTTTTTCAGGTGTTCTTTTATGGGGTGACTTTTCAAACCCCTATAATTGGTTTTTACTTTATATAGCCGGGTCATTTGGACTACTCGGAGTTTATGATGACTATCAAAAAATAAAAAAAAATAATTCGAACGGTATTAGCTCAAAATTAAAGGTAATATTTCAAATTATTTTAGCATTAGGTGGAATTTTTATTCTTTATTTTTATAGTGGATCTAATGAGATTGAGAATTTGTATTTTCCATTTTTTAAAAATCTAATAATTAATTTAGGATGGTTCTTTATTCCATTTTATTTATTTGTTATTGTAGGCTCTTCCAATGCCGTTAATTTAACTGATGGTCTAGATGGTTTAGCTACAGTGCCAGTAATATTAGTTGCAGCATGTTTCGCTTTTATTAGTTATGTAACAGGAAATATAGTTTTTTCAGGATATTTACAAATCACCTATATTGAAGGAGTAGGGGAGGCCTCTATTTTTTGTGGTGCAATAATAGGATCCTGTCTAGGTTTTTTATGGTTTAATGCTCCACCTGCTAAAATATTTATGGGTGATACTGGGTCCTTAGCATTAGGTGGATCATTGGGAGCGGTTGGTATAATTACTAAACATGAAATTGTTCTTGCAATTACAGGTGGACTGTTTGTCCTAGAAGCTATTTCAGTAATTGCACAAGTGATATCGTTCAAACTAACCGGTAAAAGAATATTTAAAATGGCACCAATACATCATCACTTTGAAAAAAAAGGTTGGCCCGAGTCCACTGTGGTTATTAGATTTTGGATAATATCAATTATTTTAGCAATGATTGGTCTTGCAACATTAAAACTAAGATAATGAATGAAAGACAAATTTATTTTAAAAATAAAAAAATTTTAATTTATGGATTAGGAAAGTCTGGCATTGCATGTTTTAATTTTTTAAAAAAAAAAAATAACTGTTTTATATTTGATGATAATAAAAAAAAAATTCTAGCTAAGTTTAAAAAAAAATTAATAAATATTCGTAAGTTATCGAAAATAAATGTTGATTTTATAGTTCTAAGTCCTGGGATAGATATTAATAAATGTAAAATTTCAAGTTACTTGATTAAAAATAGGTCTAAAATTATTTCAGAGCTTGATATATTTGAAATTAGTTATCCAAAAATAGATAAAATTACAATTACCGGAACAAATGGTAAATCGACTACTTCGAAACTTCTATACGAAGTTTTAAAAAATAACAAAAAAGACGTCAGATTAACTGGGAATATTGGATATCCGATATTAATGGAGAAAAAAATTAAAAATAATACAATTTTTGTGATTGAAGCATCTTCTTATCAACTTGATTATAGCAAATACTATAGATCTAAGTATTCAATTATTCTTAATCTTAATCCAGATCATCTTGAAAGGCATCAAACTTTTAAAAATTATGCTGATGCAAAATTTAAAATAGTAAAATCTCAAAATAAAAATGACTATGCTTTTATAGATGATCAGAGTAATTTCCTAAATAAACTAATTGAAAATAATCAAATAAAATCAAAAGTTATAAAAATAAATTATTCAAAATATAAAAAATATTTTAGACACATAGATAATATTTATTTTAACAATTCTAGTAATAGAAAAAATCTTAGTTTTGTTATTAGGATTGCTAAGATATTAAAACTAAATTTAAAAACGGTCTTAAATACTGCAAATAAATTTAAAGGGTTAGATTATAGACAACAAATAATTTACAAATCAAAAAAATTATTAATTGTTAATGACTCAAAATCTACTAGTTTTTCATCAACAGCTCCTTTGCTTGAAAGTTATAAAAATATTTATTGGATACTAGGAGGACTTGCTAAAAAAGGAGATAAACTTAAATTAAAAAAAAAATATTTTCCAAATATTAAAGCTTATGTTTACGGAAAAGATAGAAATCTTTTGATTAAATCGCTACCATACCAAATTTCTTATAAATCTTCATCAACACTTATGAAGATTATGAAAAATTTAAAGAATAATATTGAAAAAGATAATACTAAAAAAGTAATTCTTTTTAGCCCATGTGCTGCTTCTTTTGATCAATTTAAAAACTTCGAAGATAGGGGTAAATTTTTTAATAAAATTATACAAAGAGTATTTAACAAAGTCAGATTATGAATAAATATTTAGATAATTTTTATGACTGGTGGAAAAATATTGATAAACTTATATTGTTCATAATTCTTACTTTATTTTTATTAGGTCTTTTCTTCTCATTGGTTTCTACTTCTCTGATAGCTTCAGATAAATTAGATACAAAATCATATTATTTTTTTTTTAAACATTTTGCTTATATTATTTTAGCAATAGTGATTTTGATTATATTATCATTTCTGAATCAAAAAATTTTACCAAAATTTTCATTGATTTTATTCTTGGTTACTTTTTTTAGTTTGTTGCTAGTTCCTTTCCTCGGAACAGAGGTGAAGGGATCAAAAAGATGGCTAGATTTGATGTTTTTACCAAGATTTCAACCTGTTGAGATTGTTAAACCTTTTTTTATAGTAGTTTTATCATTAATGTTAACTGTTCAAAATAGACGACTATATTTCAAATACTTCCTAAGCACCTTATTCACAGTTCCAATATTATTATTACTTGTTTATCAACCTGATATCGGACAAACCCTTTTAATATCGACCGTTTGGTTAGCTTTAATTTTTATCTCTGGAATAAATATTTTTGTATTTTTTATATTCTTTTTCATTGTTGGTTCAACATTAAGTTATTTGGTGTTATTTGTTCCGAAATTTGAATATATAAAAATCAGATTTTTAGCTTTTTTAGATTCGAGTTCGAGTAACAATTATCAAGCTGAAAAAGCAAGTGATGCAATTATAAATGGTGGTTTTTTTGGTAAAGGTATCGGAGAAGGTACTCTAAATTCAAGAGTCCCTGAAGCACACACAGATTATATAGTTTCAGTCATATCAGAAGAGTTTGGTGCAATTATAGTCATTGGAATATTATTTTTATATCTAATTTTTTCATATAGAGTAATAAGAAAAGTTAACTTTCTAAACGATGATTTATATAAACTTATTTTAACTGGATGTGTTTCCTTAATTCTGTTACAGACTTTTATTCACGTAGGCGTTAATATAAGAATTCTTCCAACCACAGGAATGACTTTACCCTTTTTAAGTTATGGAGGATCATCTATAGTTAGTACAGCGATTTTATCAGGATTAATTTTAAATTTAACTAAGAGAAAATTAGATTAACTGATGAAAAAAATACTTATAGTAACAGGTGGATCAGGTGGACATGTAATACCGTCATTAGGTATATATGATGCTTTAAAAGATAATTTTGAAGTACAAATTTCGACAGATTTAAGAGGATCAAAATTTATTAATAATGACAATTACCATTATTCTTTAATAGATGTACCAAATTTATTTTCAAATTTGTTATTACTTCCATTTAATTTAGTAAAATTTTGCATCTCAATAATAAAATCTTACAAATATCTAAAATTTAATAATTTTAATATTCTAATTAGTACTGGTGGATATATGTCACTACCTTTATGCTTAGCTTCAAATTTATTAAATATAAAAATTTATATTTTTGAACCAAATTTAGTTTTAGGAAGAACAAATAAATTTATGCTTAATTTTGCTAAAAAAATTATTTGCTACGAAAAAAATTTAAAAGGTATTTCTGAAAAACTCTCAAATAAGATTTATTTAATTAAACCATTACTTAGAAAAGAAATTTATAAATACCAAAAAAATGAAAAGACAACGTTTGCAGAAAAAAAGAAAATATTGATAATCGGTGGGAGTCAGGGAGCAAAATTCTTTGATGAATTTATTACTAAAATAATTATAAAATTGTCAAAAATAGAAAAGATTCAAGTTTTGCAACAAGTAATTAATCTAAATTCAAAAGAAAACATTAAAGAATTTTATCAAAAAAACCATATAGAGCATGAGTTATTTCAATTTGACGACAAATTATTAATGAAAGCTGTTAATTATGATTTAGCTATCACACGGTCAGGCGCGTCAACAATTTCAGAATTAGCTTATTTAAATATTCCATTTGTGGCAATTCCATATCCTTATGCTAAAGATAATCACCAATATTATAATGCAGAATTTTATAAAAAAAATAAATCTTGCTGGTTGATCATGCAAAAAGACATAGACGAAAATAACTTTACAGATTTAATGACAAAAATTTTCCAAAATCAAAATGAATATGCTGTTAAAAAAAATAATTTAATAAAATTAAATAAAGAAAATACATGGGAAAAAAATAAATTCAAACTTATTGAGCTTATAAATGAAAATTGATTTAGGAAAAAATGAACTTATTCATTTTGTTGGTATCGGTGGAATAGGTATGAGTGGTTTGGCCTTGATTATGAATGGGTTAGGTTACAAGGTTCAGGGTAGTGACATTGTTAATAATCGAAATATCGAAAGATTAATCGAAAAAAAAATAAGAGTATTTATAAATCATAAGAAAGAAAATATAAAAAAAACAACTGTTCTAGTAATTTCCTCAGCAATTAAAAAAAATAACCCTGAGGTTGTAGAAGCATTGAAAAAAAATTTACCAATTTATACAAGAGGAGATATGCTGGGTCATATAGTATCATTCATGAGAAATGTTGTTGTGACTGGCTCACATGGAAAAACAACAACAACATCATTGGTATCTAACATTTTTACAGCAGGTAATTTAGATCCAACTATTATAAACGGTGGTGTATTAAATTCATTTGGTAATTCTGCAGTATTAGGTAAAAGTAATTGGTGCGTTACCGAGTCGGATGAATCAGACGGTAGTTTTTTAAAAATTCCTTTTACATATTCCATTGTTACTAATCTAGACTCTGAGCATTTAGATTATTATAAAAATATTAGTAATCTTAAAAAAAGTTTTTTAAATTTTATTGAAAAAATACCTTCTGTTGGCAAAGGTTTTATATGTAGTGATGATAAATATCTAAAGGTTCTTCTTAAAAAAACAAAAAATAAAAATTTTTATACATACGGTAAAGATAAGAAGCCAAACTTCCAAATCACAAATATAAAACAAACATCAAAATTCTCTATTTTTGATGTTAAAATAAATATACCTAGTAAAAAAAAAATAATAAAAAATATAAAACTCCCAATGATTGGAATTCACAATATTATAAATTCAACGGCTGCAGTTGCTTTAGCATTCACAATTGGACTACCAGAAAAGTACATCAAACTTGGGTTAAAAAATTTTAAAGGAGTTCAGAGGAGGTTTTCCCATTTATTTGACTACAACAATGTAAGTTTTTATGATGATTATGCTCATCATCCAACAGAAATTAGTTCAGTTTTAAATGGTGTTAAAACTGTTTACAAAAAAAGAGAAATTATTTGTGTTTTTCAACCTCACAGAATTTCAAGAGTATTAAATCTAAAAAAAGAATTTTCAAAATGTTTTAAATTAGCAGATACAGTTTTATTGTGTCCAATTTATACGGCTAATGAAAAAATAAAACTTAATTTTACATATCATTCTTTTGCAAAATTAATAATTAAAAACTCTAATGTTAGGTTGATACAAGTTGAAAACGAAATACAATTACAAAGATTTATAAAACAGAATGCATTTGGTAAAAAAATTTTCATAGGTATGGGTGCAGGCTCTATATCAAGTTGGATGAAAAATTTGAAAAATATTTTTTAATGATAATTGAGGATATAAAAAAATCAGCATTGTCAATAGATGGTGAAATTTTTTTTGATCAAAGTCTTAAAAATCTTAATTGGTTTAACATTGGAGGTAAAACAAAAATTTTCTTTAAACCAAACTCTCTTAAAGCTTTAATATCATATTTAAAATTATATGCTTCACGAGGTAAAATTTTTATTCTTGGTAACGGGTCAAATGTATTATTTGATGATAATACATATCAAGGTACAGTAGTTAAATTAGGTAAAAGTTTTTCAAACATTACTCTTCTAGATAAAGAAATAGTTGTAGCTGGTACGGCTGCATCACAAAAAAAAGTTTCAGAATTTGCAAAAGATAATAATATCTCAGGATTGGAATTTATGTCATGTATCCCTGGATCCATAGGAGGTGGTATTAGAATGAACTCTGGATGTTTTAAAAAAGAATTTAAAGATATTCTTATTTCCATTCAATTAGTAGATTTTAAAGGTGTTGTTAGAAGTATACCTGCAAATAAAATTAATTTTAATTATAGATCCATTGTATTACCCAAAGATTTAATATTTTTAAGTGCTACGTTCAAAGGAACAGAAAAAAAGAGTATGGAAATAAATACATATATGCACGAGTTAAATAAAAAAAAAAAATTATCCCAACCTACAAAGATTAAAACTGGTGGTAGCACATTCAAAAATCCAATTAATCAAACTGAAAAAAAAGTATGGGAATTAATAAAATCAAGCATCCCTGAGGATATAAGTTTTGGTGATGCATCCATCTCTAAAAAACATGCTAATTTTTTTGTGAATAAAAAAAATGCCAAATCTAAAGACATGAAGTCTTTAATTCGTTTTGTTAAAAAAAAAGTTGAGGAAAAGACAGGTATTAAACTTGAATTAGAGATTGTGGTAGTTGAATAATGTATAAAATCTTAACTTTGGCTGGAGGATATTCTAATGAACGGGCTATAAGCATTATAACAGCTAAAAGTGTTATTAAGGAACTAAAAAAAATAAAGAAATATAAAATTCTATTAATTGAACCCGATGGTAGTTTTATCAAAAAATTGAGACAATTTAAGCCAGACTTGGTTCTTAATCTTTTGCATGGTAGATATGGAGAGGATGGATATATTCAATCTATTCTTGAGTCAGAAAAAGTAAAATACACGCATTCTGGAGTACTTTCTTCGTCGTTAGCAATAGACAAAGAAATTTCAAAAAAAATTTTTATGAAAAATAAAATTCTAACACCACCATATATTAAATTCTGCTTTAAAAGTAA
>CABZJN010000012.1 GCA_902526085.1 uncultured Pelagibacteraceae bacterium
AGGAAAAGCAATTGCTATTGCTGGTAAAAAATTAACACCACTCAAAAAATAATATGGAAAAAGACAAAATAGAGAAAAAGGAACAAACCAAAGAAGCAAGCACAAAATCGAAAAAAAGCTCATATTCCAAGAAGAAAAAAAATAAAAAAAATATTTTAAATGGTATTGCTTATGTGCAATCTACTTTTAATAATACAATAGTTTCAATTGCAGATACTAGTGGAAATGTAATATCATGGGCCTCTGCAGGTCAAAAGGGTTTTAAAGGTTCAAGAAAATCTACACCCTACGCTGCACAAGTAGCTGCCGATGCCGCAGCAGCCAAAGCTTTAGAAGTTGGAATGAAAATTCTTTCTGTTGAAGTGAAAGGTCCAGGTTCTGGAAGAGAAACAGCCTTAAGAGCTTTGCAAGCAAGAGGATTTAAAATAATTTCAATAAAAGATACAACGCCTATGCCGCATAATGGTTCACGGCCGCCAAAAAAAAGGAGAGTATAAATGGACACGACTGAGGTAAATATAAAAAATTGGAAATCACTAATCAAACCTCCAAAATTAGATATAAATTTAAGTGATGATAAATCCTATGCTAAAATTATCGCAGAACCATTAGAAAAAGGTTACGGTCTTACTTTAGGAAATTCCTTAAGAAGAATATTGCTATCATCTATTAGAGGTACTGCTGTTACAGCAATTCAGATTGATGGTGTATTACATGAGTTCACATCAATTAAAGGTGTTAGAGAAGATGTAACAGATATTGTTTTAAATGTTAAGTCACTTGCATTAAAAAGTAATTCAGAAACCACAAGTAAACTAATTTTAGAGGCTAAAGGACCAGGAGAAATTAAAGCGTCTAATATAAATACATCTGCAGATATAGAAATTCTAAATCCTGATTTAGTAATCTGTAATCTCGATGAAAACACTAATTTTCATATGGAGATGACAGTAAGTAATGGAAAGGGTTATGTCTCTGCTGATATGAACAAACCAGAAGAACCACCACTTGGTCTTATACCAATTGACTCATTATTTAGCCCAGTAAAAAAAGTCTCTTATTCAATAAGCACAGCTAGAGAAGGTAAAGCTTTAGATTATGACAAATTAACTATGGAAGTAGAGACAAATGGTTCGATATCGGCAGAGGATGCAGTTGCTTACTCGGCTAGAATTTTTCAAGATCAATTAGGTATGTTTGTTAATTTTGACGAACCTCAAGAGGTGATTGTTAGAGAACAACCAACTGAGCCTGAGTTCAACAAAAATTTATTAAGAAAAGTAGACGAGCTAGAACTCTCAGTAAGATCAATGAATTGTTTAAAAAATGATAATATTATCTATATTGGAGATTTAGTTCAAAAATCAGAAGGTGAAATGTTAAGAACTCCAAACTTTGGTCGAAAGTCCTTGAATGAAATAAAAGAAGTCCTTACGGGTATGTCTCTTTATTTAGGAATGGAGATACCAAATTGGCCACCTGATAACATTGCAGAACTATCTAAAAAGCTTGAGGAAGCTATATAATGAGACATAAGTTTGGGTACAAAAAACTGAATAGAACATCAGAGCATAGAAAAGCTTTAATTAAAAACATGCTTAATTCACTAGTAAAGTATGAACAAATCACAACAACCTTGCCAAAAGCTAGAGTTTTAAAACCACAAGCTGATAAATTAATTACATTAGGAAAGAAAAATTCTCTACAAAATACAAGAGCATTAATCTCAAAACTTCAAGATAAAGTTTCTGCAAGCAAAATTTGTAAAACTCTATCAAAAAGATATCAGAATAGAAATGGTGGATATACAAGAATTATAAAAGCAGGTTTTAGATACGGTGATAATGCACCAATGGCAGTAATAGAATTTGTAGATCGTGATATCGAAGCTAAAAAAGTAGACAAAAAAAAAATAGATAAAACTAAAGCAATAGATAAAAAAGTCGAAACACCCAAAGAAGCTACAGCTTAAATAACATTCATTATGAAAAAAACTATCTACGTAGATACTACGTATACTGGTATGCGTGTTGATAGATTTCTACGAAAACATTTAGGATCGATCCCTCAAAGTTTAATTGAGAAAAGTCTTAGAAGTGGTAAAATCAAAATTAATAAAAAAAAAATTAAAAGTTCTGCTAAACTTCATACAAACGATTTAATTGAATTACACAACTTTGAAATTAAAAAAAAAATTATATCTAAAAAGTCAAAATTTGAGCCATCAGAAACAATAATTCAGGAAAATGAAGATTTTATTATTGAAAATAATGATGACTTTATTGTTCTTAATAAGCAAGCAGGCATATCCGTTCAAGGTGGAACAAAATCAAAGAAAAACCTAATAGATATTTTTTCAAACAGTAAAATTTTTAAAGATGATAAGCCATATCCAGTGCATAGATTAGATAAAGAAACTTCTGGAGTATTTTTAATCGCAAAAAATAGACCAACTGCACAACTACTCACAACATTGTTTAGATTAAGAAAAGTTTATAAGACCTATATAGCTATATGTCATGGGGAAATAACTATTAAAGATAAAGGTTCAATGAAAAATAATCTAATAAGATTTGATGAAACAAAAAAAATAATTGAGTACGCGGAGACAAATTATGAGATTTTAGATAAGAACAATAGTTCTACTTTTATTCAGTTGAGACCTGTCACAGGAAGAAAGCACCAACTAAGAAAGCAATTATTCGATTTAGGTCACTCTATTGTAGGTGATAAAAAATATAATTCTTATAAATTACAAAAAAATAATAAAAATCTCATGCTTCATTCTTATGAAATTAAATTTAAAATCAATAAAAAAAAATACACGTTTAGAGCTACACCGCCTGAATATTTTAGAAATATGCTTAAAGCAAAAAGACTTAATTTTTAATCTCTTTCAGAAATTTTTTAATTAATTTTTCTGATATATAATTATATTTTTGATTTTTAATTTTAATAAGATTTGTAATTGCTTTATCTTTTATGCCACAAGGAATTATTTTTGTATAAGCTTCTAAGTTGTTTGAAATATTCAATGCAAAGCCATGGTATGCGATCCATTTTTTTACTTTAATTCCTATAGCTGCAACTTTTTCAACTTTAATTTGATTTTTAAATTTTCTTTTATGCCAGATACCTACGTTTTTTCTATCAGCAAAAACATTAATTTTAAATTCTTTTAAAGTATTAATTATAGTATTTTCAATTGAGGATATAAGTTTTCTAATATTTTTTTCTCTTTTATTCAAATCAATAACAAAATAAAAAATTAATTGACCAGGGCCATGATATGTTATTTTTCCACCTCTATTAGTTTTGATGAGATTGATGGATTTATCTAATAATTCATTATCATTTGAATTAGTTCCAGCTGTATAAACCTCTTTATGTTCCAAAATCCATATCAGCTCATTTCCTTTTTTTGCATATATTTGATCTAATCTTTTTTCCAAAAATGAAATAGCGCTTTCATATTTTACAGGTTTTATTGACTTTTTGATCTCTATCATCATTATAAATTTGTAATATTAATATTTTGTATTAATAGTGCCAACTAATTTATAGATAAAATTATGACTTTAGTAAAAAAAATTAAAGATAAAAAAGTAAATTTTGAATTTAATAAAGAATTTATCAAAGTAGTTACAGATAAGATCTCCTCAAATGATGCTGAATTTATCACTAATTCATTCAATGATATGCACCCAGCTGATGCTGCCGATATTATTGAGCATTTAAATGAAAACGATAGAGAAAGTTTAATTAAATTAAATAATTTTAAAATTGATCCTGAGGTATTTGTTGAACTTAATGAGTCAATACAATCTGAATTAATAGCTTTTTTATCATCAGAGTCGATAGTTAAGATATTAAAAAATCTAGAATCTGATGATGCAATTAAAATTTTAGAAAATGTTGATGAAAAAGATAAGAATGCTATTTTAGGATCCCTTCCACCAAAAGATCGTTTCGCTTTACTAGAAAGTTTAAGCTATCCAGAGGACACAGCTGCAAGAATAATGCAAAGAGAATTTACTGCTATTCCAAGTAATTGGTCAGTTGGACAGACAATAGATTATTTAAGAGAAAATAAAGATTTACCAGAGGAGTTTCTTGAAATTTTTATAGTAGATGAGAATTTTAAACCTATTGGAACTGTGCCTTCCTCAAAAGTACTTAGAACTCCAAGAGATACCAAAATGATGTCCATAATGGCTGAGTCCCAGCTTCTGATACCTGTTGATATGGATAAAGAGGAGGTTGGAAATTTATTTGAAAATTATAATTTAAGCTCAGCTGCAGTTACTGATAAAAACGATAAATTGGTGGGTATGATAGCCTATGATGATGTTTTAACTGTACTTAAAGAAGAAGCTGAAGAAGATGCGTTAAGACTTGCTGGTGTAGGTGATGAAGAAATAACAGATGGTGTAATTACAAAAACTAAACGAAGATTTAATTGGCTTTTATTGAATTTATTTACTGCTTTTTTAGCCACCTATTGTATTAGTTTATTTGGTGCTACTATAGAACAGATGGTAGTTTTGGCTTTCTTGATGCCTATTGTTGCATCAATGGGTGGTAATGCTGGTATGCAAACATTAGCTGTAACTGTAAGATCATTAGCTACTCAAGATTTAACAAAAAATAATTTTTCTAATAATATTATCAAAGAATTTAACATAGGTGTTTTGAATGGAATCATCTTTGCAATTATAAGTTCAGTAATAGTTTATTTTTGGTTTAATGACTTTCAGCTAGCATTAATAATATCAATATCTATGGTTTTAACAATGATAGTTGCTGGACTTTTTGGAATTTTAATACCAGTAACGCTACAGAAAATGAATATAGATCCAGCTATTTCTTCAAGTGTTTTTGTAACTACAATTACAGATGTAATAGGTTTTGTTTCTTTTTTAGGTGTGGGTGCTTATTTTTTATAACTAATAATTATCAATTAATCTAACATTGTCGATATTATAAGCTACAAAAAGTCTATATTTACTTTTGAAATTATTAAGTTTTAAATTTTTTTCATCTCTAAACTCTAAATAATCTATTTTAATATTATATTTTTCTTCTAATTTTTTTTTATAATATGGTAAATTTAAAGCAAACTTAGAACCTTGTAATTTTGATCTGTACTTTATCTTTTTCAAAAATAATGCAATTTCCGAGGCCTTTTTTATAGATCCTTTTTTTAATAATTTATTTCGTGTGGATAAAGCAATGTTATTATTTATTCTGATAGTAGGGCATGAATTAATGCGAACCTTGAATTTTTTCGATAGGAATTTTTTTATTAGATATAACTGCTGATAATCTTTTTCGCCCATATACAAATCCTTAGATTTTATAATTGTCATTAATCTATTCATAACGTTCAGAACACCTTCAAAATGTCCTTTTCTAAATTTTGCACATAAAATTTTGTCTCTTTGGTCTAAATTGAACTTTCTGGCCTTAAATTTGTATATATCTATAGCACTGGGTGCAAACAAATATTCTACATTTAATTTTTCCAATAGAGCAATATCTTTCTTAATATTTCTTGGATATTTCTTAAAATCATCTTTTTTATTAAATTGAGTAGGATTTACAAAAATACTTACAATAGTTTTATTTTTTTTAGTTTGAGAAGCTTTTATTAATGACTTATGACCATCGTGTATTCCACCCATGGTTGGCACAAATCCAATATTTTTATAGTTTTTAATCTCTTTATTTAAATCAAAAATGCTAGTAATTATTTTCATTTTTTAAATATATGTTTATAAATAAATTATCTTTATGATTAAACAAGCCATTATTCCACTTGCTGGTCTAGGAACAAGACTTTTACCTTTAACTAGTGTCTTTGCAAAAGAGCTATTACCTATAAATGGAAAGCCTGGAATTGAATACATTCTTGATGAATGTATAGAGGCTGGAATTACTGAAATAATCTTCATTATTTCCAAAAAGAAAGAAATGATAAAGAAATATTTTTATAATGACCTTTTTTACAAATCATTAATTAAAAAGAAAAAGGATCCAAGAATAATCAATGAATATAAAAAAATTTTAAAATATAAAAAAAAAATTAAATTTGTTTATCAGAATAAACCTTTGGGAACTGGTGATGCTGTCTTAAAAACTAAAAAATTCATCAAAAATAAATATTTTTTAATGCTTCTTCCAGATGACCTAATTGTGAAAAAGAATTGCTCAAAAGATATGATCAAAATACATAAAAAATATAAGGCCTCTGTAATGGCCAGTATGAGTGTTAAAAAAAATAATGTAAATCGATGGGGTATATATTCTTCATCTAAAAAACTTAACAATCAAAATTTTATAATTTCAGATGTTATTGAAAAACCAAATACAAATGAAGCCCCATCAAATAACGCAGTAATTGGAAGATATATATTAAATAAAAATATATTTAAAATTCTTAAAAGACAAAAAAAAGGAAAGGGTGGTGAGATTCATATTACTGATTCAATCAAAACAATGATTGATAATAAATCTTTATTTATTGGTCATAAGTTTTCAGGAAAATATTTAGATTGTGGTTCTATGAGCGGTTATATTAATTCAACATTGGAAATTGCAAAATTATGAAAATATGCGTTATTGGATCAGGATATGTGGGACTAGTCAGTGGCGCATGTTTCGCAGAACTTGGAAATAATGTTATTTGTGTAGATAATAACTTAAATAAAATATCTAATTTAAAGAATGGATCAATTCCAATTTACGAACCAGGTTTAGAAGAATTAATTATGAGAAACATGAAGCAAAAAAGGCTTATATTTTCAACTAATATATCAGAGTCTATTAAAAAAGCTGACCTTATATTTATATGTGTTGGCACTCCGACTAAAACTAAATCTAACGAAGCAGATCTAAAATATGTATTTCAAGTTGTAAAAGATATAAAAAAAAATTTAAACAAATATAAAGTAATCGTTACTAAATCTACAGTTCCTGTGACTACCGGTGACAAAATTCAAAAAATCTTAACAACTACAAAAAATAAAAAATTATTCGATGTTGCTTCCAATCCAGAATTTTTAAGGGAAGGTGAGGCTATCAGAGATTTCATGTTTCCTGATCGGGTTGTAGTTGGAACTGATAGTAAAAAGGCTAATAATATTTTGAAAAATTTATATTCTCCAATTATTAAAAAAAAGGGAAGATATTTTAATACATCAAGACGAGCCGCTGAAGTTATTAAATATGCATCCAATGCATTTCTGGCAACTAAAATTACATTTATTAATGAAATTTCAAATTTATGTGAAAAACTTAATGTTGACGTTACAGATGTCTCCGTAGGAATCGGAGCTGATGAAAGAATCGGAGCAAGATTTTTAAGAGCTGGACCAGGCTATGGAGGCTCTTGTTTTCCTAAAGATACACGGGCTTTAGTCTCTAGCTCAAAAAAATTTAAAACTAACCTCTCTATTGTTAAATCAACAATATATTCTAATGACAATAGGTATAAATATTTATTAATTAAAATTAAACAAATATTAAATAATAAGTTGAAAAGTAAGAAAATTACTTTTTTAGGTGTTACTTTTAAAGCTGGTACCGATGATATGAGAGACTCAGCATCTCTAAAATTAATACCGTATTTGATTAAAAAAGGTTCAAAAGTTTCATATTATGAGCCTACAGGAATTAAAAATGACTTCGACAAAAAAAAAGTGGCTTATTTTAATAATGTCAAAGATGCATGTAAAAATAGTGATCTCTTAATTATTCATACAGAATGGAATGAGTTTAAGCAGCTTAACTTTAAAAAGTTGAATAGTAAGAAGAAATTAAAAATTTATGATCTAAGAAATTTATATTCACCCTCAAAAATGAGAAATAAAAATATCGAATATTATAGTATTGGTAGATGACTATTTCATCTCGAATATTGCCTCAATTTCAACCGCCACACCTAAAGGTAAACTATTAGCACTTACAGCAGCACGTGTATGTGTACCATTATCCCCAAAGACATTTTTAATTAAATCTGATGCACCATTAACTACTTTTGGTTGTTCAACAAATTCATCAGTAGAATTAACAAAACCTGTTAACTTAACGCATGATTTAATTTTTGATAAATCATCTGAACATGCCTTTTTAGCTTGAGCAATTACATTCAATGCACATCTTTGTGCAGCTTTGTAAGCTTCCTCCGTATTAAGGTCTTTGCCGACTTTCCCTTTAATCAATTGTCCATCAGCATTGATTGATATCTGTCCTGAAATATAAAGTAAATTGCCAGAAATCTTTGTAGCAACATATGAGCCAACAGGATCAGTTGCTTTTGGCAGAACTAAATCCATTTCCTTTAATTTTGCATCAATAGACATTATTTACTTTTCTTTTTTTTTTTATTCTTATCGTAATCTTTTCTTTTCTCAATTAAAATAAGAGTTTCCTCCATAGTTAATTCCATAGGATCTTTTTCTTCAGGTATAGTAGCATTTAATGATTTATATTTGATATAAGGCCCATATTGACCTTTCATAATCCTTACTGGTTTTTTATCATCAGGGTGTTCACCAAGATCTTTGATCATAGACGATGAAATTCTTCCAGGTTTTGCTTCAGCTATTAGAGTTACAGCTCTATTAAGACCAATGCTAAATATTTCTTCTACATTTTCTAAACGTGCAGATTTATTTTCACACTTTAAATAAGGTCCAAAACGACCAACATTTACTGTAATATCTTTATCATTTTCAGGATTTTTACCTAGACTAATTGGGAGCGAGCATAAATATTTGGCTCTATCTAAATCTATACTTTTAATATCAATTCCCTTGGGAATAGATACATTTTTAAAATTATTTTCTTCTTTTTTTAATTTTCTCTTTTTCTTTTTTTTTTCTTCAACATTATCAATTTCTTTTTCATATTGAAGATAGGGACCAAATCTTCCATTTTTTAAATAAATGTCTTTTCCAATATCATTTTGACCAATTAACTTTGGCTCTGCTAAAGTTAATTGTTGAGCAGCTTTAGACTTTGAAAGAGGTCGTGTAAATGTACAATCTGGATAATTTGAACATCCAATAAAAGCACCACCACGAAAACTATTTTTTAAACTTAATTGACCACTATCACATAATTTACATTTTCTATTAATTTTTCCGTCATTACCGACTTCAAAGATTAATGAGCCCAAACTTTCATTAAGCATGTCTAAGACTTCTCTAGTACGTTTTTCTTTGACGTCTGCTACATTTAAATTAAAATCTCTCCAAAATTCCTCTAAAACCTTAATCCAATTTTCTTTGCCAGTAGTAATATCGTCTAATTGATCTTCCAATTTTGCAGTAAAATCATAATCAACATATTTTGAAAATAATTTTTCAAGAAAAGCAGAGAGTAACTTACCTCTATCAGTTGGAAAAAATCTTTTGTTTTCTATATCTGCATAACCTCTATTTGAAATGACAGAAATTATACTTGCGTATGTTGAGGGTCTTCCAATTCCTAATTCTTCTAACTTTTTAACAAGACTTGCTTCTGAATATCTTGGTGGTGGCTGAGTGAAATGTTGTTCATCCGTAAAGCCTTTAAACTCTACCTGTCCTTTATCAACTTCAGGTAATATCTTTTCATCATAATTATTTTCATCTATTCTTGAAACCTTTAAAAAACCGTCAAATTTTAAAGTTGAACCAATAGCTTTACATATATTTTTATTATCTTCGGAAGTAATTGTTATAGTTTTTCTATCAAATTTTGCTGATTCCATTTGCGAGGATAATGACCTTGACCATATCAAGTTGTAAAGTTTGTATTGATCTGTGCTTAAATATTTTTTCATATCTTCAGGAACCCTGCTAATTTCTGTTGGCCTTATAGCCTCATGGGCTTCTTGTGCGTTTTTAGCCTTTTTGCCTGAATAATTTAATGGTGATGGTGGCAAATATGTTTCACCATAATTTTGAGTAATGAAATTTCTAAAAGTAGCTACAGCATCTTTTGATATATTAGTCCCATCTGTACGCATGTAAGTAATTAATCCAACAGTTTCTCCATCAATATCTATACCTTGATAAAGTCTTTGTGCAATTTGCATTGTTCTAGAGGCTCCAAAACCCAATTTGCTTGACGATGTTTGTTGTAAAGTAGAAGTAGTAAAAGGACCAGAAGGGTTTCGTGTATAAATTTTAGATATTATATCTGTAATATTATATTTTTTATTTTTAATTAAATCTAAAGCATTATTAATATCTTCTTTATTATTAAATGAGAATTTTTCAATTTTTTTACCATTTAATTGAGTAATAGATGTATTTATATTTAAATTTTCCTTTGTTAAGAAATTTAAATTAAGTGTCCAAAATTCTACTGGTTTAAAAATCTCTATTTCATGTTCTCTTTCTGTTAATAATCTAAGAGCTACAGATTGCACTCTTCCTGCTGATTTAGATCCTGGTAATTTTGTCCATAGGATCGGTGATATATTAAAACCAACTAAATAGTCTAGCGCTCTTCTCGCCATGTAGGCATCCACAAGTTCATTTTCAATATTTCTAGGATTGTCTATTCCGTTTGTAACGGCTTTTTTCGTTATTTCATTAAAAACTACACGTTCTATTTTTTTATCTTTAAGAAGTTTTTTTTCATTTAAAAACTCTTTGACATGCCAAGCGATTGCTTCACCTTCTCGATCTGGGTCAGTCGCTAAAATAATCTTTTCTGAGTTTTTGGCTGTATCAGTAATTTCTTTTAAATATTTTTTTGAGAAACTATCTACTTCCCAAATCATTTTAAAAGAATTTTCTGGATCAACAGAACCATTTTTTGAAGGCAGGTCTCTAATATGACCATAACTTGCTAACACGGTGTAATTTGATCCTAGATATTTATTTATAGTTTTAGCCTTTGCAGGACTTTCAACAATTACAAGATTCATAATTAGTCAAACTACTTATAACTATTAATCTGTCAAATTAATAAATTTTACTCTTAGTTTCTTCTTTGTTTATTAATCTTTTTATATTTTTTCTATGTGTATAAAAAATTAAAACAAACGTAATAATGAAAAAAATTATATTACCCTGATCGATGATTAATAAGTAGATTGGTATTGAAATTGAAGCAAACAATGAGGATAGAGATGAATATTTTGATATCAAAAAAGTTAAAATCCAAACAATACTAAAAATTAATGCATAATAAATATTTATTGAAATCAAAATCCCAACAAGTGTTGCAACACCTTTGCCACCTTTAAATTTTAGCCAAATAGGGAATAAATGTCCTAAAAATGCACAAAGAGCTGATATATAAACTAGATCAGGATAATTGAGCTTTATATAGATAACAGGCACAACTGCTTTTGCTACATCCAAAATAAGTGTTAAATAACCCAATAATTTATTGCCAGTTCTTAAAACATTTGTGGCACCAATATTACCTGATCCTACATTTCTAATATCCTTTTTAAGTAAAATTTTTGTGAATATATATCCAAAAGGAATGGAGCCAAAAAGATAAGATATCAAAGATGTTATTATATAATCCATTATTCAGATTTAAATAATTCTTCGCCATTCACAAATGTACTTATTACCTTGCCTTGAAGTTTTTTGTCTTCAATAGGTGTATTTTTGGATTTTGATATCAGTTTATCTTTTCTAACTACCCAAGGTTTATTTATATCTACGATAGAAAAATCAGCATCATTTCCCGTCGATAAGTTACCTTTATTTATTTTGAGTATTTCTGCTGGTTTTGATGTTAAAGCTTTTATTATAGTTTCCAACTTTACAGATCCATTGTGATATAATTCTAAGCTTAACGGTAATAAAGTTTCAATTCCAGATGCGCCAGTTTCTGCTTGAGCAAATGTTAATCTTTTATTTTCTTCATCTTCTGGTTTATGATCGGAAACAATAACATCAATTGTTTCATCATTTAATCCTTGAACTAAAGCGTTTCTATCAGTTTCTGTTCTTAAAGGAGGTGATAATTTTAAAAAAGTTTTGAAATCACCAATGTCATTTTCATTTAATGATAAATTGTTTATTGAAACACCACAGCTGAAGTTTACTTTATTTTTTCTTTCTCGTATTATATCTACAGAGCTTGCAGATGAAATCTGAGAAATATGATACCTACAACTATTATATTCTAACAATGTTAAATCTCTTTCTATAATTAACAATTCAGCACTTATTGGAATTCCTTGGAGACCAAGTTTTGTTGCTATGATGCCATCATTAATCATTCCATCTTTTGATAATTCTGCATCTTCTGCATGTTGTATTATTAAAGATTTTAAATCTAATGCTGAATTCATTATCCTATTCATAATTCTAGGATTTTGAATTGTTTTTATTCCATCTGTGAAACCAATTATTCCTTTATTCTGTAATAAGCCAAATTCGGTCATATTTTCTCCCTCAGTTTTTACTGTTAATGCAGCTGTTGGATAAATATTAATTTTTGATTTATCTCTTCCTCTTCTTTTAAGAAAATCAACTATTGAGACATTATCAATTACCGGGTTTGTATTAGGCATTGTAACAACTGACGTTACACCACCTGATAATGCAGCTTCACTAAGGGTTCTAAAATTCTCTTTATATTCATATCCAGGTTCACCAACAAAAACCCGCATATCTACAATGCCTGGAAATATGTATTTTCCTTTTAAATCAATTATTTTTTCTCTAGATGGAATGTTATTTGTGTTCACTTTTTTTCCAATAGCTTCAATTTTTCCGTTTTCTCCAATTATTATTCCACCAATTTCATTCAAAGAGTTATGAGGGTCTACTATATTTGCATTTATAAAGTATTTTTTTTTCATTTATTCACAAAAAATCTTTAAACAGGCCATCCTTACTGCAACACCCAACTCAACTTGTTCTTTTATTACGCTTTTGTTTATATCGTCTGCTAGGTTTGTATCAATTTCAATTCCTCTATTCATTGGTCCTGGATGCATTATTAAAGCATCTTCTTTAGCATATTTTATTTTATCTGATGTTAAACCATAATACTCATAGTATTCTCTGTTAGATGAAAGAAAAGAACTTGTCATTCTTTCATTCTGTAATCTTAGCATCATTACTATATCGCAATCTTTAACTCCTTTTTTCATATCAGAAAAAATACTAACACCAAATTTTTCAATTTCATTTGGCATTAAGTTTGTAGGTGCAACGATATTTAATTCCGCACCTAACATATTTAGAAGATAGATATTTGATCTAGCTACTCTTGAATGCAGTATATCTCCACATATTGCAATTTTAAGACCTTCTATTTTTTTTCTTCTATTTATAATTGTTAAAGCATCTAATAATGCCTGTGTTGGGTGCTCTCTTCTACCATCACCCGCATTTAACACTGCGCAATTAACTTTTTGTGATAGAAGATTGCAAGCACCTGAATCTTGATGTCTTATTACAATAATATCAGGATGCATTGCATTCAACGTCATAGCTGTGTCTATTAACGTTTCACCTTTTTTGATAGCAGAATTTGTAATATTCATTGACATTACATCTGCTCCTAATCTTTTTCCTGCCAATTCGAATGAACTCTGTGTTCTTGTTGATGGTTCAAAAAATAAGTTTATTTGAGTTTTCCCTTTTAAAATATCTATTTTTTTATTTTTACTTTTATTTAATTCTATGAATTTTGAGGCTTCACTCAGAATAGTGGTAACATCACTAATAGATAAATCCTGAATACCTAATAAATGTTTTTGAGATGTTTTAATAGCTTTTTTGGATTTAGTTGCCATTAAAATTAACTCTATAACTATATAGTATTAACTATGCAACCATTAATTTTGAATAAAATCTAAAGCACCTTGTAAAATAAAAGCTGCTGCAAATTTATCAATATCTTTCTCTCTTTTACTGACATTTATATCTAATTCACTTGATAAATTGAAAGCCCCAACAGTAGATAATCTTTCATCCCACAAGGACACTGGAATATCAATTTTATTTGAAATATTGATAGCTATATCTTTTGCTGATTGTGAAGATTTTCCATGAGTGCCATCCATATTTATTGGATTACCTATAATAATTCCTTTGATGTCATATTCTGTAATAATACTTTTTAGTTCATCAATTATTTTAATTTGTTTAGATTTATCTAAGATTTGGAGGGGAGTGGCAATTTTTTGATTATAATCACTAATAGCAATACCAATCCTTTTTGTGCCTAAATCTATACCCAATAATCTTGAACCACTTGATAATTTGGTTTTGAATTCGTTAATTGTGATCATATTGTATATTTTTAACTTAAGTGGTACTTTGCAAAATTATTTTTTACCATATGTCGATAGATCTTAAAACTGTAAAACACATATCAAAATTAGCAAGGATCTCTCTTGAAGAGAAAAAAGCTGAAAAATTGGCAGATGATATGAATTCTATATTTGAATTTATTGAAAAATTAAATGAGTTAAAAACTGAGGATGTTGAACCATTAACCTCTATAGCTGAAACAACTTTAAGATTCAGAGAGGATAAAATTACTAGTGATAATATAAGAGAAAAGATTCTTAAAAATTCTCCTGAAAAAAATGATGATTTTTTTGTGGTTCCGAAAGTAGTTGAGTAATGACAGAAATAACATCTTTAAGCCTTTTTGAATTAATTAAAAATATAAAAGGGAAGAAAATTTCATCAAATGAAATTGCAAAATCTTTTGTTGATAGATCTGAAAAGTCAAAAAAACTAAATACATATGTAACTGAAAATTTTGAAAATTGTCTTAAACTCTCAAAAGAGTTTGATAATAATCCAAATTTTGATTTGAAACTTCCAGGTATTCCAATTGCTGTAAAAGATCTATTTTGTACAAATGAACTAAGAACGACAGCTGGAAGCAATATCTTAAATAATTTTGTCCCCACCTATGAATCTACTGTAACACAAAATATATGGAATGAAGGTGGTATTTTGCTCGGCAAACTTAATTGTGATGAATTTGCAATGGGCTCATCCAATGAAACAAGTTTTTTTGGTAATGTTCAAAACCCAATTGCAAAAGATTTGGTTCCAGGTGGATCATCTGGTGGATCTTCATCAGCTGTAGCAGCTAATTTAACGCCTGTAACAATAGGTACTGACACTGGTGGATCTATTAGGCAGCCAGCCTCCTTTACTGGAACTGTAGGCCTAAAACCTACTTATGGAAGCTGTTCAAGATACGGAATTGTTGCTTTTGCATCATCTCTAGATCAGGCAGGTCCAATGAGTAAGGATGTCAAAGATAGCTCTATTCTTTTAGAAGTGATCTCATCATTTGATAAAAAGGATTCTACTTCAATAGATTTTAAAAGAAATAATTATTCATCAGAACTAACTAGAAATATCAAAGGTATAAAAATTGGAATCCCAAAAGAATACAGAGTTGATGGGATGCCAGACGAAATTGAGAGTCTATGGAAAAAAGGTATTGAATATGCAAAAGATTGTGGTGCTGAAATAATTGATATTTCTTTACCTCACACAAGTTATGCTTTGCCTACTTATTATATTGTAGCGCCAGCTGAAGCATCATCTAATTTAGCAAGATATGACGGTGTTAAATATGGTCTAAGATCTTCTGGAGAAAGTTTAATTGATATGTATGAAAAAACTAGATCAGAAGGTTTTGGCGAAGAAGTAAAGAGAAGGATAATGATAGGCACCTATGTTTTATCATCTGGATATTATGATGCTTACTATCTTAAAGCACAAAAGGTTAGACAATTAATTAAACAAGATTTTGATCAAGCCTATAATAAAGTCGATGCTATTTTGACTCCTTCAACACCCAGTTCTGCATTTAAAATAGGAGAAAAATCTAATGATCCAGTTTCAATGTATTTAAATGATATATTTACTGTTCCAGTAAACCTTGCAGGTTTACCTGGAATTTCAATTCCAGCAGGCACAGATAAAAATAATTATCCATTAGGTTTACAAATAATAGGTAAACCATTTGATGAACAAACAGTTTTAAATATTGCTTACTCAATGGAGGAAAAAATCAATTATAAAAATAATATAACTGATTGGTGGATGGAATAATGTCAAAAAATAATTCGAAATATTTAATAGAAAGAAATAATAATGTCTATGAAGTTGTTATAGGACTTGAAGTTCATGCTCAAGTAACATCAAATTCAAAACTTTTTTCATCTTCCTCTACAAAATTTGGTGCTGAACCTAACACACAAGTAAGTTTAGTTGATGCAGCATTTCCAGGAATGCTTCCAGTAATTAATGAATATTGTGTTAAACAAGCTATTAAAACTGGCATTGGTTTAAAAGCTAAGATCAATAATAAGTCTGTTTTTGATAGAAAGAATTATTTTTATGCTGATTTACCTCAAGGGTATCAAATTTCACAATATAAATACCCAATTGTGGGTGAGGGCAATGTTATTTTGGATATGCCTGAAGGTCAAAAACAAGTTGGAATAGAAAGATTACATTTAGAGCAAGATGCGGGAAAAAGTATTCATGATGTTGATCCGAGTAACACGCTAGTTGATCTAAATAGATCGGGAGTAGCTTTAATGGAGATTGTTAGTAAGCCTGATCTAAGATCACCAGATGAAGTCAATGCTTATATAAAAAAACTTAGATCTATTATGAGATATTTAGGAACTTGCGATGGGAACATGCAAGAAGGATCATTGAGAGCAGATGTTAATGTGTCTGTAAGAATAAAAGGCTCAACTGATTTAGGAACAAGATGTGAAATAAAAAATGTTAATTCTATAAAGTTCATGCAAATGGCAATTATTTATGAAGCAAATAGACAGGTTGATTTAATAGAAGAAGGTGATGAAATAGATCAAGAAACAAGACTTTTTGATACAAAAAAAAATGAAACAAGGTCAATGAGATCAAAAGAAGATGCTCATGATTATAGATACTTTCCAGACCCAGATTTACTTCCACTAGAAATTACGGATGAATTTATTGATCAACTAAAATCTGAAATCCCTGAATTACCAGATGACAAAAAGAAAAGATTTATTGATGAGTTTAAAATTTCTCCTTATGAAGCAACTATATTAGTTTCTGATATTGATACAGCTAAATATTTTGAAGAAGTTGTTGCTAAAATGGGCAAAAACCGTGATATGAAACTAGCTGTAAATTGGATTACAGGAGAATTATTTGCTGTTTTAAATAATAAAAATATTGAAATTGCTCAAAGTCCAATAAGTGCAAAAAATTTAGCAAAATTGATTAATTTAATTAAAAACGGAACTATTTCAGGTAAAATTGCTAAGACAATATTTGAATTAATGCTTGATGGTGACATAGACCCTCAAATAATTGTTGAGGAAAAAGGGTTAAAGCAACAAAGTGATCCAAAAGCACTAGAGGCATTAATTGATAAAATAATCAACGATAACAGAGAAAAAGCCATTGAATATAAACAAGGAAAAGAAAAGCTATTTGGTTTTTTTGTGGGGCAAGCAATGAAGGCTTCTGGTGGAAAAGCTAACCCTCAATTAATTAACGAAATATTAAAGAAGAAACTTTAATTTTATCGAAACTTATAGTCATAATATAATTAAAATAGATGGGTAAGAACATTGAAATTTCAGAAAAAATTGAAAAATATATTAATAATTTTAGCTTAAAATTAGACCCAGTTCAAAAAGAAATCATAGATTATAATAATACACTTGGAAATGAAAAGAGAATGCAAGTAGCAATATCTCAATGTCATTTTCTCCATTTAATAATAAAAATATCTAATATAAAAAATGTCCTCGAGATTGGAACTTTTACTGGTTTAAGTGCACTTTCTATTGCTCTTGCACTTCCTGATGATGGAAAACTTACAGCTCTAGATAAAGATAAAGAGACAAACAAAATTGCAGTAAATTTTTTTAAGAAAGCTAATCAAGATAAAAAAATTCAAACGATTGTTAAACCTGCGCTAGATAGTTTAGATGAATTAAAAAATCAAAAATTTGATATGGTTTTTATTGATGCTGATAAGCTTAACTATAAAGAATATTATGAAAAATCATTTAAGGTGATAAATAAAGGTGGTTTGATCATAATAGATAATGTTTTATGGCATGGCGAAGTTGCAGATAAAGATAATATAGATAAATTTACATTAAATATAAGAGAATTAAATGAGCATGTTTCAAGTGATGAAAGGGTAGAACAAATAATTATTCCATTGGGAGATGGAATGACTGTTTGTAGAGTTTTGTAATGTTTAATATTTTTGGTTTTTATAAATTTAAAAAACTTAATAATTTAAAAAAATTAAAGGATAGTTTAGAGAATAATCTTAAAGATTATGAAATTTATGGAACAATAATAATTTCATCAGAGGGTGTTAATGGAACAATTTCAGCTAAAAAAAATAATCTTTTAAAATTTAATAAACTTTTAAAAAAGATATTATCTATAAAAAAATTTAATTCAGAAAATAAATCAAATAGTAACTTTAATCCATTTCATAAACCTAAAGTAAAAATTAAAAAAGAAGTCGTTCCAATGGGTTTTAAAGTCAGAAACTACAACTATCCTAAGAACAACCTTAATCCTAGAGAATGGAATAAAATAATTAAAAAAAAAGATACAGTTTTGATAGATGCACGTAAATCTTTTGAGTATGATGTGGGAACTTTTAAAAAATCTTTAAATCCAAATATAGAAAACTTTCGTCAATTTCCTAAGTATTTAAATCAATTTAAAAGTAGTGAAAATATAGCAATGTTTTGCACAGGTGGTATCAGATGTGAAAAAGCAAATATTTATTTGAAAAAAAAAGGATTTAAAAATGTTTATGTTTTAAAAGGTGGAATTATTAATTATCTGAACAATATTAATAAAAAAAATAGTCAATGGAGTGGCGAATGTTTTGTTTTTGATAATAGAGTTTCAATAAAACATGGTTTAAAGCAGGGTAGTTATTCAGTTTGTAGTGGATGCAGAAAACCTCTTTCCGTTAAAGAAAAAAAATCTTCTAAATATTTACAAGGCATTCATTGTCCAAAATGTCACGATTATTTAACAGATGATCAAAAATCAAGATTTGCAATGAGACAAAAGCAAATAATACTTGCAAAAAAAACTAGCAAGAGACATATCTTTAAAAAAGAATATTAATTTAATTATAATTTTTATGGATTTGCTAAAAGAAAATATACCTTTACTAGTTAGAAAACTTGCAATACCAGCAAGCGTAGGTACACTTTTTCAAACCTTATACAATATTGTTGATACTTTTTATTCAGGACTAATCTCACCAGAAGCACTTTCTGCACTTAGTAAATCATTTCCAATATATTTTATTATTGTAGCAACATCAATTGGAGTAACTGTTGCGGGGACTTCCTTAATAGGGAATAGTATTGGAGAAAAAAATGAAAAAAATGTCTCTAATTATTTTACTCATATTATTATCTATGGACTGATCATATCAGTTTTTATTACATGTATAGGTTTATATTTTGCTGAAAAAGTTTTTAACATAATGGGTTCAACTGAGGAAATTACAAATTTAGGGCTTCAATATACAAATATTATGTTTTATGGGTCATTTCTTTTTTTCCTTGTTGTATCACTTAACTCTTTATTACATGCAGAAGGAGATACAAAAACATATAGAAATGTTTTGGTTTTAAGTTTTCTACTAAATATAATTTTAAATCCTATCTTAATATTTGGGTTTTTATTTATTCCAGCAATGGGAATGATGGGAATAGGCTTATCAACAATTATTGCGCAATTAATCGCATTTCTTATTATTCTTTTTAAAGTTTTACAAAACCCACGAGTTAAAAAAATTACAATTGAATTTTTTAAAGTAAAATTAATTTTTTTAAAAAACATTTTCTTTCAATCAATGCCAATATCAATTGCAATATGTGGATATGCAGTTGCTGCTACATTTATATTTACTTATGTTGGTCAGACAAGTGAGCTAGCAGTTGCTGGTTATGGTGCAGCTACGAGAATAGAGCAGGTTGTTTTGCTGCCAATACTGGGAATAAATACTGCAATAATCTCAATTATAGCTCAAAACTATGGTGCAAATAACTTTGATAGAGTTAAAGAAACTTACTTTGTTTCAATTAAATATGGGCTTATCTTGATGGTTTTTTCAGGAATACTGGTTTATTTAACAGCTGATATAGTTCCAAGATTTTTTTCTAGCAACGAAGTGGTATTAGAATATGGAAGAAGGTATTTAAAAATCGCAGCGTTTATATTACCAGCTTATCCAATTTTCTTTTTATCAAACGGTTTTTTTATGGGATTAAAAAAATCTAATTATGCAATGATAAATAATATGTTACGAAATGTTCTTGTTCCAATATGTGTTTTTTACTTAGCCAAATATCTATCTGCAGATTTTGATAGTTTCTTTTGGTTGTGGTTTATTTTTCAATGGACGCTTTCTATACTATTATTTAGTTATGTGAATTATTATATAAAAAAAAAATTAGATAAACCTAGCGCTATCCTTAATCCACAACAATAAATCTTCTGAGAAGGATCTTCTTACAAAAAGATTAATTTCATTAATTTCTTTATGGTGGATAATCACATCTGTATGGTTTAACAGAGTTTGAGTAACTGAATTTTTAGTTTTTTTGAAATCGTTAAAATCAAATGGCGATCCAGACGAAAGAAGATCAAAAGTCTTATTTCCTTTAATATTTATACAAATCAATTGATTTGAGACATCAACGACTGAACCAAAATTAAGTTTTGAAATTTCATTAAAAAGGTTATTGAATAATTGTCGATCTTCACCGTTAAAATATACTAACCATTCGTCTGGACTTAGCCACAGCGTACTGTATTGTTGATTTGATGAACTTGTATTTGGCTCAATAGGTAAAATTATAGATAAGATTTTTCCTATTTTGGTAAAAAATTCTTTCTTTTTTCCTCTTAAATTTATTTTTACAATTTGTTCAGATAAAGAAATTTCGAGACCTTCAAATGAACCTTTTTCAAATTTAGGATATTCTTGATTAAGCATAAATCCTTTTATTTTCTTTATCTAGAAAAACTGAGTCAGACACTGTTACATTTATGTTTTTATTTTCCATTGGCACAATAAGTTTTTGGCCATTCATTTTTTTTCCACTTTTAACGACAGCAAGTGCGATTGATTTATTTAAATTTGGGCTAAAGTAACTCGATGTTACATGTCCAATCATTTCAATTGGTTTTTTGTTTATATTAGAAACAATCTGGGCTCCTTCTTCTAAAACTTCATTTGGATCATCTGTGAGTAATCCTACAAGTTGTTTTCTATCTTCTCTTATAGTATCACTTCTATAAAGAGATCTTTTTCCAATAAAATCATATTTTTTTTTGCTAACGATCCAGTCCATTTGAAGGTCAATTGGCGTCATAGTACCATCTGTATCTTGACCAACAATAATAAAACCCTTTTCAGCTCTTAATAAATGCATTGTTTCTGTCCCGTAAGGGGTAATTTTAAATTCTTTTCCTACTTCAATGCATTTCTCCCATAACGATTTTCCGTATTTTGACTCTATATTAATCTCATAACTAAGTTCACCAGTAAAACTTATTCTCATTATTCTACAATTAATCTCATCAATTTTGGCATTTTGGTAAGACATATGTGGAAAAGCCTCATCACTAAAATCTTTATCAGGAAATATTTTGGTTAATATTTTTTTAGAGTTTGGACCACATATACTTGCTGTCGAGTAGTGGTCAGTGACTGAAGTTAAATAAACATCTAATTCAGGCCACTCTGTTTGTAAATAATCTTCAAGTTTTGAAAGAACATTCGCCGCTCCTCCTGTTGTTGTAGTCATTAAGTAATGATTTTCACCTAATCTTGTCGTAACACCATCATCATATACCATGCCATCTTCATTTAACATCAATCCATATCTGCATTTTCCAATTCCTAATTTTGACCATGCATTTGTGTAAACTCTATTTAAAAATTCAGATGCGTCAGTTCCTTGAATATCTATTTTTCCAAGTGTAGAAGCATCTAAAATTCCTGCACTATCTCTAGCTGCCTTACTTTCTCTTTGAACAGCATCATGCAGACCTTCGTCATTAATAGGGTAGTACCAAGGTCTTTTCCATTGTCCAACATTTTCAAATTTAGCATTATTTTGAATATGCCATTCATGAATTGATGTTTTTCTTATAATATCAAAAAAATTACCTACGCTTCTTCCAACTATTGACCCAAAAGTTAATGGTGTGAACGGTGGTCTAAATGTCGTTGTTCCTAATGTACCCATTTTAACACCAGCAGTATCTGCAATAATCCCCAATGCATGCATGTTGGATAGTTTGCCCTGGTCAGTTGCCATACCAGTTGTCGTGTAACGTTTTACATGTTCAATAGATTTAAAACCCTCTCTAAGCGCAAGTTTTATATCTTTTGCAGTAGAGTCATTTTGAAAATCAATAAAAGATTTACATTTACCCTCTGATATATAATTTGGTAATAGCCATATATTTCTTTTATCTAATTCTCTTGAGTTTAGTACAGAAGTGTTGTCAAATTCAGTTTCTCTCACCTTCAAAAAATTCTTTACCTTTTTATTTGTATTATTAATTATTTCTTCAAGCTCAAAGTCACCATTACATGAACCAACATTAATATGACTTTCGTCGATTTCAGTTGGTATAAAAGTTTGATCATTTTCTCTAAAATCTAATTTTCCACCAGATTGTGTATGCATGTGAACCATTGGCGTCCAACCACCACTTACTGCTAAGCAATCACAGTTAATTCTATTTTTATCTCCAACAACATTTGATCCATCTTCTGATAAATTCATTATCTCAATAGAATTTATTTTTCTATGACCAAAAGTGTTAACTATTGTTGAGTTCCAATAGATTTTAACTCCAAGTTTTTCAGCATTTTTAACAATTTTTGAATTAGATTTTTTTCTTATATCTATTATTTCGACAGATATTCCTTTTTCTTTAAACGAAACAGCTGTTTCGTAAGCACTATCATTATTAGTAAATATCACATTATTAAATCCACAAGATACTCCATAATAATCTAAATATTTTTTTACAGAGTTAGCAAGCATTATTCCTGGTCTATCGTTATTATTAAATACAAGCGGTCTCTCAATAGCACCTGTTGCTACTAATACTTTATCAGCTCTAATTTTCCATAATCTCTGTCTGATGCCACCATTTTTTTTATCCAATGGTAGGTGGTCTGAAATATTTTCTTTTGCTAATAGGTAATTATAACTATGATAAGCTGCTAAACTTGTTCTAGTTTTGATTGTTAAATTATCTAATTTTTGAAGTTCAGCAATCTCTTCATCTAACCATTCACTAGAATATTTATTATTAATTTTATAATTTTCATTCTTTTGAAATATTGTTGATCCACCAAGAATATTTTTATCTTCAATCAATATTGTTCTTAAATTGTTTTTTGCAGCAATTTTTGATGCAATAATTCCAGAAATACCACCACCTATTATTAATACATCACAATGAACATGTTTATGGTCATACATTTCAGGATCGGGTTTTGTTGGTGATTTTCCTAGTCCCGCTGACCATCTTATCAGCGGTTCATAAATTTTTTTCCAGAAACTTTTAGGCCACATAAAAGTCTTATAATAAAAACCTGCAGGTATAAATGGAGATATAAAATTGTTAATTCCCCCTAGATCAAAATTAACACTGGGCCAACAATTTTGACTTGAGGCTTTTAAACCTTCATACAATTCAATCTCTGTAGCTCGAACATTAGGTTCAGTTAAATCTGTATCTTCGTTTATTTGGCATATCGCATTGGGTTCTTCCGATCCACAAGACATTATCCCTCTTGGTCGATGATATTTAAAGCTTCTACCAACTAAATGAACTCCATTTGAAAGTAGGGCAGATGCCAAAGTATCACCGTCAAAACCGTGATAAGATTTTCCATCGAAATTGAATGAAACTGTTTTAGTTTGATCTACATGTTTTGTCTTATTAACTCTAAATTTTGTCATTTATTTTACCGGTGGTTTTTCGCCCATTTTATAAACCGCATGTATCTTGTCATTTGACGTGTCTCTAACCATATTAAACCATTTCCTGCATCCATGAGCATGGTTCCATCTTTCGAACTGAACTCCTTTAATATTCTTTCTCATAAATAGATATTCTGCCCATTGATCGTCACTTAGCTCAGTTGGTTGTTTGGGTCTAATTATGTGAGCTTCACCTCCACAAGAAAATTCACTTTGGTCTCTTTCACCACAATATGGACAATTTATTAAAAACATTAGTGTGCTACAGCGGCTGCACCATGTTCGTCAACTAGATCTCCACTCACAAATCGATTAAGATTAAATGCAGCATTTAATTTATGTGGTTCATCATTAGCAATAGTGTGTGCAAATAAATCACCAGATCCAGGTGTTGCTTTAAAACCTCCAGTGCCCCAACCACAGTTAAAATAGAGTCCTTTTATATTTGTTTTACTAATTATTGGACTTGCATCAGGACATATATCAACAATTCCACCCCATTGTCTCAACATTTTCATTCGGCTAAAAATAGGGTACAGCTCCAATATTGCTTTTAATGTTCCTTCAACAACATCGTGACTACCTCTTTGAGTATAAGAAACATAAGCGTCAGTACCAGCTCCAATTACTAGTTCACCTTTGTCAGACTGACTAACATATGCATGTACAGCATTGGACATTACTACAGTGTCAATTATTGGTTTGACTGGTTCTGAAACTAATGCCTGTAAAGGTTTGCTTTCCAGCGGTAATTTTAATCCTGCCATGTTGGCAATTACACTTGAGTGTCCTGCTGCAACAACACCAATTTTTTTTGTTGTAATAAATCCTTTTGATGTTTCAACACCTTCAACTTGATCTCCATTTCTTTTTATACCTTTAACTTCACAATTTTGTATTATATCAACTCCCATTTCATCTGCACCTCTTGCATAACCCCATGCAACAGCATCATGTCTAGCAGTTCCTGCTCTTCTTTGTAATGTTCCACCTAGAACAGGGTATCTTATATCTGGAGAAGTATTTATTATTGGACAAAATTCTTTTACTTGATTTGTATTTAACCACACTGCATCAATGCCATTAAGTCTGTTTGCGTGAGTTCTTCTTTTTAAATCCCTTACATCTTGAAGGTTATGGGCTAAATTCATAACTCCTCTTTGACTGAACATTATATTGTAGTTTAATTCTTGAGATAAATTTTCCCAAATCTTTAATGCATGGTCGTATAATCCAGCACTTGCATCCCACAAATAATTTGATCTTATAATTGTAGTATTTCTTCCTGTATTTCCTCCACCAATCCAGCCTTTTTCTAAAACAGCAATATTTCTCATGTTATGCTTTTTAGCTAGGTAATAAGCTGTTGCTAGACCATGGCCACCACCACCAATTATAATAGCTTCATATTCTCTTTTTGGCTCAGGATCTCCCCAAGCTTGCTTCCAGTTTTCATGCTGCGAAAAAGCATTTTTAATTAGGGAGAATATCGAATATTTGTTTTTCATAATTGCCAGAAATTACTTGATTAATATTGAATATTCAATGATTTCAAGTTACACATCTACGTACGGAAGGATGGGTGAGCTGGTTGAAACCAGCGGTTTGCTAAACCGCCGTACGCTTGAAAAGGTGTACCGAGGGTTCGAATCCCTCTCCTTCCGCCATTAATATAGTGGCTTATTTTTAAAAAAATCGCTGATATAAATTGGTTTTTGAGACAAAATGTACCTATAAACATTATAATTTTCTAAAACTCTTTGAACGTAATTTCTGGTTTCTTTAAATTTTATTAGCTCAACCCAATCCACATAATCTATTTGTTTTTTTTGGGGATCCTTGTTTAATTTCTTCCAGTACTTAACTCTTTTAGGTCCTGCATTATAAGCAGCTGTAGCAAAAGGGTAGGAGCCTTTATAATTACTAATCAATCCAGCTATATAATGAGATCCTAAATTTATATTATATTCAGGGTCGGTTGTTAATTTTGATTTAGAGTAACCAAGTTTAGCTTGCTTTGAAACTGTTTTAGCTGTGTATGGCATAAGCTGCATTAATCCTTGAGCACCAACTCTGCTTCTAGCCGAAGTATCAAATTCACTTTCCTGTCTTATAATAGATAATATTAAAGCTGGATCAGGAATTTTCCTGCCTCCAACAAATTTTGGGACACTCATGATTGGGTAATTAAATTGGTTGTGAAATCTTTTTTGATATGATGCTATTTTAGAAACTTGTATTGCAAAATCAAATCGTGAAATATCGGACGCCAGTTTCGCAGCTAAAACCTCGCTTCCCTTTTCTATATTATCATTAGCTAAATGTCTTAATATATGTTTGGTGTATTTATCTTTATTTAAATAATCAAGTAGATCCACAATTGCGACAAGTTTTTTTAAATAAAATTCTTGCTCATATTTATCATCAACAAACATTAATTTATTTAGTTCAAATTTTTCTTGCGGTTTAACTTTCATATGCGAAAGTTGACCATAATAAGTTGTTAAATAATTTGATCCTTCAAAATACCATTTGTTAGAATTTTCTTTATCACCAATTTTTTCATAAGTTCTTCCTAACCAGTAAGCACCTCTTGAAAGACTTATTGGATAGCTAACACTGTAATAAAAATTTTTAAAATGGTTTTCAGCTAATTCAGATTTTTTTAAAAAACTTAATGCTATCCAGCCGCTCATCCATTCGGCCTCAGCATATTCAGGGCCCTCTGACATAGCATGTTTTGAAACTACTTTATAAGCAGCATTATATTTTTTTTTATATAATAAAGATCTTCCAATTATTGATCTTTCTTTCCACCATTTATCAGGTCTAACTAAATATTTCTTTGTATTTTGAATATCATTTAATATTTCTAATGAACTATCTACACGACCTTTTTTCCGTCTCCATTTTAATCTGTCATATTTTAGGCCAGGATCATTTTTTAATTTTTGTGGTACTTTCTTTATTGCCTCATCAACACCATAGCCTCTACTTATTAATATTTGTCTAGCTGTATAAAGTAGTTGATAATCCTTTGGTAAATATCTAATAATTCTTTTAAGGTCCCAGTGTTTACCTTCCCACGCATAATAATCTGCTCGTTTAATATAATCTGAAGTATCTAAAATATTTTTGAATTTTTTTCTAAAATATTTTAGACTATTTGTATTTAAGTCAGCATTAATAAAACCTTCTTTGACTAGTTTAATACCTTCACCCGATCTACCGATTTTTATTAAACTTTCACCTAACATCATTTTTCCATATCCACTTAATGGCTCGTTACTTTCAAACCAATTAATGATTTCTATAGAAGAATGGTTTTGTAAATTTATTTTGTGTTCTGCAAGATATTTAATTCTATCAAATCTTGGATAATCCTTAACTCTTTCGATAAACCTTTTATATTCAGAAAAAGTTACTTTATTTCCTGAGGTAAGTAGATGTCTCCATTCAATGAAATCATATATTGATTGAGCTCTAGCCTTTTTTGCTGTAATTTTTGCATCCTTCCAATTAGATTTTTCCATAAATTTAATTGCTTGTTTTGCATATTCAAAATCTCTCTCACTATAGTATTTTGTTTTTTTTGTAGTTCTTAATATCTGTTTTTTAACAACAAGTGGTTTTTTTGGAGGTAATAAAATTCCAAATATCTCTTTAGGTAAATCTTTATCATCCTTTAAACTTTGTTTTTCATCAAATGTTCCAGGTTTCAGCGGAGGTACCACTATCTTATTTTTAAATGTAGGTTTTTTCTTAGGTATTATTATTTCATTTGAATATGATGATTGAAAAAAGTTAAAAAAAAATATAGTTGTTAGTAGTAATATAGATTTTCTAAAAATCATTTTTAATAACTTATGATATAAATATTTATGTTTAAAGGTTCAAATGTAGCTTTAGTAACACCATTTAAAGGCGACAGTCTCGATGAGGAAACTTATGTTAAAATTATTAATTTTCATTTAGAAAATGGAACAAATGGGCTTGTGCCAGCTGGTACAACGGGTGAGTCTCCAACTCTTTCACATAGAGAACATGAAAAAGTTATTGAGTTATGCATACAAGAAGCAAAAGGAAAAATTCCTGTAATTGCAGGCACCGGATCAAATTCTACTACAGAGGCCATATCACTCACGGAGCACGCAGAAAAGGCAGGTGCAGACGGCGCCTTGATAGTTACACCCTATTATAACAAACCCACTCAGGAGGGCTTATATCAGCATTACAAAGCCATAAATGATAAATGTGGCATACCAATCATAATTTATAATATTCCTGGCAGATCAGTTATTGATATGACGGTAGATACTATGGCAAGATTATTTGAGCTGAAGAACATAGTTGGTGTTAAAGATGCAACTGGTGATTTGAATAGAGTAGATGAGACTTTCAAAAAAATTGGAAATGAATTTATCCAACTAACAGGTGAGGATGGTCTTGCTTATGAATATAATAAAAGAGGTGGCGTAGGTTGTATTTCTGTTACAGCCAACATAGCTCCAAAAATGTGTTCTGATATGCAAAAATTTTCAAAATCTCAGGATAAAGATGAGCAAAAAAAGGCTGAAGAGATAGATATAAAACTTCAACCTGTTCATAAATCTTTATTTATTGAGAGCAATCCATCACCAGTTAAATACGCAGCTAAATTGATCGGTCTCTGTGATGATAACGTGAGATTACCTTTAGTTACAGTTCTAGATGAAACCAAAGTTGAGGTAAAAAAAGCTCTTATGTCTGCCGAATTAATTAATGAATAAAAAAACCATTCCTGGTTTGAAAATTATAACAATTAATAGAAAAGCATCCTTTAATTATTTTTTTAAAGAGATGTTTGAAGCAGGTATAGTTTTAAAGGGATCTGAAATAAAATCTGTAAGATCAGGTAAAATTAATATTGCAGATTCTTATGCTGTAGATAAAGATGGAGAAATTTTTTTGATTAATTCTCATATACCTATTTATAAACAAGCTAGTTATTCAAATCATAATCCTTACTCAGAAAGAAAACTATTATTGAATAAAAGAGAAATTAATAAAATTATCGGTCGAATTCATGAAGACGGTTTGACTATTGTGCCAACAAAAATGTATTTCAAAAAAGGAAAGGCAAAATTAGAGATTGCAGTAGCTAAAGGTAAAAAACAATTTGACAAAAGACTTACAAAAAAAACAAGAGATTGGAACCGTGAAAAAGCAAGGTATATTAGAAAATCGAGTTAATTTAGTCTATCTGGCGTTAGGTTCTAATCTAGGTGATAAGAAAAATAATCTTAATAACAGTATAGAATTAATTCAAAAAGAGGGAATCTTTTTAAAGAAGAGATCAAAATTTTATAGCACAAAATCATGGCCAAATGAAAATTTTCCAAACTTTATTAATGCAATCATACTGATTGAAACAAAATTAAATATAAAAGAATTATTTTTAAAAATTAAAAAGATTGAAAAAAAAGTAGGTAGAACTAAGTCAATAAGAAATTATCCAAGAGTATGCGATATTGATATAATTGATTATAACGGTGAAATAATTCACAGAAAACTTGGAAATCATATACTAAATATTCCGCATAAAAGAATGCATAATAGAAATTTTGTTCTGTTTCCTTTATATGAATTAGATAAAAATTGGGTTCACCCTAAACTTAACAAAAACATAGTCATTTTAATGTCAAATTTAACCTCATATCAGTTATTGGGTATTAAAATTGCCCAATAAAATGATATAAATAGTAATGCTTAAATCTGAAGAATTAATAAATAAAGTAAAAAATTATAACAAGTTTCTTAATCCAGAAACTTTGTCAAAAGCCTATGATTTTGCTTTAAAGGCTCATGAAAAGCAAAAAAGAGATGAGGGCTCTCCATATATTATTCACCCAATAGCAGTTGCAAATATTTTAACAGAGTTAAAACTAGATAGCGCAACTATAGCCACTGGTTTACTTCATGACACAATTGAAGATACTCATGCGACTTATAATACAATAGAGGCAGAATTTGGAAAAGAGGTTGCTGATTTAGTTGATGGTGTCACAAAAATTTCTGAGTTTGAAAACCAGGCAATATCAAACTCTAAAGCAGAAAATTTTAGAAAATTAATACTAGCAACATCAAAAGACATCCGAGTTTTACTTGTGAAACTTGCGGATAGATTACACAATATGCGCACCATCAAAGTTGTTGATAAAGAAAAGCAAATTAGAAAAGCAAAGGAAACTATGGAGATTTATGCACCACTTGCAGATAGGATGGGTATGCATCGTATAAGAGATGAATTAGAAGATCTTTCTTTTGAAGTTCTTAATGAAGATGCAAGAAAATTGATAAAAGATAGATTAGATAAAATTAAAGAAAATAATCTAATTAACTTTAATAATATTTCTGATGAGTTTTTTGAAATACTTAAAATCAAAAATATAGAGCCAAAAATAGTTGGAAGAGAGAAAACTCCTTTCTCAATTTGGAGAAAAATCCAAAAAAAAAGAACTTCTCTTGAACAAATAACAGACATAATTGGTTTCAGAATTATTTTAGATAATATTGAAGATTGTTATAAAGCTTTAGGAGTTTTCCATAGTAAATGGAATTGTATACCAGGTAAATTTAAAGATTATATTTCATCGCCAAAAATCAATAAATATCAATCATTACACACAGCTATTATAGGACCAAATAAAAGACCAATTGAAATCCAAATAAGAACAAATCAAATGCATGAATTCGCAGAAAGAGGTATTGCCTCACACTGGAAATATAAATCATCAGAAAAATTTAATTCTTTAACTTGGAAGGAGTATGATTGGTTAGCTGATTTAGTTGAAATTATTGATAAAAACGAGAATCCAGATGATTCTTACGAATATACAAAACTTCAAATGTTTCAAGAAAACGCCTTTTGTTTCACACCAAAAGGATCAATTATTAAACTACCTAAAAATGCTACACCAATAGATTTTGCCTATGCGGTCCATACACAAATCGGAGATGCTGCTGTTGGTTGCGAAATAAATGGAAATGAAAGCGCTTTGCAATCTATATTACGAAACGGGGATGTAGTTAATATTATCACCTCTAAAAAAGCTTCACCCTCCTTACATTGGTTAACTAGCACCAAAACAGGCAAAGCTCGTGCTGCAATTAGACGTTATTGGCAGTACCGTGAAAACAGCAAACCAATTAAGGAAAAAAGATATAATACTACACTTTGGATATCTCTTCCTGATGAACCTGGAAAAATGGGTGATGTAACAACCATGATAGGTGAAAACTTTGTCAATATTTCAAGTGTAGAAATGGTAGAAAAACTCAATGGAAGGATTAATTTTAAATTTAATTTAATAATACATGACCTTAAGAACTTTACAAAATTGATAAGTGAACTAAAACAAAAAGAATATAAATTTAAAATTATAAGACACAAAAATAAAAAATATGCTTTCTTTAAAAAACTCTTTAGCAGTTTTAAGAAAAACTAATACTTTGTTAGATGGTCATTTTGTTTTGTCATCTGGACTACATTCACCTTCTTATGTACAATGTGCAAAATTACTAAGCTTTCCAAATAAATCTGAAAAATTTACTAAATCCTTAGCAAGTAAAATAAAAAAAACATTTAAAAATATTGATTTAATTCTTTCACCAGCGATGGGTGGAATTATAATTGGTTATGAAATTGGGAAAGTCTTAAAAAAAGAAACAATCTTTTGTGAACGTGTTGAGGGTAATTTTAAGTTAAGAAGAGGTTTTTATATAAAAAAAAAATCAAGAGTTTTAATTATTGAGGATGTTATAACTACAGGAAAATCAAGTTTAGAGTGTGCTAAATTAATAAAAAAATCTGGTGCAATTTTATTAGGATTCGCATGTTTAATTGACAGATCTAATAAGCAAACCTTAAAAATAAAAAAAAAAAAAATTATTTCACAAGTAAAATTAAAAATTCCAACTTATAAAAAAAAAAATATTCCAGAAAGTTTAAATAAAATTCCAGTTACCAAACCTGGAAGTAGATTTTTAAAATGAAAAAGAGGCTAGGGGTTAATATAGACCATGTTGCAACGTTGAGAAATGCTAGAGGTGAAAAACATCCTGATCCCTATACCGTAGCTTTAGATGTTTTAAAGGCTGGTGCAGATTCCATAACTATTCATTTAAGAGAGGATAGGAGACATATTAAAGATATAGATTTAAAAATCCTATCATCAAATAAATTAATCCCTATTAATTTGGAAATAGCTTCTGACCCAAAAATGGTTAAAATAGCACTTAAAAATAAACCTTCTTTCATTTGTCTTGTGCCTGAAAAAAGAAATGAAATTACCACCGAAGGTGGATTAAATTTAAAAAAAAATAAAAATAAAATTAAAAAAATATTAGAAACTTTTAATAGTAATAATATTAGAACTAGCTTATTTATAAATCCATCTCTTCAAGATATAAAATTATCAAAAACTCTAGGAAGTAAATGTATAGAGATACATACAGGTAAGATTTCTAATAAAATAAAACAGAAAAAAAATTACTCAATAGAACTGAATAAAATTAAAAAATGTGCCATTTATGCAAAAAAAATAGGTTTAGAGGTTCATGCTGGACATGGTATGGATTATAAGACAACAAAAATACTAAATAAGATAAAACAAATTGAGGAATTTAATATAGGCCATTTTATAATTGGAGAGTCAGTCTCCCATAGCATTTCAAAGGTAGTTAAACAATTTATTAAAATATTAAGATAATGCATATTATAGGGAATGGTGTTGATATTATTAAAAATAGTAGAATAAATAATTCATTAAAAATTAAAGGTTTTTTAAATAGAATTTTTACAAAAAAAGAAATTCAACAAGCAAAAAAATTAAAAAATAAAGTTAATTTTTATGCAAAAAGATTTGCTGCAAAAGAGGCATTTGTTAAAGCAATTGGAACCGGCTTTAGGTCAGATATAAATTTTATAGATATTGAAATTAAGAATTACAGGAACGGAAAGCCATATATTTCACTATCAAAAAAATTAAACAATTTTTTACAAAAAAAATTTAAAATACGAAAATATAAAGTCTTTTTATCACTTTCTGATGAGAAAGATTATTCAATAGCGTTTGTTGTTATAGATAAAAAAATATGAAAAAAATAATTATTGAAAATCTTAAAACTATAATTTACGCACTCATAATTGCTGTTTTAATAAGATCTATTTTGTTGCAACCTTTTTATATTCCCTCATCGTCAATGGAACCAAATTTATTAGTTGGAGATAGACTTTTTGTAACCAAATTCACATATGGTTATAGCAAGCATTCCTTCCCTTTTAGCCCACCTGTATTTGAAAATCGTATTTTCACTGATAATCCTGAAAGAGGTGATGTAGCTGTGTTTAAAACGCCAGCAGATAATAGAACTGACTATATTAAGCGTGTTATAGGCTTGCCTGGTGATACAATTCAATTTATTAACGGTGATCTTTACCTTAATGGAAATCAAATTTTAAAAACAATTAAATCAAAAAATATCACTAATTATTGTGGCAAATCAAAAATAAAAGTTAACACATTTGAGGAAAAACTTCCAAACGGTAAAGTTTATTTGGCATCATACAGAACAGATATTACTTTTGCTAACACTGATAAATACCTAGTTCCAAAAGACCATTTTTTTTTCTTAGGAGATAATAGGGATTGCTCAAAAGATAGTAGATTTTTGTCTGAAGTTGGGTATGTCCATAAAAATAATCTTGTGGGTAAAGCTCAAATACTTTTTTTTTCATCAGATCCATTTGTAGGAAGTATTGTTAAATTTTGGAATTGGAATGAAATATTAAGACTAAAAAGATTTTTTAAATTTATTGATTAATTATGAGCTCTCTAAAAAACCTTCAAAAAAAGATTAAAATTAATTTCAAAAATGAACAAATACTTTTAAGAGCTATTACTCATAAAAGTTATGATCCAAACAATAATTATGAAAATCTTGAATTTTTAGGTGATAGAGTACTAGGACTTGTTGTTTCAAAAAAATTGTACGAGCTTTATCCAAATGAAAAAGTAGGGTCCCTAGATAAAAAATTAGCCTCTCTAGTCAATAAAAATAAATGTCTAGAAGTAGGTAATTCATTAAACCTTAAAGAATTTGTAATTACTGGTAATTCTAAAACGAGCAAAAATATGGTTGAAAATAAAATTATCTCAGATTGCTGTGAGGCATTAATAGGAGCCATTTATTTGGACAAAGGTTTCGAAGTTTCTAAAAGTTTTATTCTTAAATTATGGAAAAATTTAATAAATAATGCAGAAACAACTTTCATTGATGCCAAAACTCGACTTCAAGAGTATTCTTTAAAAACTTTTAAAATATTGCCTATCTATAAATTAGTCTCTAACACAGGTCCAAGACATAAACCAAATTTTAAAGTTGGAGTAAAACTTAAAAATAGTAAATATATTTATGCTGTGGGATCTTCAAAGAAAAATGCAGAACAATCTGCAGCCTCAGAACTACTCAAAAAAATTAATCAAAAATGAATTGGCAAGATAAAGGATACTTATTATCTTTAAATAAATATAATGAAAATTCATCAATAGCTGAATTCTTCACTGAAAATAACGGAAAAATAGTTGGTGTAATTTTTGGTTCAACATCAAAAAAGATTAAGAGTTATTTATTAATAGGTAATAAATTTCACATAAATTCGAAAATTAAAGAGGATGGCAGACTTAGTTATCTAAAAGTTGAAATAGATGAAATAAAAACTCCTGTTTATTTAGAAAATAAAAAAAAATTATTTTGTATTATATATTGTATGAATTTGATTAAAACTCTGACTGCTGAAAATGAGAATAATATTGAAATATATAATCTTTTAGAAAAATTATTCAAAATAATTGAACTCGATACTTGGCTCATTGAATTTTTATATTTAGAGTTAAATATACTAAAGTCTGTTGGATACGATATTAACTTTAAAGATTATGTAGTTGATAAAAGTATTAATGGTAAAACTAAATATGTTGTAGACTCAAGTCAAAAAATCATACCAAATTTTCTAATAGATAAAAACATCAGTCCTGAAAGTTCAAAAGATATATATAGTGGCTTTTCCATAGTTGGAGATTTTTTGGATAAAACAATTATCAAACCTAATAACAAGAATTATCCATCTTCAAGGAATGATTTCGTTAATTTGTTAAAATAATTAAAGATCAATCTGGTCAGCAAAATAAGTTACAATACTGTTTGCTCCAGCTCTTTTAAATGAAATAAGAGTCTCTTTTATTGAAGCTTTGTCTATTAATTTTTTATTAATTCCATTCATTATTAAGCTGTATTCACCAGAAACTTGATAAGCAAATACTGGTATTTTGAAATTATCTTTTACTTTTTTTATTATATCAAGATAGGGCATACCAGGTTTAACCATAACCATATCAGCACCTTCTTTTATATCTAATGAAACTTCTCTCAAAGACTCATCTGAATTTCTAAAATCCATTTGGTACGTTTTTTTATCACCTTTTAGTAATTTTTTTGATCCAACAGCGTCTCTAAATGGTCCATAAAAGCTAGATGAAAATTTGACTGCATATGACAATATTTGTACATCATTTAAATTATTTTTATCTAAAGCTGATCGAATTTTACCAATTCTTCCATCCATCATATCCGAAGGCGCAATTACATCACATCCCATTTTGGCTTGTAGCACTGCTTGCTTGGTAAGTATTTCTACTGTTTTATCATTTAGAATATTGTTTTTTTTTAATAATCCATCATGGCCATGAGAGGTGTAAGGA
>CABZJN010000013.1 GCA_902526085.1 uncultured Pelagibacteraceae bacterium
CGGCGCCTTGTCGTCAATAATAAATAAATGAGTTGGCAAAATAAAATATCGGTTGGTTTATTTAGAATAGCAATAATTATTAGTTTTTTAACAGGTTTAATTGCACTCTTATTATTTTATCAAACTGGATTATTTAATGCGATTTTAGCTTCAGCAATCACTTTTGGAATAACTTTTGGTATAGTTGCTTTACTAAATTGGATAATAAGAGGCTTTATCGGTTAATGATTAAAAAAGAAGAAATCTATGAAATTTGTAAAAATACTATTAATAAATTTAAAAAAATAGATAATGATAAATTAAAAGAGCTAGACCCTTTATATTCTTGGATACAAACAGACCCAGATAAAGTAAAAGCTAAAGAAATAATAAATCAAGTTAAAAGTCTTTCCCTTTTAGTTTTAAATGAAAAAAGTATTAAAGGTCAAAAAATCAAAATGAAAACAATTGTTTTTAATTCAATATTAACTGTTACAGCTCTAGTGCCTATAATAATGATGCCTGATCCTGAAAACAATGAAAATATAATTTATTTGCCGAATGACTTATCTGATAATCTTAAAGTTAACTATACTAAGTGGTTAATTGAAAATGATAAGTTAATCAAAGAAATAAATATTAGCACAGAAAAAAATTTTAAAAATGCTGCGATAATCCTACAAAATTATTGTGTATGGAAAACTATTTACTGGATATTTCAGAAGTGCTTAATAAAAATTGGAGTTACTAACATCACAGAAAGATCAGAGTTTTTGCTTAGAGATAGTAATCTTCACTATCTTAAAATTATACCTTTGATAGACAAAAACGGTATATTAGATGAAACATTACTTGATGAAGAATATAAAGCTAAACATTTGAAAAAATCTCTTGAAGATCACAAATTTATTTTCGAGGATTAATATTATGACTTTAATTGAAAAACACTTTAAAAAAAAACCAACAGAAAAACAACTTTACAGTTTTATTGCTGAATTAATTCTTAGTAATAAAGGAAATTATAAAACAGAAGTAATTTACGATAGGGAGAAATTTCCAAGATATCTTCAGTTTAGAATTTATGACGAAAAAATTTCTTAACGAATGAATAAAATTATAATAACGTTTATCCTGAGTTCTTTCTTTGGATTAAACGTATTATCTGACGAGGTTTTCTTAAAAACTCTAAAAAATGCTGAATTAGGCGATCCCATATCACAGAATAATGTAGGACACATGTATGATAACGGTATAGGAACTGAAAAAAATATTCAAAAAGCATTCGAATGGTATGTAAAGGCTAGTGACCAAAATCAAGTTAATGCAATGACCTCGAAAGCATCTTTCTATTTAGATGGTGAAATTGTCGATCAAAATTACTCAACTGCGTTCAAAATTTATAAAAAAGCAGCAAACTTAAAATATGAGGAATCTGCTTTTTTTAAAATGGCTAAAAAAGAAAATCAAGATTATCAAACTTTGTTTTTGCAAAACCAATCAAGAGCAATTTACGCTCTAGGACTTATGTATGAAAAAGGACAAGCGACTAATATAGATTATTCTGAAGCAAAAAAGCTTTATGTTCAAGCAGACTCGAATGGTCATGAATTATCAAAAATAAGACATGACGCCCTAAATGGAGATCCTGGGTATGCATTATACTTAGCTAAAAACTATTTAGATGGTTCATTAATAGAAATTGGTATACCTATAGATTATGAGGAAGCAGCTTTTTGGTTTAAGATTTCCGAGTATTTAGGTTTCGGCGAACCTGAGAGTTTCGACAAAGCTTTAAAATTAATTTCTGAAATAGAATTTAATAAAGCTTCAAAGAGATTTGAAGCATGGAAAGCTAATATGGGATTTGAGCATGACAAAGAAACATTACAAGATATTAGTAAACATTTTATTAATCATTATGGAACAGGTTTTTATATAAGTGATGAAATATTGATTAGTAATAAACATGTACTTTTAATCAATGAAGATGAAGAGAAACAGTGTTCTAAATTACTCGCTTACAACCCATATAACTCAAAATTTGAAAACCTTGAATATATCAAATTTAGATCCTTACCTAAAATTGAAGATGTAAAATTTGTGAAATCTTCAAAAAAAACGGAAAATTATATAAGCATTTCTAATGAAGAAATTTTACCAGCTGAAGAAATTTATGTTGTTGGATTTCCTGCAGGTAGAGAAACAACAAACTACCCGCGGGTTTCTAAAGGAATTGTTAACTCAGATATTGGACTTTTAAACAATGTAGATCAATTTATATTTGATGCGTTTTCAGAAGGTGGAAGTAGTGGAAGTCCTATTTTAAATAGTAATGGAGAACTTTTAGGTGTTCTTTGGGGAGGTGGTACTGAAAATGTTGAACTATCTACTGAAGAAATAAAACAAATTCAAAGAACAAATGAAGGTTTTGGAATTAAATCAGATTATTTAGTTAAACTTTTAGAATATAATAATATTAATTTTCCAAATCGACAAAAAAAAATCACTGGCAATGTTAGTCAAAAAATAAGAGACAAAATGAAAGCTGTTAGATTAATTGAATGTTACGACAAATTCGATCAAGCTACTACAGGTAATTAAAAAATTATCAAATTTTAAATCAAGAATTAACCGTCTATATAGTAAATATTTTTTGACTGTACGTGGTCGTCACTAGCTTCAAATTTTAAAAATTAAAAAAAAATAAGATAGAATTATCAATATTTCTAAGCCGAGTGGTTGAAGGCGCACGCTTGGAAAGCGTGTATAGGGGAAACTCTATCATGGGTTCGAATCCCATTCTCTCCGCCATTTTTAAGGGTTTTAAATAATTAAAATTAACGTTAAGATATTCTTTGTCGTCGCCTTGTCGTCACAAAATATGAAAAATTTTATAATTACGTGTCTATTCTACCTAAGTTTTTCTGCAGTCTTAGCTGATAGTTTGAAAGTATTACAATTTGAAGGAGTAGAAAGTGCAAAATCAACCAGTAAATTAGATTTTTCAAATTCAGTATCTCTCAACGATGCTCTTGTTGATCTAAGAAAGTTAGAAGGATTAGATGAAGATGATGGATATTTTCTTAACGTTTTAATGCATAATTTAAAAGATGTAAAAATAGTATCATCAAAAGAATTTAAAAAGATATTGCAATATAAAAGACAAAAATCTGAAAATATCAAAGGTGTTAAACTTATCTGTGGAGATGACCCTTTTTTTGATGAACATACTGATTCAGTATTAATCGGATTGGAATTTCAAAGTTTAACAGACTTTATTGGTTTTGGTTTTGAGAATGACATTTGGTATGATTTTTTAGGAACCTACAAAAGAACATCTAGAGATATTGAATTAGATTATTTAATCCTAAATAATAATGAAAGAGACTCAATAGAAATAAGTAGAGAAACTTTACAAATTGGAATGGGTCAACAATGTGCAATTTTAAATCCTGCAATTGACATGAAAAAAATTATTAAGAGTACATATCTTAATATATTAGAAAAAAGTACGAATAAGCTTTAAATTTATAAGAAATCTTAATTAAAACAAAATTTGATCTAAAAAGTAACAACTAATTATGCTCTAAGGAATAGTGCGTTTAGTATTTTTAATATTTTTTATTTTATCATTAATAACCCCATATACTTATGCAAATATTACTACTTTTAAATGTAAACCAATATTTGCAAGTGTTAAGTTAGATAATGGAAAATATTATTCTGAAACAATAGATGATGAAACTACTCCGTTTATTAATGCTTTACCAATATCTTATTATTTTTTTGATACAAATGGTCTTTTTTATAAAAATAATAATAAACGAAAGTTTGAACAACTTATTTCTTCCAAAGCTTTTTCTATTTTAGAAATAGACAGTAAAGGAAAAAATGCTTTTTCAGATATATGGAAAACTTTTCTAGAGTGGGATAAACTATTGAAATTAGATAACTTCAAAACATTTGTATATCCTTACAAATCATATGATGAAAATGGCAATTCAAAACTTTCTATGAAGCGTATAAGTATCCATCCTAAAAATAGTAAGACAGCTGAAATAACTGTGCCAATAACTGAGGATAGAAAATCTTATTTTGTTGAAAAGTCATGTGAAAAAGAAAAAGTAATTGACTCCATCTTGTCGTCACCAGACTCAAATATTGAAAATCTTTCCAAAAATAATATAGTAAACTCAATATTTTTAGGTTAGTCGGTTGAAGGCGCACGCTTGGAAAGCGTGTATAGGGGAAACTCTATCATGGGTTCGAATCCCATTCTCTCCGCCATTAATTATCTATCTAAAAACTGCTTTTATTCGTTAAAAACTAAAAATAGAAAATTTTTCTAAAAAACCTAATATTATTGTTGATTTTACTTACTAATTTAACCCCAAAGTTATGAGAGATTTTATTAAAAATTTTAAAAATGGTATAAGAGATCATTCCTTATAAAAATTAATGACAAAAAATAATCAAAATACTTATCAAGCAGACTCCATTAAAGTTTTAAAAGGTCTTGAAGCGGTAAGAAAAAGGCCTGGTATGTATATTGGTGATACAGATGATGGGACTGGTTTGCATCATATGGTCTATGAAGTTGTAGATAATTCTATTGATGAGGCATTAGCAGGTCATTGTAAAAAAATTGAAGTAAGTATAAATTCTGATGGTTCAATTACAGTTGAAGATGATGGTAGAGGAATACCAGTGGACTTTCATAAACAGGAAAAAAAATCAGCAGCAGAAGTCATAATGACACAACTTCATGCTGGTGGCAAATTTGATCACGATTCCTATAAAGTTTCTGGAGGTCTACATGGTGTTGGAGTTTCAGTAGTGAATGCTCTTTCACAAAAATTAGAATTACATGTTGAAAGGGATGGAAAAAAACATTTTGTCGAGTTTATAAATGGTGAAACTAAAATACCACTAAAAGTAATAGGTAAGTCAAAGAATACTGGTACAAAAATTAATTTTTTGCCTTCCAAAGATATTTTCTCATCTACTAAATTTAGTTTTTCAATTATTCAAAAAAGAATGCGTGAATTAGCTTTTTTGAACAAAGGAATTAAAATCATACTTAATGACCTAACCCAAAAAAAAATAAAGACCCAAGAATTCAAATTTGAGGGTGGTATAAATGAGTTTGTTGAATTTTTAGATGAAAAAAGAGAAAGATTAAAAAATAAGAGTGATAATGATTTATTTAGAAAGCCTATTTATATTGAGGGAATAAAAAGTAATATCGATGTCCAATGTTCATTAAAATGGAATGCAGGATATTATGAGGATGTTTACCCCTATACTAATAATATTTATCAAAAAGATGGAGGAACTCATCTCTTAGGATTTAGAAGCGCATTAACAAGAGTTGTAAATAAATATGCGTCAGAGCAAAATTTATTAAAAAAAAGTAAAGTTTTACTTTCTGGAGATGACGTCAAAGAAGGTTTGACGTGTGTTCTTTCTGTAAAAATTCCAGATCCTAAATTTTCTTCCCAGACAAAAGATAAATTAGTTTCTTCAGAAGTGAGAAATATTGTTGAAGGTATAGTAAATGAAAAATTGTCAATTTGGTTTGACCAAAATCCTTCGGTTTCTAAAATAATTTTAACGAAAATAATTCAAGCTGCCGTTGCAAGAGATGTTGCCAAAAGAGCAAGAGAAAACGTTAGAAGAAAAGGTGCTTTAGAACTCACTGGATTACCTGGAAAATTGGCAGATTGCCAAAACTCAAAACAAGAAGGTACAGAATTATTTATTGTTGAGGGAGATTCAGCTGGAGGGTCAGCTAAACAGGGAAGAAATAGAGAGTATCAAGCAGTATTACCATTGAGGGGAAAAATTTTAAATACATATACAGAGATAAATGGGTCTAAAAAAAATGGAAATCAAAATGATCTAAGAACAAAATCATTGTCAAAGATGATTTCTTCAAATGAAATTGTTACATTGATAAATGCTCTCGGATTAGATCCTAAAACAGAAGAAATAGACTTACAGGATTTAAGATATGGAAAAATTATAATCATGACAGATGCAGATGTTGACGGTTCACATATTAGAGCGTTACTTTTAACTTTTTTCAACAATGTTCCTTTTAATAAATTAATAGAAAAAGGTCATGTTTATTTAGCTCAACCGCCTCTTTTTAAAATTAATAAAGGTTCGAAAGGTATTTACATAAAAGATCAAAAAGACCTCGAAAATTATATAATTAAGAATTCTAAGGATATAAAAAAAGTTAAGATGAACTCTAAAGAATTTGATAAAATTATTCAATTAGAAAAATCAAAACTAAACATTCAACGATTTAAAGGCCTAGGAGAAATGAATCCTGAAGAATTATGGAATACTACTTTAAATCCAGAGACAAGAAATTTACTTCAAGTTCAATATTCAAAAAATCTTCAAAAAGATCAAAACCTTATACAAACATTAATGGGTAACGATGTTGCCTCTAGAAAAGACTTTATTGTAGATAATGCTATAAATGTTGTTAATTTAGATATTTAATTAATGGAGTTAAGCAGCAATTCCAAATCATCGCACCTAAACAAAATTACTTACGTCAATTTAAGATGGATAGGTGTAATAGGTCAATTTATAACTATAAATGCTGTCGCATTCTTATTTAAATTTGAATTTAATTTTTTACTAGCAAATATTATAGTTTTTATAGGTGCTTTAAGTAATATTTACTTATTTTATTTTTTTAAAAAAAATCAATTACAAGAAAAAATATCTTTAACTTTTCTCACTCTTGATATTATACAACTAAGTTTTTTGCTTTATTTAACTGGTGGTACTATAAATCCATTCTCAATATTCCTGATTATTCCAAGTATATTTGCATCAAATAGCTTAAGTATTAGAACAAATATTTTATTAATAATTTTGACAATCACTTCAATTATTTTACTTACTTTCTATCATCAAGAATTACCTTCACCATTAAATGAATATATTTTTAGTAATTACTATTATTATTCAGTCCCTTTAGCTTTAATTATTGCACTTATTTTTCTGAGTTTTTTTGCGTTAACATTTGGAAATGAGTCAAAAGTTAGAAAAGATGCATTAGATAAAATTCAGGAAGTTATTTCTAAAGAGAATGAATTAGTATCCTTAGGTGGGCAAGCAGCAGCAGCAGCTCACTCTTTAGGAACTCCACTTTCTACAATTAAAATTATTTCTCAAGATTTGTATAATAATTTTAAAAATAATAATGATCTAAAAAAAGATATTGAATTGCTAATTAGTCAAGTAGATAGATGTAATGAAATATTAAAAAGATTGTCTTTAAATCCTGCAGTTGAAGATGACTTTATAGATAAGGATATTACTCTGCATAACTATGTGAAAGAAATTGTGAATTCTTTCAGTGAAATATCAGATAAAAATTTTATCGTCAATATTGAGCAGAATTATAATTCTTTTGAAATTTCAAAATTAATTGAAGTTGTTTATGGTATAAGAAATTTTATTGGAAATGCAAATAAGTTTGCAAAAAAAAATATTTATATTTCAATAACGAGTGACAGTGAAAACTCTTCGATATCCATCGAAGATGATGGTTCAGGATTTCCTAAAGATATATTAACCAAAATTGGAGATCCATATATAAAATCATTGCAATCTAAAAATAAATCAAGAGCAGGATTGGGCCTAGGAATATTTATAGGTAAAACTTTATTAGAAAAAAATAAAGCAAAACTTTTAATCAGGAATTCAGAGACCAGAGGTGGTGCTGAAATTAAAATAGAGTGGTCTAATAAAGATTTAAAGAGTCTTTAGTGAAGCTTTTTATTTTCAAATAATCCACTTAATTGATCAATCATAACATCACCCAGTTCTTGTACATCGGAAATTTTGATAGCCTTTTTGTAATATCTTGATACATCATGACCAATTCCTATAGCTAGTATTTCCACTTCACTTTTATTTTCAATAAATTTAACAATTTTTTTTAAATTTTTTTCTAAAAAATCTCCTGAATTTACAGATAATGTTGAATCATCGACTGGTGCTCCATCTGAAATAACCATAAGGATTTTTCTTTCTTCTTTTCTTTTTTTTAATCTATTAAATGCCCACGTTATAGCTTCACCATCTATATTTTCTTTTAATAATCCCTCTTTTAGCATCAATCCTAAATTCTTTTTTGATTGTCTCCAATGAGAGTCCGCACCTTTATAAATTATATGTCTTAAATCATTAAGTCTTCCAGGATTTTTCGTTTTACCTAATCTATTCCACTCTTGGCGACTTTTACCACCTTTCCAATTTTTCGTCGTAAAACCAAGTATTTCAACTTTAACTGAGCATCTTTCTAAGGTTCTGGATAAAATATCAGCACATATTGCAGCTATTGTAATTGGTCTACCTCTCATTGACCCAGAGTTATCAATTAAAAGTGTCACAATTGTATCTTTAAAGTCTAAGTCTTTTTCTTTTTTAAATGATAAGGAATTATATGGATCAATGATAATCCTAGGTAATTTTGAACTATCTAACAATCCCTCTTCTAGATCAAATTCCCATGATCGATTTTGTTTTGCCATTAATTGTCTTTGTAATTTATTTGCTAACTTAGTAATTAAATCTTGAAAACTTGTAAGTTGTTGGTCTAAATTTTTTCTCAGTTTTTGAATTTCCTCAGCTGTATCAAGACTTTCTGCTTTTGCAACTTCATCAAATTCAGTAGTAAATATTTTGTATTCTTTATCGCTTACACTTAAATTTTTTTTTTGTATAACATGTTCTGAAACGTCATCCTCGTTATTTTCACTACCAAGCTGATCTTCTAGTCTAAACTCATTTACGTCATCCTCGCTATCCATTCCTTGGCTTATGTTTTCATCTTCGCTTTTTTTGCTAGAGTCATTATTCTCATTGTCTTCATTGTTGTTTGAATTATTTTGATCTTGCGTATCATCATTTTCATCATTTTCTTTTTCAGTTGTGTCATCACTTTCAAATATATCCATACTTTCTAAAATTTCAGAAAACTTAGCATTATACACTTCTTGATTTTCCAGATTTTGTTTTAAAAATTCAAAATGTTTATCTATTGACTTATTAAAATCTTTCTCCCAAAATTTAAGAATTTCTTTATTTTCTGGATATAATTCGACATTAAAAAATTTGTTTGTCATATAAATTTCAAAAGCATCAACAATATTTGTATCTTCTTTTTTTGTTATTTTTTCTTGCTTAAGATGTTGAAGTCTATTTTTATAATTTTCTCTAAAATTTTTGGAAATTCCTTTTAGCATCTCTGAACCAAGTAGTTCATATCTCACCTTTTCTGCTAGCTGGTAGAGTGTTCTGCAAGAGAGATTTTGTGGATTGTTTTTATCCAATAATTTTCTGTTTGAAAATCTTCTTTTTAAAGCTTCAGAGTCTGTTTCAGCCCTTAGTTTTTTAAATTGATTTTTATCATTAATATTGTCAATTTCCCCAATATCATAAACTTTTTCGTCATTTTTTTTATTTTTGACAACCTTATAGTCATCTGAAATTACTCTGTAAGTTGATTGAAGGGCTTGTTTGAATTTTTCTTTAATACTATCTTCTTTGTTCATCAAATTTGAATATTGATCATTGACTCCGGTAGTTCATCCCCAAAACATCTTTGATAATATTCAGCAATAGTGTTTTTTTCAGCATCATCACATTTGTTTAAAAATGTTACTCTAAATGCATATCCGATATCTTTGAAAATTTCAGAATTTTCTGCCCAATGTAAAACTGTTCTAGGACTCATTACTGTAGATATATCACCTGCCATAAATCCTTTTCTTGTAAGTGAAGCAACTTTTATCATGTTTGAAACTTGCTCTTTACCTTTAGGATTATTTAAATTTTTGTTCTTACCTAATATAATTTCCATTTCTTTATCTAAACTAAGATAGTTTAATGTAGATACAATATTCCATCTATCCATTTGTCCCTGATTAATTTGTTGTGTCCCATGATATAATCCGGTTGTATCACCTAGTCCGACAGTATTTGTTGTTGCAAAAAGCCTAAAAAATTTATTTTGTTTAATTACTTTATTTTTATCTAATAGAGTAAAGCTACCTTCTGATTCAAGCACTCTCTGAATAACAAACATTACATCTGGTCTTCCAGCGTCATATTCATCAAAAACTAAGGCCACAGGATTTTGAATTGACCAAGGTAATATTCCTTCTTTAAATTCAGTTATCTGTTTACCATCTTTTATTACAATTGAATCTTTACCTATTAAGTCAATCCTACTCACATGACTATCGAGATTAATTCTAATGCAAGGCCAGTTTAGTCTAGCAGCAATTTGTTCGATGTGAGTTGATTTTCCAGTTCCATGGTATCCTTGAATTAAAACTCTTTTGTTAAAAGAAAATCCTGACAAAATAGCTAATGTTGTATCTTTATCGAACTTATAAGTTTTGTCGATTTCAGGGACGTACTCACTTGATTTTGAAAATGCATCAACCTCCATGTCACTTTCGATACCAAAAGTTTGCTTAATAGATAACTTTATGTCAGGGGTATAGTTAATATTTGGTGTCAATTTTGTCCTTATATGTATTTTTTAATTGAGTGTAAGCCAAAGTTATTACTTTAAGCTTGTCTTCAAATTTTTTATTTCCAGAATTCATATCAGGGTGAAATTTTTTGACAAGCTTTTTAAATTTTTCTTGAACTTTTTCCCATTTTAATCCAACACTAATCCCTAATATATTAAAGGCTTTTAAATCGTTATTATTGAATTTAAATTTATTCATATTATTAAAGTCATTATTAAATTTAAATTTATCCATCTCATCTTTTAAAGCATTACTCCAAAGAACTTTGAAGAAATTATCAGATGAACTAAAACTTTGTGTTGGTTTGTGCCAAGTCATGTCAGACCTTAAAAAATCAATTATTTGTTGATCACTCATACCTGTAAAATAATTCCAACTCTTATTAAATTCTTTAACATGGGTTAAACATAGTAATCTATAATCTTTGCTATTATCTCTTTCTTTAGGTGCTTTAAAAAGACCTTCCTCCGAGCAATTATTCCAATCGCAAATATTTTTCATGATGTATAATACTTTATAAAATGAACATTAATCAACTAATTGAAACTATAGAAAAAAAAATTTTGTCGCAGGATTGTATTTCAAATGTTTATATAGAGGACAAGTCTTTCTTACATAAAAATCACAAATCTAACGAAGATGGAAAATTTCATATTGTTCTTTTAATTGAGTCTCATGAGTTAAAGAATAAAAGCAAGTTATATTCAACAAGGTTTATTTACAAAATTTTAGATGATGAATTAAAAAAATATATTCATTCGCTGCAAATCAAATTAATTTAAACTACTAGATAAATATTTTTTTAAATTTGTGGGGTTAATCTGAAAGTCAATTATTATTTTTCCAAAATCTTTCACTAAAATTAAGTTAATATTACTTGAATTATTTTTCTTATCACTTCTCATATAATTCATAATTTTAGATACATGTCTTTTTTTAAATAATTTTTCAATTTTTGGTTTCATCTCTATTCTATTAATATGATTTAAAATAATATTAAATTTTGGTTTTGTTAAAATTTTTCTATTAAAACTGAATTCAACTGCATTTTTAATGCCTAAAATTACAGCTTCTCCATGATTTAATTTTTTAGAAAAACCTAAAGTAGACTCATAAGCATGAGCAAAGGTATGGCCTAAATTTAATACCTTTCTGTAGTTCTTCTCTTTCTCATCCTTTTCTACAACTCTTTTTTTTAAATTACAGCTTTTAATAATGGATCGTTCAATGAAAGGTGATTTTAATTTTAAAATTTTTTTTAAATTTTTATCTAAATAGAGAAAATTATTAAAATTATCTATAATACTACTTTTTAATATTTCAGCATATCCACAAATAATTTCTCTTTCCGGCAAAGAAGCTAAAATATTCATGTCAGAAACAACCAAATCAGGTTGATAAAAACTTCCAATCAAATTTTTTCCAAATTTATTATTTACACCTGTTTTGCCTCCTATGGATGAATCCACTTGAGCCAGTAAAGTCGTGGGAATATTTATAAGTTTCATGCCTCTTTTGAATGTACTAGATGCAAACCCAACTATATCCCCAATAATTCCTCCACCAAAAGAAATAATGCAATCTTCTCTGTTAAATCTATTTTCAAATAAAACTTTATGAATTTTTTCAATTGTTTGGTAATTCTTATTTTTTTCTGATGCTTCAATTTCTATTTTAACAAGTTTATTTGTTTTTAACTTTTTGTATAAGAGTCTTTTAAACTTTTGAGGAATATTTTTATCTGTAACGATTAAACATTTATCAAATTTTAGACGGTTAGCCTTTAAAATTTTATCAATTTTAACAATCAAATCTCTTCCAATTACAATTGAGTAGTTCTTATTGCTTGTTTTAATTGAAATTTTATTTGTATTCATAAATTTCTAATATCTTATTTATAATTTCAACTTTGTCTAATTTATCACAATTAATCCTGTAATTAGATAAAATATAAAATTTTGATCTTTCTTTTATTAAATTATTAATTTGACCCTTAGTAAGATTAATTGCCAATGGTCTTTTCTTGCTCTTATATATTCTTTTTATTATTGTTTCATTTTTCCAATCTAGCCAAAAAGATAAACAATTTTTCTTACACATTTTTCTGATTGAGGCATTTATAAAACCTCCTCCACCTAAAGATATTACAGAATTTTCTGAACTAAGAAATTTCAAAGATATTTTTTCTTCAATTTTACGAAAATATTTCTCACCATATTTAGTAAAAATTTCTGAAATTTTAGAATCCTCAATTTCTTCAATTTTTTGATCAATATCAATAAATGTTAAGTTTAATTTTTTTGACAAAATTTTGCCAATGGATGATTTTCCAGATCCCATCATTCCAATTAATACAATATTTTTATTTGATTTCATGAGTTTCTATATTGAAAAAACACAAATATGTCTTATTTTGAAATTATTAAATTATATGCAATTTACAAAAAATACAAGTAAAGACAAAATTTTTAGCTTAGGGACAATTTTAAAAATTATTATAGCAATTTTTATAATTGTATTTGGCATTATTGTGATTAACCAGATTGATTTGCCCGCTCCAGACAAACAAATTGAAAAAATTTTACCAAATGAAAATTTCAAAACAATTAAGTAAGATTTTAATTTCTGCTTCTTTTTTTTTGTTTGTTCTATCAGCCCAAGCTCAGGAAGTTAAAGAGATTTGGTCAGAAATAGAAAAAAAAGAGATTGAAAATACTAAATCAAAAAATAATGTAGGCACATCTGTTAATACAGATCAGCTTGAAGGCATAAAAGTAAAACTTTCTGATGAGAATATTGTAGTCGATCAAAATTTAGATAATTCTAATATTCTATTGGCTGGATTATTTGACCCTGACGACAATGATCTAAACTTAGATATGTGGTCAAAAACTGATGGAATAAAAATAAAAAAGTTACTGGAAAAAATACAGTCAAAAAATTTATCAAGTTTCTCTGAAAGGTTAATGGATGTAGCATTGTTAACAAACTCTTATGTGCCAAATCAAAATTTTTCATTAAATGAATTCGAAAATTTTACACTTGACCATCTAATTAAAAAAAAAGATTTTGATTTAGTTGAAGAATTTATTCAAAAAAATTCATCAATAAATGATAAAGAAAGACTTATAAAACACGTAGCTGATTACTACTTGTCATTAAACAAAATAGAAAATTCTTGCTCTGCTATTGATAGTTTGAGTTTAATAAATGATGAATATTTATCATATTTCAAAATTTATTGCTTAATAACTCATAATAAAAAAGATGAGGCTCAGTTGTTGTTTGATCTTAACTCTGAGCTAGAATCTTTAAATGAATTTTTTGTTAAAAAATTTGAGGTATTGATGGGATATGAGGATAATAACTTTATATTGTCTGATGAAAATGTTCTTTATTTTCACCTATCTCACAAAACAGATAAGAATTTTTTATACTATCCATCTGTAGACTCTGATGAATTTATTTGGAAATATTTGTCTAACTCGAATTTACTTAAAAATTTAAATGATTTTAATCTCAGTGATATCGATCAGGTTAAGTTTTTAGAGAAAGCAACTAGTGAAGGTATTTTTGATGAAAGTGATCTGTTGAATTTGTACAAAAAATTCAAATTTGAGATTGATGACCTAATTAATTATGAAGACGCAATAAAAAACTTACCAGATCATGAAGGAAGGGCTTTAATGTATCAGAGGTTTTTATTAACTGATAATCTAGAAAATAAACTCTCATTATTGTCAAAATTGAATAATTCCTTTGAAAACTCAAATTATAAAAAATCATTTGACGATGAACTATCTAAGTTATTAAAAAAAATGGACAAAAAGGAAATTCCCCCGAAGTTTTTCGAATTCTACCAAGCTAATTTAATTACTGCAGAAAATAGAAAAAATAAAATTAAGTTTAATAACGAAGTTTTTCATCAATCAAAAGTATTAAATTATTTTTTGAACAAGCAAAGTCTACCTAAAACACAAAAATTAACTGACAATTTGTTGTCAAAGATGAAAAAAGATAAAAATTACTCTTTCGACTTTAAAGATGTTGTATTACTGCAATCATTGAGATCAGATGGAATTCAAATAGATCAAATAGATGAACTCTCTCAGTATAAATCTGAATTAAATTCTGAAATTGACAAAATGATAGAGAATAAGGAGTCGGGGATGATACTATTAAAATTAGTTGAGATTATTGGTGAAAAAGAATTGAATGAATTAAATAGTGAGTCACTAAATTTTATAATTGAAATTATGAACAGAACAAAATTAATTAGCTTGAGAAACGAACTATTGTTGGAAATTCTTCCATTAAAAGTTTAGAATATTGCAATCAATTATGACAATAAAAAATATTATAACTGAACCTAACGAGATTTTAAGACAAGTCTCAAAACCAGTACCAACAGTGGGTAATGAAGAGAGAAAGTTAATGGATGACATGTTGGAAACAATGTATGCAGCTAATGGTATTGGTTTAGCAGCAATTCAAATTGGTGTTCCTAAAAGGATTATAGTGATGGATATTTCAAAGGATGGAAAGAAAAATCCAATGTATTTTGTAAATCCTATAATTAAAAACAAAGATAAAGAAAAAACTACATATGAGGAGGGATGTTTATCTGTCCCTAATTATTTCGCAGAAGTTGACAGACCTAAATATTGTGAGGTTGAATATTTAGATTATAATGGAGAAAATAAAATTTTAGAAGCCAATGGGCTCCTTGCAACTTGTATACAACATGAAATGGATCATCTTGAAGGAATTCTATTTATAGACTACTTATCAAAATTGAAAAAAACAATGATTATAAAAAAATTATCAAAAAAAAAAAATCCTCCTGATAGAATTATTGTTTAATGAGCAAAAAAATTGCTTTCATGGGTACTCCCAATATTTCTGGGCAAATACTCAAATCATTGTATCAAAATGGTTTTGATATTGATGTTGTTTATACTCAACCACCTGTAGCATCAAATAGAGGATACAAATTAAATAAGTCACCAGTTCACATAATGGCTGAAATATTGAATATTCCAGTTAGAACTCCAATTGTATTAGATAATACTGAAGAAAAAAACTTTATTCACAAACAAAATATAAGTTTAGGTATCGTTGTTGCTTACGGGCAGATTCTAAAAAAAGATATTTTAGAAATTCCAAAATATGGGTGGATAAATATTCATTATTCACTTTTACCAAAATTACGAGGTGCAGCTCCCATTCAAAGAGCAATTATGGAAAATGAAACATCAACAGGTATTTCTATAATGAAAATTGATGAGGGTTTAGACTCTGGTCCCGTCTGCAATCAATATTCTATAAATATTTTAGAAAATGAAAATAGTGAGGATTTATCGCAAAGATTAAGTAATCTAGCATCTGAAAAAATACTACAAAATATTGATGATATATTTGATAACAAAGCAAATTTTAAAGAACAAGATCATAGCAAATCTACATATGCAAAAAAAATTAAAAAAGAAGAAGGAAAAATAAATTGGAAGGACAGTAATTTAAAAATAATAGGAAAAATTAATGGTCTATATCCTAATCCAGGAGGTTGGTTTGAATTTAAAGGGGAAAGATACAAGATACTAAGAGCAGAAAAATCAATTTTAAGTGGTAAATCAGGACATGTCATATCAGATAATTTTGAAATTGGTTGTGGTGAAAATTCAATAAAAATCATTGAGATACAAAGACAAGGTAAAACAGTTCAAAAAACCAAGGAATTTCTGCGTGGTAGCCACATTACCAAAGGCACTGATTTGAATTAAACATGTTCAGATATCAAATTCTAATCGAATATGTTGGATCTTCTTTCATAGGTTGGCAGGTACAAACAAAAGGCAAAACTATACAAGGATTAATTCAAAAAAAAATTTCATATCTTTTAAATGATAAGATTACACTTATTGGTTCGGGAAGAACAGATACTGGTGTTCATGCAATTGAGCAATCTGCACATTTTGATGTCAATGAAAAAATCCAACATTTAAATAAATTTTTAAAATCAATTAATTATTTTTTAAATAAATACGAAATAGCCATTTTAAAAATAAAAAGAAAAAATATGAGATTTCACGCTCGTTTTTCTGCAAAAGAGAGACTTTATAAATATGTTATTTTCAATCAATTAAGTAAACCGATCCTTCAAAATAAGCGAGGATGGTTTGTTATTAAAAATCTTGAATTAGAGATAATGAAAAAAGCAGCAAAAAAGTTAATTGGAACTCATGATTTTTCAACTTTTAGAGCATCTGGATGTAATGCAAAGAGCCCAATTAGATCAATTAAATCTGTTAAAATTAAAAAAACAAAAAACAAAATTGAAATAGAGTTTAGATCTCAATCCTTTTTAAAACAACAAGTTAGATCAATGGTTGGTTGTTTAAAATATATTGGTGAAAAAAAGTGGACATTAAAAAAATTTACAAGTGTAATCAAATCGAAAAATAGAAATTTATGCGCACCTCCAGCACCAGCAGAAGGTTTATTTTTGAAAAAAGTCTTATACTAATTTTTCCTATTACTCATTGCGAATTTTTTATTAATTCTCCACCTTGATTCTGCTCTCACGATGTAGCCACAACAATTTTTTGACTTACATTTACAAGGAAATTGTTTGTAATCTTTGTCATAACCAAATCCATAGTCACAAGTTAATTCCTCACCTTTTTTTATATTTTTTATAGCCTTAACCCAAATTTTAAGCCCTTTACCATCGTAGTCACAGTTATTCTCACAAGAGTGATTTATTAGACCAGCTGTATTCCATGGGAAATCTCCATCGAGATCATATCTTTTATTTATTGTGAATAAATATATTGGTTTACTATTATCGTATTTATCAGAATTCTCAGTTTGTTTTTTAGTAATTAATTTTCCGATGTAATCTATTATTTTTTCACCTTCTTTTATATCTCTAGTGGCGTAAAGTCCTTTACCTTTTTTATCAATGTCAGACTTTTTAATCTTATATAATTTCATGTGTTTGTGTTTATTGATTAAAAAAATATTATCAATCAAATTCTAACAACGCATCAACATGCCTTTGAGTACTATCTTGTAAGGCTTTAAGATCATAACCACCTTCAAGAATTGAAACGACTCTACCATTACAAAAAGATTTAGAAGTCTCCAAAGTCCTTTTAGTAATTTTATAATAATCCTCTGTGCTTAATCTAATTTGCGCTAACGGGTCGTTAATATGTGCATCAAAACCCGCAGAAATTAGCAAAAATTCGGGTTTAAAACGTTTTATTTTAGTTAAAACATTTTCATATGCATTTAAATATACTTCAGATGTTGTTCCAGCCTCTAGTGGAATATTCAATACATTATTGAATTTTCCATTTTCTTTATTTGAACCTGAGCCGGGGTAATAAGGGTATTGGTGAGTAGAAACATATAATACCTTTTCATTATTATAAAAAATATCTTGAGTTCCATTACCATGGTGGACATCAAAATCAATTATTGCAATTTTTTTGTATTTATACTTTTCAATAAGGTAAATAGCACCAACGGCTACATTATTATAAATACAAAATCCCATAGCTTTATCTTTTTCTGCATGATGACCTGGAGGTCTTACAGCACAAAAAGCATTCTTAAATTCTTTATTTTGTACTCCATCTATTGCTGTAATAATTGAACCTACTGCATCTTTAGTAGCATCTTTACTGCCAGGGGAAACAATTGTATCACTATCTAAAAATACTAAACCTTTTTTTGGAAAAGACTGTTTAACATGATTAATATATTCTATTGAATGGGTTTTATTTAAAAAAAATTCATCAAATTTATTTGGTTTTTTCCATATAAGATTTTTGTTATCTATTTTTTTAAAGTTATCAATTATTGCGGTAACTCTATCAATTTTTTCTGGATGACCATTTCCAGTATCATGGTTTTTGTATGTATCTGTAGTGATTAGACCAGTCTTCACTTAAAGTAATTTTTTAAAACATTTGAATATATTAAACTCAATTTTTTTAAATCAGTTAGTGAAACAGCTTCATCAACTTTATGCATAGTTTTTCCTACTAAGCCAAATTCTAAGCAAGGAGCTATTTTCCTTATGAACCTTGCATCTGATGTACCTCCAGTAGTTGAAAGTTTAGGTTTTATCTTAGTAACTTTTTTAATAACATTTTGTATCATAAATGTTGTACTATTAGGCTTTGTAAGAAAAGCTTCACCTGAAACACTGTAATCAATTTTATATTTAGATTTAGTTTTATTACATACTTTTTTTAAAATTTTATTAATTTTCTTTTTAATAGAATTTGAAGTATGCATGTTATTAAATCTTATATTAAACGAAGCAAACGCAATACCTGGAATTACATTGTCTGCAGAATTATTTATATTAATTTTTGTAATTTCAAGATTTGTTGGTTGAAAATCCTTTGTCCCTTTGTCAAATCTTAAATCTTTTAGTTCTTTAAGTATTCTCACTAGAGCAGTCGAAGGGTTATTTGCTCTATGAGGATATGCTACATGCCCTTGAACTCCTGTAATTGTTAATCGACCGTTCATACTTCCTCTTCGACCAATTTTAATCATTTCACCTAATTTATTTGGATTAGTTGGTTCTCCAACCAAGCAAAAATCTATTTTCTCTCGTTTCTTTTTTAAATAGTCTACAACTTTTTTGGTTCCATTAATGGCTACACCTTCCTCATCTCCAGTGATCAAAAGACTTATCGATCCATTAAATGCTCTATTTTTTTCAATAAAAACGCTTATAGCTGACACAAATGCAGCTATAGAGCTTTTCATATCATTTGCACCCCTTCCAATTAAATGTCCTTTTTTAATTGTTGGTTTAAAAGGATTTACTGTCCAATCTGTTAAATTTCCAGCTGGAACAACATCAAGATGTCCTGCATAACAAAAATTAGGACTTTTGCTTCCTAATCTTGCATATAGATTTTTAACTGGAGCATTTCCTTTTTCTTTGAACTCGAGAATTTTAGTTTTAAAGCCAAGTTTTTTCAATTTTTTTTCTAAAAATTTCATTATTCCAGCATCTATAGGAGTTACAGTTGGAAATCTAATTAGCTCTTTAGCTAACTGAAGTTCATTTATAATTTTCATCGAAACTATTCTCTCAAGAGATCGTTAATAGAAGTTTTAGATCTTGTCTTTTCATCTACTTGCTTAATTATTACAGCACAATATAGTGAAGGTGCGGTTGGGTTATTTTTATCGGGAAGTGAACCTGGTACTACAACCGAATAAGGAGGAATTTTTCCATAAGAAATTTCTCCAGTTTTTCTATTAACAATTTTTGTAGATTGTCCTATGTACATACCCATACTCAGTACTGATCCTTCACCTACAATTACACCTTCTACAACTTCAGACATTGCACCTAAAAAAACATTATCCTCGATAATAGTTGGCAGAGCTTGTGCAGGTTCTAAAACTCCACCCACACCTGAACCTGCAGAGATATGACAATTTTTTCCAATTTGGCTACAGCTTCCTGCTCTTGCAAATGTATCAATCATTGTTCCTTCGTCTATGTATGCACCAATGTTAATGTAACATGGCATTAAAACTGCATTCTTGCCAACAAAACTTCCTTTTCTTACTGGTGAGTTAGGCACCATTCTAAAACCTGCTTTCTCATGATCTTCTTTTGTCCATCCTGCAGTCTTACCCTTTAGTAAGTGAGCTTTGTCATACCAGCTACTATATGGACCGTTCAAATTTTCCATTGGATATAATCTAAAACTTAACATAATTGCTTTTTTTAAATGTTGATGAGTTATCCATTCACCATTTATTTTTTCAGCAACTCGTGACTTTCCACTATCTAAATCTTCAATAACTTGATTTATAGTATCTTTTAAAGATTGATCTGAAGAGGAGTTAATTTGATCCCTTTTTTCCCAAGCTTCGTTTATTAAATTTTCTACACTCATAATTTACGAGTTTTTTAATAACCTTATTTCTTTTAAAAATAAAGAGAGATTTTCTATTTTATAGTCAATATAGTCTTTATCAGATTCTTTTTTACCCCAATATTCATTATTGATTAGCCAAACAGTTGTAGCTCCTCTATCTTTTCCAATTGACAAGTTTTTTGCAATATCTTCAATATAAATTGTTTCTCTTGGGTCAATATCAAATTTTTTTACCATCAGATCGAAAGCTTTTGCTGAAGGTTTTGGGCTATATTCTGCATCAATTATATCAAATACATCCTCAAATAGATCATCAATCCCCAAATGTGTAGTTATATTACTAACATGTTCACTACTTCCATTGGTAAAAACGAATTTTCTTAAATCCAATTTTTCAATTTCACCTCTTAACACAACATCCTTTTCCATGAAAGATAAGTCAATATCATGAACAAAATTTAAAAAATCTTTTGGAGGGATGTCATGATGTATCATTAATCCATTTAGACTTGTATTATATTTATGAAAGTAGTCAGTTTGTAATTTTTTAGCTTCGACTAAGTTAATTTTTAATTTTTTAGAAATGTATTGTGTCATTCTTTTACTTACTTGACCAAATACAGATTCTAAATCCTGATAAAGAACACCATCACAATCAAATAAAATATTTTTTATATTTTTCATTTTCTTATTAATGTGCCAGCACCTTTATCTGAGAATAATTCAAAAAGAATTGAATGTTTTTTTCTTCCATCAATAATTCCGACACCAGTAACTCCATTCATTATTGCATCTAAGCAGGTATTAATTTTAGGTATCATGCCCTCTGTTATAATTTTATTATTTATCATCTCTAAAATTTCAGATGACGTAATTTCCTCAATGAGCTTTTTTTCTTTATCAAGTACACCTTCAACATTGGTCATTAATAATAATCTTCTACATTTCAAAGATTCAGCTATAGCACCAGCAGCTGTATCTCCGTTAATATTATAAGTTTGATTATTTTTACCTTTTCCTAAAGGTGATATAATTGGAACTGAATTTAATTTAATTATATCTTTTATAATATTTGTATTTATTTTATTTGGCTTTCCAACAAATCCAAGTTCCTCTGCTTCTGGAATAACTTCAATAACATTATTTTTTTTTGTGTTTATTGAGACTGCATTTGATCCTTTTTCAATTAAAGAATTAACAATGTCCTCGTTAAAATCAATAAGGACATTCTCAACTAAATTTATAATTTTTTCATCTGTAACCCTTAAACCTCTAATAAATTTTGATTGAATATTTGATTTTTCTAACTCTCTTTTAATTCTAGGGCCGCCTCCGTGGACTATTATTATTGATAATCTTAACTTATTTAGAATACTTATATCTGAAATAAAATTGTTAAAAATATTTCTATCAATAAAAACGTTTCCTCCATATTTAATAACTATTAATTCATTTTTGTATTTATCTATGTATTTTTTTACCTCTTCGATGGAAGGACCATCTTTTGGTACTATTTTTTCTATTTCCATTTCAATTAAACAGTTTTGACAGTCGTTCTTTTGATTATTATGTACTGTTGTGCCATTGTTAATACATTATTTATGGTCCAGTAAATAACTAATCCTGCTGGGAAAGGAGCTAGTATAACAGTCAAAAATAACGGGAAGAACATAAATATCTTTGCTTGAACAGGATCGGGAGGTGTAGGATTTAGTTTTTGCTGCATCCACATTGAAACGCCCATTAAGCATGGCCATACACCTATGAGTAAAAAAGAGGGAGGATCCCAAGGAATTAATCCAAATAAATTAAATATAGACGTAGGATCTCTTTCACTTAAATCTTTTATCCAACCAAAAAATGGTTGATGTCTCATCTCAATAGTTACAAATAAAACTTTATAAATCGCGAAGAAAAAAGGGATCTGTATAAAAATTGGAAGACATCCACTTATAGGATTGACTTTTTCCCTTTTATATAATGCCATCATTTCTTGTTGGAGTTTCATTTTATCCTCTTTATGTAATTCTTTTAGTCTTGTCATTTCTGGCTGTAGAACTTTCATCTTTGCCATTGACCTAAATGAGTAATTTGCAAGTGGAAAAAATGCTAATCTTATACAAGCAGTTATCATTATAATTGCAATTCCAAAATTGCCAGCTAGATTAAAGAAATATTGAATTGCAAAAAATAAAGGTTTTACAATGAAGTAAAACCATCCCCAATCTATCGCTAAATCAAATTTATTAATGTTTTCACTTTCTGCATATCCATCAATAACGTTTACTTCTTTTGCAGCAATTATTAACCTTATTGAGTTACTTTTTGTTTCGTTTACGCCAACTTCAGTTGCATTTGTCTCAATAAAATTTGCTCTAAACTTATTTTTGTAATCAAAATCAGATCTAAAACTTTTATCTTTTTCAGGGATCAGACTAGTAAGCCAATATTTATCAGTTATACCAAGCCATCCAGATTGTGCATTCTTGGAATATTTTTTTTCTTCAATATCATCATAGTCTTCCTCAACTAGTTGATCATCGAAAACTCCAATTAAGCCCTCGTGCAAAATATAAAAATTAGTTACATCAGGGGCTACATTCCTTATTATTTGTCCGTATGGATAAAAGTTATAAGTGTTATTCGAATTATTAATAATTGTTTGCTTAATATTGAAAAGATATTGTTTATCTAAACTTATTTTTTTTACAAATTTAATATTTTGATTGTTAGTCCAACTTAATTTTACTGAAGAATCAGGTGTGAGTTTATTATTTCCTTCAATGTTCCATTGAGTTTTTGAGTTTGGTAAGTCAATATTTTTACTAGTTGTTGCCCAACCAGTTTCTACATAATAGCCATTATTAGATTGTTTAGGATTCAGCAGAATAACATTATCATCTCCGTTTAAAGTATTAGTATAATTTTTAAAAGTTAAGTCATCTATCGAAGACCCAATTAACGAAATTGACCCTATAATTTTATCATTTTCAAAAAGAATTCTATCATTTTCTTTTAAAGCATCATTCCTAGATATTTTAATTGTTTCTTCATCCTGACCTAACGACGGAGCATCTGTTAAAGAATTTTCAGTAATAATCTTTTTATTATTTTGAATATCTTTTTGGTCTACTACTGGTGGAGCAAAGAATAAACTATAAAGAATTATTACCGCTGCACTTAAAGATATTGCGGCAATTACATTTTTTGTATCCATAAATTACTTTTTCTTTTTAACAGGATCAAATCCTTCTCCACCACCCAAAAATTTTATTGGATGACAACTAAGTATTCTTTTAAATCCATTAATACTTCCTTCTAAAATTCCATTCTCTTTTAAATTTTCAATAAAATAATTTGAACATGTTGGTAGATATCTACAATTATTTCCCAAATACGGAGATATCAGAATTTGATAAAGCCTTATAATTTTAATCATTAAAAATTTAATAATATTAGTCATTTAATTTTCTTAAAGTCTTCGATTGTTATCATTTTTATTTTTTCATAAGGATCTTTGCTAACTGATATTCTTGCAATCAATAAATAGCAGTAATTAAGATTTATGTTAATTGATTTTACAGCTTCGTTCATAATATTTCTTAGCCTTCTTTTAATTTTATTTCTAGTTACTGCATTTCCTATTTTCTTTTTAGCTACAAAACTGATATTCAATTTATCAGTATTTTTATCAGAAAGTTTTTTAAAGAAAATTGTTAAATATTTGTTAGAAATTTTTTTTCCACTAAGGATTGATTTAAAATCCTCATTTTTAGAAAGGCTTACGATCTTGTTTTTCATTAAGCGTTTGTTAATTTTTTTCTTCCTTTAGCCCTTCTTCTTTTTAATACTTTTCTTCCACCCTTTGTTTTTCTCTTAGCTCTATAGCCAACTGATTTTTTTCTTTTTCTGTTACTTGGTTGATATGTACGTTTCATTGTAGTTAAAATAATGTTAAATTGCGGTAGTTATACAAATATATATATATAAGTACAGCGATTTTTAATAAGTTAAAAATCAATGAATAGAGAAAAAAAAATTAAACTTTTTTTAGGTTCTGCCTACATTTTAATAGTATTTTTTTTTTTATTGATTTTCTTTAACAACTTTTCATTCCAGGATTTTTCAAGCTATAAATTAATAAAAGAAAACAGAGATGCTTTAGACAATTTAAAAAATAGTAATATTTTTTTATCAATTATTCTTTTTCTCCTAGGTACCATAGTCTGGGTTCTTTTGTTAGGTTTTGGTTCACCAGTATTTTTGGTTGGTGGTTTTATTTTTGGTAAATGGCTAGGAACTTTACTCATAGTTTTTGGGTTATCTATCGGCGCAACACTTCTTTACATATTTGCAAATTATTTTTTAAAAGATTTAGTAGAGAAAAAATTTTCATCCCGTTTTAGTAATTTAAATGAGAAGTTTAAAAAAAATGAATTTGTTTTTTTTTTAATTTATAGATTTATAGGTGGTATTCCTTTTTTTATTTCTAATATTTTACCAACAATTTTTAATGTTAAAGTTAAAATTTTTTTTATAGGATCAATTATTGGAATGACTCCACAATTATTTGTTGGAGCATCTCTTGGTGCTGGTTTGAATAAGATTTTAGAGGAAAATACTGAAGTACCAAGTTTTTTAGAATTAATTTTTTCCCCAGATATTTATTTACCAATACTTGGAATTGCATTCTTAGTTTTAATTGGCCTTTTTCTAAAAAAAAAATTTTACGAAAAATAATACTGGTGCCCCCATCCAGAATTGAACTGGAAACTCATCCTTACCATGGATGTGTTATACCATTTAACTATAGGGGCAATATTCAGATAAATTAGTGTATAAATTCTATTATTTCAAATTATTGCCTTAATTTTTTTTCAAAATAGGCTATATCTATTTGAGGAAAATGTTATGGGAATTCACTACACATATGGAGCAAATAAAAATGCAAAGCTCATGGAAAAAAAAGCAAAAAGAGAAAAAAAACTTGCAGATAAAAGAGCTAAGAAACAGGTGAAAGCTACCCCACTAAAGGTTGAAAAGGATAAAACTATTCCATTAGATCAGGTTATCACTCTCGATCACCTTACAAATCCTGACAAAAAGTAAGTAATGAGTTCCAAAAAAAATAATTTTAGTAAACTCGAACTTGCTTTAAGAAAAAATTTAAAAAAAAGAAAAGAATTTCAAAAAAAAACCAAAAAAAAAAATAAATAATGTCAGTTCAATCTGATAAGTGGATTATACAAATGGCTAGAGAAAATGATATGATCTCTCCTTTTGAAGACAAACAAGTTAGAGGAGATAAAATATCATTTGGTGTATCATCATATGGTTATGATGCTAGAGTATCTGATGAATTTAAAATATTTACTAATGTAAATTCAGAAATTGTAGATCCAAAAAATTTTAAATCCTCAAATTTTATAACAAAAAGCTCATCTGAATGCATAATACCACCAAATTCATTTGTATTAGCAAGAACAGTAGAATATTTTAAGATACCCAAAAATATCTTGGTTATATGTTTAGGAAAATCTACATACGCTAGATGTGGAATAATAGTAAACGTTACACCTCTTGAGCCAGGCTGGGAAGGTCATGTAACATTAGAATTTTCCAATACTACACCGTTGCCAGCAAAAATTTATGCCAATGAAGGTGTTGCTCAATTCGTTTTTATTAAGGGCAACGAAGATCCATTAGTTTCATATGCAGATAGAAATGGCAAATATCAGGGTCAAAAGGGAGTTACACTTCCTAAAATATAATAATGGACAAATTTATTGTTAAGGGTCCTTGTAAAATTAAAGGTGAAATTTCAATTTCAGGATCTAAAAATGCTGCTTTACCAATTTTAGCTTCAACCATTTTATTTGAAAAGGAGGTTATAATAAAAAATTTACCTCGTGTTAATGACATTGATACTATGATTAACCTTTTAAAATCATTGGGTTCAATAATAAAATTTAGTAAAAACAAAAAAATTGTTAAAATAACAAAGAAAAAAAAGCAAAGTTATTTTGCATCATATTCTCTGGTTAGAACTATGAGAGCAGGGATATTAGTATTAGGAGCACTTGTTGCTAAGTTTCAAAAATCCATTACCTCTTTACCTGGTGGATGTTTAATTGGAGCAAGACCAGTGAATTACCATTTAAATGCACTCAAAAAACTTGGTATGAAATATGATATTAAAAAGGGCTATATCCATGCATATACAAGAGGAAAACTAAAAGGTACAAAAATTAGATTTTCAAAGATTAGTGTTGGAGCAACTGAAAATACAATTATAGCTGCATGTTTGGCTAATGGGATTACCATCCTTAGAAATTGTGCAATCGAGCCAGAAATAATTGATTTAATAAATTTTTTAAATTCAGGTGGTGCAAAAATAAAATTTATAGGTAAACGTACTTTGAAGATAGAAGGCATTAAATCTTTGGAAAGCACAAGTTATTCTGTGATGTCAGACAGAATAGAAACAGGAACTTTTTGTGTAGCAGCATGTTTAACTGCAGGTAATTTAAAAATAAATAATTTTGATCCAAAAATTATAAAAACAGAATTATCATTATTAAAAAAAGTCGGAGCCAAAATTAAAGTAGCTAAAAAACAAATTCATATATCCGGTCCAAAAAAAATTAAAAATTTAACCAATTTAGTTACTAAAGAGTATCCAAACTTTCCTACAGATTTGCAAGCACAGTTTATGGTTCTACTTTGTAAGGCTAAAGGTAAAAGTTCAATAACTGAAAGTATTTTTGAAAATAGATTTATGCATGTAGCTGAATTAAGAAGGTTAGGTGCTGAGATTATAGTAAAAAAAAATAAGGCCTTTATTTCAGGTAATACAAACTTTCAAGCAGCTGAATTAATGTCAAGCGATCTTAGAGCCTCAGTGGCGTTGGTTTTAGCTGCAATAGTTGCTAAAGGATCATCTGTAATAAATAGAATTTATCACCTTGATAGAGGATATGAAAATATAGAGTACAAGCTTAGAAAAGTCGGGGTAAATATTCGAAGGGTTGATTGATGAAAAACCAGTACTTAAAAAAGATAATTGCACAAACTCCCGAAGATCTTCACATTATATCAGCTTGTTGTTCAGAGGGGAAAGTTAATGTTGATGATGTTAAATATTTAGCTTCTAATAGGATTTTTTTGATTTCAATAGCAAGATTTAGCAAAGAAGAGGAAAATAAAAATAAATTAATAAATAGTATTATTAAATTTGAATTTATTAATTCGTCAAAATCAAAGAATATAGACCAAAAAAACACCAATCTTACGTTAGAATTATTAACAATTGATATTTTTAAGAAAGAGAAGAATTTTGAAATAACTATGTTATTTTCAAAAAATAGAATTATAACTCTTGCCGCTGAAGTAATTGAAGTGACACTAGAGGATCAAAAAATAGTAAATGATAAAAATAATTAATTGTAATAGAAAAAATTACTTAAATAATTTAACAAAATTTTTAGATCTTAGAAGATCAGGAAAAAAAAATGAAAATAAAACAATATCTAAAATTTTAAAAGATATTAAGAACAAAAAAAATAAAAGTCTTTTAAAATATGAGAAAAAATTTAGTAAAAATAGTCAAATTAAGCCAAGTATTAAGCAAATTAATAAAGCAATTAAATCTTTAGACCCTAAGATTAAAAGAGCTATAGATTTTGCTTACAAACGGATACTCAAATTTCATTCTTTACAAAAAACTACAGATATTTTTTATAAAGATAATCTAAATAATAAAATTGAGTATAAATATTTACCAATTCAATCGGTTGGTATTTATGTTCCAGCAAACTTACCATCAACACTATTGATGAATGCTATACCAGCAAAAATTGCAGGTGTTAAAAGAATTGTACTAGCTAATCCAAAAAATAATGGAAAATTAAATCCTGCAGTTTTATATGCAGCAAAAAAATTAGGAATTAATGAAATTTATTCAATGGGAGGTGCACAAGCTATAGGTAGTTTGGCTTATATTCAAAAAGTAAATAAAATTGTTGGACCGGGCAATATCTTTGTTTCTGGAGCTAAAAGGCAGGTTTTTGGAGATGTAGGTATTGAAGGAATGATTGCAGGTCCATCTGAAATAACAATATTAGCAGATAACAAAACTAATTTAAATGAAGTTACTACATCTATGATTGGGCAAGCAGAACATGACTCAAATTCTCAATGTATATTGATCACTAAAAACTCTAATTTGATCAACAAATTTAAGAAAGATTTAGAATTAAAATTAAAAGATTTACCAAGAAAAAATATTGCATTTAAAAGCATTAAAAATAACGGACTAATTCTAAAAGTATATAATGATAGACAAATTATTGATGCAATTAATGAGATAGCTCCTGAACACTTAGAAATAAATGTTAGCAATTATAAAAAGTATAAGGATAAAATTTTTAATGCGGGAAGTATTTGTATAGGAAAATATTCTCCTATGGCATTAAGTGACTATGCTGTTGGGATAAATCATGTATTACCAACTAATTCGTCAGCTAAATTTTCATCAGGATTAAGCTTAAGTGAATTTTATAAAAAAATTAGCCTTATAACTCTTTCAAAAAAAGGTGTTGAGAAAATAGGAGAATACGCTACACATCTCGCTGAGTATGAAGAATTAAAAGGTCATGCTTTGAGTATAAAATCAAGAATAAACAAGGAGTAACAAAATTTGTCGAAACAAGATTTATTGGAATTTAAAGGTAAAGTCATCGATTTATTACCTAACGCAATGTTCCGAGTAAAGCTTGAAAATAATCATATTGTTACAGCTCATACAGCTGGAAAGTTAAGGAAGAATAGGATTAGAGTTCTTCAAGGTGATAACGTAACAGTGGAAGTAACACCTTATGATTTGACAAAAGGAAGAATTATTTTTAGGTTTTAAATAATGGCTTCGTAGCTCAGTTGGTAGAGCAGAGCCCTGAAAAGGCTTGTGTCGCTGGTTCGAGTCCCGCCGAAGCCACCATTTTAGAAATAAAACCTTGCATCAAAAATGCTTGCATTCAATTTTAAAATCTAATAACTATCCCGCTAGCTGAAGTTTAGCTAAGTTTAATATAATAAAGAAAGAGTAAAAGAAAAGTATGAGTACATTAAAAGGAAAAGTAAAGTGGTTCAACGGTAAGAAGGGCTACGGATTTATAGAAAGAGAAGACGGAGAAAAAGATTGTTTCGTTCATGCAAGCGCAGTTCGTGAAGCAGGACTTCGTTTTTTGAATGAGAACGACGCTGTGGAATTTGAAATTCAGGATGGAGACAAAGGTCCAAGCGCTGTGAATTTAAAGAAAACTTCTTAAAATTTATTTCATTTAAAATTTTGTATAGGAATAAAAGTAGGTAAACCCTATGAATATTCCTATACAATGCACACTTGCATTTAAATTCTAAAATGCTATTAAACCTCCATGATTATAAATAGTAAAATTTTCGTATCTCACAAAAAACATCATTTTCATGCTGGCTTGCAGCTAGCATTTTAACTATTTTAAAATTTAAATTTAACTCTAATTAGTATAAAACAACAACAGGCCCTGGTGGTGAAATGGTTATCACGAAAGTTTGTGGAACTTTAGTTTTTGGTTCAATTCCAAGCCAGGGTACCAAAAAATGAATAAAGAAAATAAATTAATACCTGGGTTGCCATCAGGATTTGAAGATCGTTGGGATAGGAAACTTCTTCTCAAAAAAAAGCTGTTATCAGTAATTGAGAATAATTTTATTAAGTTTGGTGCTGAACCACTCGAAACACCATCGTTCGAAATAAGTGAAAATATAGGATCTTTTCTAGCAGAAGATGAAGATAATCCTATGTCTGATGTATTCTCATTTAAAGATGGAGATAAAAGTATTACACTTCGATATGACTTATCTAGCCCTCTTGCAAGATTTGTTGCTCAAAATAATCAAGAGTTACCTTCAATTTATAAAAGATATGCTATTCAAAATGTATTTCGTAATGAGAAGGCGGGTAATGGAAGATATAGAGAATTTTTGCAAGCGGATTTTGATATTGTAGGAAATGTTAGTTCATCACAAGCTAACGCTGAACTTTGTAATTTAATTTCAGCAACACTTTTAGAATGTGGATTAAAGAAAGATCAATTTACAATCGATGTAAGTAACAGAAAAATAGTTCAAGGTTTACTAGATGAATTACAAATAACTGAGGAAAAACAACTAAAAGTTATTAGGGCAATTGATAAACTTGATAAGCCTGGATTTGGAATAAAAGGTGTAGAGGATCTTTTGAGAAAGGAAAGAAAAGATACTAGTGGTGCTATTACAAAAGGTGCAAATTTAAATGATGAGCAGGTTTCTAAGATATTAGACTATTTAAAAATTAAAGATTTAAATGAACTAAAACAAAATTTAAAAAACTCTTTATCGCAAGAAGGTATCAATGAATTAGAAGACTTTTTTGGGGTGCTAGGATATGGATCAAACTTAGACCAAGTCAAAACTAACTTTACAATTGTCAGAGGTTTAGCATATTATTCTGATTTCATTGTTGAAACTAATTTAAATTTTAAAGTTACAAATAATAAAGGTAAAGAGGTAGATATTGGCAGTATTTGTTCAGGTGGAGCCTATGCAAAACTTATATCAAGATTTAAAGGAGTTGACATTCCAGGCACAGGTATAAGTTTTGGTGTAGATAGGCTTTTGTTTGCATTAATGCAATTAGATCAGTTTCAATTAGATGAACAAAAACCAGTTTTAGTGTGTGTGATGGATCAAAAATACTTAAAAAACTACTACGAAATTTTAGATCTTTTAAGACAAAACAATATTAATTCAGAAATATTTTTAGATACTAAAAAAAATCTAGGTAAGCAGCTTACTTTTGCAAACAAACGCCAATTACCAGTTGCAGTAATCTGTGGAGAAAATGAATTTAAAGGTAATACAGTGACCATTAAAAACTTAAAGGGCGTAAAGGGTGAGAACAATAAAACAATTCCCATGAAAGATTTAATCGATGAAGTCAAAAAACTCATCTGAAAATATACTTAAATCTTTAAAATCAAGTGGATTTGATTTTATAGATTTAGATACAGTAATTCCAACTAATCTAATTCTTGAGAGATCTGGGGAGTCATTTAGAAGTCTAATTTTTTCATTTATGGATCAGAAAGGAAAGGAAATTTGTTTAAGACCTGACTTAACCATTGCTTCTTGTATCAAATATCTTAATCAAAAAAAAAAGAGAATTTCAAAAGTATTTTATAATGGCCAAGCATTTAGAAAAGTTAAGAAAAAAAATGAAAAAATTATAAGAGATCAAATAGGATTTGAGATCATAGGATCAAAAGATGAGAAAAGAGATGATATAAAAATTATAAATACAAGTATTAAAGTTATAAATAAATTTAGATATAAAACTGGAAGTATTACAATTGGGAATATTGAAATTTTTCAATTATTAATAAATAAATTAGATATTCCAAAAAGATGGAGGCTTCGATTACAAAGACATTTTTGGAGAGAAAATTATTTTAATGAATTGTTAAAACGTTTAGAGACTAATTCAGATGTAGTTGAAACAGTAGTTGAATTGGATAAAAAAAGATATTTAAAAATGTTTAAACAAAATCAAGATAGAAATATTGCAGGTCGTACTTTAAATGAAATTTTATTAAGGTTTGATAATAAAATTAAAGATCCTAGACGACAAATAAAAGGCCAAAATGTCGTAAAAATTATCAGAGATTATTTAAAAATTAGTTGTCCTATGAGCAAAGCAGCAGCTACTCTAAATACTTTTTTTAAACAAAATAAAATCAATCTTAGTGTTGAAAAGAATTATTTTCCAATAACAAAAAATAAAGTTTCAAAGCTAAACGTAAATTTTTCATCTTCATTCGGCAGACATTTAGAATATTACACAGGTATGGTTTTCAAAATTCAAACAAAGGTAAAATCAAGAAAAATTGAGGTAAATGGTGGCCGTTATGACAATCTTATTAGTGATTTAGGTTCTAAAACAAAGGTTCCAGCTGTTGGAGGTGCAATAAATTTAAATGATTAAAATTGGCATTCCTAGCAAAGGTAGACTGAGAAAAGATACTTTAAGTATTTTTAAAAATAAAAATCTTAAAATTTTATCAGAAAGAGGGGAAAGAGATCTTTTTGGATATATAAAAGGAAACAAAAAAATAAAAATAGTATATCTCCATGCAAGAGAAATTATTGAAAGATTAGGAGATGGATCATTAGATATAGGTTTTTCAGGTTATGATCTATTAAAAGAGTCTGAATTAAATATTCAAAATAAAGTTATTATTAATAAAAAACTCGATTATGGAAATGCAACTCTAGTTGTAGCTGTTCCTGATGAGTGGATAGATGTCCAAACACTTGCTGATTTAGAGGAAATATCTTTTGATTTTAAAGATAAAAAGAAAAGCAGGTTAAGAGTTGCAACTAAATATCCAAACTTGACCAAAGAATTTTTATTTTCAAAAGGAGTAACTCAATTTAAATTAGTACCTTCACTTGGGGCAACAGAGGTGTATCCATTTACTGGTTCATCTGAAATTTTAACAGATATTACTAGTACAGGCGAAACTTTACGTGCAAATAATTTAAGGATTTTAAAAGATGGCAATATTCTTAAAAGTACAGCAATTTTAATGTCTAATAAAAAATCTAAAAAAAAAAGCGGTCTAATTAAATTAATTAAAAATTTATCTAATTAAATTATTTATTTTCGTTTTGAAGATTAATAATTGTTTCTTCTTCCTCAGGGTCGCTTACGTTAAATATTTCAGTCTCTTCAGTATTTACATCATCAATTCTTTTGCTAGATATTACGCCATGCTTTTCTTTTAATTTATTGATTTCTCTTTCTACTCCTTGTTTCCCCCATGCTTTTGTAACTATTTCTTGTAATTTTTTACCATGAGTTCTATATGTTGTTAATGTAAGCTTTACAGACTGTTTTAAACCTACATATTTTTCATATATATCTGTTGCTGATGATTGTATTTTTTTCATGCCCTCTATTTGCTTGTGCTCACTCTTAATCTGTTCAAATATTTTTATCATCGAAAGCAATGTTCTAGGTCCAGCAAGAATAAAATTATTTTTTAAAGCATCTTCAAATAAACCTTTGTCCTTTTCCATTGTAAAACCTAGTAAATTATCTGAGGGAAAAAAAACTATAACTTTTTGAAACGATTTAAGTCCATAGATTTTAGTATAATTTTTATTAATAAGGCCTTTTTTCTTATCGTAAAGATGAGATTTCACTGAATCAATGTGCTCTTTTAAATATTTATCTTTCTGATTTTCATCTTTTTCCTCAATATATTTTTTCCATGAGATTAATGAAACCTTTGAGTCAATCACATAACTCCTTTCCGTCAAAAATAATATGCAGTCTGGTCTTACATTCTTATCTTCAAATTCAAAATCTGAGGTAACCTGTTTTTTATTTAACACAAAATCTCTTCCTTCCTCTAATTGTGCACCCTTTAAAAGATTCTTTAAAATATCCTCGCTAAAATGGCCTTGAAATTGATAGTTCCCGGTTAATTTTTCTAGGAAATTTTCATGGTTTGATAAAATTTTATTATTTTCTGATCTTTCATTCTTTACTTCTTGCATAGCCTCATCATGAAGTTCTTTAAGTTCAGCTTTGTTTTCAAGTCCTTTTGTTAAATCTTTTATTGTTTTTTCTTTAATTTCAATTTGATCATTTAAAAATTTGTTATTTATATTTATTTGATCCATCGCAGCTTTTTCAGCAGCCAATTCTCTTTTTGCTTGATTAAGTTCGTCTTCAATAATTTTTTTTCTATTTTGATTTATTTTCTCAATTAATTCATAACTAGTCTCATTGCCCATTAAAGAATTAAAACTTTCAGGAAATTCACTTTTAAGTTGATTTAAAAGATTTTCTTTTATTTTATCATCCTCTCCAGTATTTTTTTGAATATTCTTATTCTTTAACCAAAAAAATGCTGCTGTAACAATTATACCAAAAATTAAAAATATTATTTGATCCATTATTAATAATTAGTGATTAATATTTTAAATACAAGTTAAATCAAATAATATATTAAATATTCAATGAAATGGAATAATAAGTTTATATATCCAAAATCTACAAGATCGATTG
>CABZJN010000014.1 GCA_902526085.1 uncultured Pelagibacteraceae bacterium
GAATTAATAGTTTTAGATATTTGAAGTTTATTATTTTTAACAACAGTAATTATTGAATACCTCACTTTGTGATTAAGAAAGATTTGTAAGCTTTTAACAGCCCATCTTCTAAAGTAGTTTTTGAACTCCATCCATATTTTGCTGCTTCGGATACATCTAATAATTTTTGAGGTGTTCCATCTGGTTTTGATCTATCAAATTTAATTTGGGCTTTTACTTGAATTATTTTTAAAATTTTTTTTGCAAATTCAATTATTGTATAATCTTTACCTACCCCAATATTGATTAAAAATTTGTTTGTTTTTTTGTTCATAAAATAAATGCATGCATCTGCGATATCATCAACATATATTGCTTCTCTTCTTACCTTTCCACTTCCCCACAATTTAAGGATTTTACTTTTTTTTTTATTTTTTTTTAATAAATAAGCTTTTTTTATTAAAGCTGGAATAAAATGAGAAGTATTAAGATTGTAATTATCATTTGGCCCATAAGTATTTGTTGGCATTAAACAAAGATAATTTGTTCCATATTGATAATTATAACTTTCACACAATTTGATACCAGCAATTTTTGCGATGGCATATGGTTCATTGGTTTTTTCTAATGTTCCATTCAAAAGATATTTTTCCTTTATTGGTTGTTTGCAATTACGAGGATAAACGCAACTTGAGCCTAGGAATATCAAGTTTTTTATATTATTAAGATAAGCACCGTGAATTAAATTGTTTTGTATTTGCAAATTTTCATATATGAACTCACCCTTAAAAGTATTATTTGCTAATATACCTCCAACTTTTGCAGAGCAAATAATAATAAACTTAGGCTTATTTTTCTTTAAGTAATTAAAAGTTTTTAATTGATTTGTGAGGTCCAATTTTTTTTTAGAGATTGTTAAAATATTCTTATATCCATATAACTTTAACATTCTTACTACCGCAGAACCAACTAATCCTCTGTGCCCAGCAACAAATATTTTTGAATTTTTAAAAATCATAAACTTTAATACACTTTTACAATCAAATTTTTAATAATAATTAAAATTTTCTAATAATATCAATTTAAAAGTATATATACCATAATATATAATAAATTATTTATGTTAAAAGATTTAAAACTATTAATAAATTTTTCTTTCAAATATTTTAGATTAAAAATAATTTTTCTTCAATTTCTTATAATAGTAAGTTCAGTTATACAATTATTATCTATTTTTTCCTTTGGACCACTTATTTTACTTTTGATGGATAATAAAGAAATTAATAAATACCAAGAATATTTTTTTGTAAATATAAATGATGAACAATTTTTTTTATTTACTACCATAACGATTACAATTTTGTTTATATTGTCTAATTTATTAAGTATTTTAGTTTCAAAGAAGTCTTTAAATTTTGGTCAAGAGATTGGAATTAAATTAAATAACAAAATATTTTATAATATTTTATCAAAGAATTATTATTATCATTCAAATAAAAATAGTTCTGAGATAATTTCAAAAATAACTCTTGAAAACGCTCGCGTTGTTGGGAGTATTATAATTCCAATGCTACTCATAAATTCAAGAATAATTACTCTATTGTTTATTTTTACAGGTTTGATGGTATTCAATTTTGTAGCTTCACTTTTTGTTTTATTCTTTTTATCACTAAGTTACATAATTATACTATCAATTAACAAAAGAAGATTTGCAGCAAATAGTAATATTATAAGTAAAAATAATTTTTTAAGACAAAAGATTATTTCTGAAAGTTTAGGAAACATAAGAGAAACAATTATGTTTGATGCAAGAAATTTTTTTTTTAAATTATTTAAGACAACAAATGAAAAAATTGCATTTTCAACAGCTAATAACCAATATTTATCCTCTGTTCCAAGATTTTTGATAGAAATATTAATTTTTACTTTTCTTTTAGCCTTAATATATTTTTTAAAGAATAATAATTTATTAAACTTATATTTACCTTTGATTGGAATTTATTTGGTTGCAGGTTACAAATTGCTCCCTGCACTACAGGCAATGGCAACCTCTTATGCTTCTATAAAAGGTAATCAAACTTCATTGCAGAATATTAAATCAGAAATAGTTAATATTTTAAATCAAAATGAATTACCTAAAGATTATCAAAATAATAAACTTGAAGAATTTAAAAATATTGAATTTGAAAATATAAACTTTTCACACAAAAATAATCTAATTTTTAACAAATTGAATTTAAAAATTAATCAAAATGAAATAGTCGGTATAATTGGAGAAACAGGATCAGGTAAATCCACTTTTATAGATATGTTTTGTGGATTACTTTATCCAAATTCAGGAATGATAAAATTAAATAATAAAGAAATTTTTAAGGAAGAAATGTTAAATCTCCAAAAATTAATATCTATAGTACCGCAAAAAATCAATTTAGTTGATGACACAATAAGAAATAATATTTTATATTCTAAGAAATTTGATGAGAAAAAAAATATAGACACTAAGATTAATTATTTAAAGAATGTCTGTCTTTTAGATTATGTTGATGAAAAAGATAATAGTTGGAACACTATAGTAGGCGAAAATGGTGCTAAATTAAGTGGTGGACAAATCCAAAGGTTAGGAATTGCTCGAGCGCTGTTTAAGGAGCCTCAAATTTTAATTTTAGATGAAGCAACGTCAGGGCTTGATGAGAAAACTGAAGAGAAATTACTTAATAATTTAATAAATATTAAACCAAAATTAACAATAATTATTATTTCTCATAATAAAAAAATATTGAAAATATGTAATAGAATTTTTAAAATTTCAGATCAAAGCATAAGGGAAATATAAAATATATATTTAATCTATTAGTCTTAAACAAAATTATAGTGCATTTAAAAAAATGATAAATATATTTATATAGTGTCTGACTTATTTTTTAATGAATCAATTGATTAATATATTTTTCTAATAAACTTGAAAAATGAATAATATTATATTCAGAAATTTTTCTTTTCCCATTCTTGATCAGTTTTTTTCTTAATTTTTTGTTATTTATTAATAAATTAATTTGTTTTGATATACTTTTATAATTTTTAGGATTAAAAAATATTGCAGAATTTCCCATTTGTTGTTTCATAAAATATACGTCAGAACAAATAACAGGTGTATTTAAACTAATTGATTCTAATGGAGGAATATTAGTAGGTCCACATAAAGAGGGATAAACTGTAGCTATAGCATTAGAATACAGTGGAGACATTAGTTTATCAGGAACCCTTCCTAAAAATAATATTTTTTTTTCTAAATTGTTAATTTTAACAAAGTTGTAAACTTCATTGTAAAAATTCTTTTTTGCACCACAGAAAACCATAGAGACATCTTTATTTCTCTTTAATACGTCTTTGAATGCTTTTATTAAATTTATATGATTTTTGTGTTCCCAAAATTGGGCTGGGTAAAACAGGTATTTTTCTTTAATATTAAACTTTTTAAAAACATTAATTTTTTTTTTATAAGTTAAATATTTAGGACTAATAAATGGAAGGGAAAATATTTTTTTTTTTTTAACTTTATAAGAATTAATAACATGGTTTTTACCCATTGAAGAATCTACTAAAATACCATCACAAAATTTGCAAATATTTTGATAGTGAATATCTCTTTGGGATATGATCTCATTTGTATACTCAGAAAATCTATATTCATATTTATGCATTAGATCATGTATTGTAGATAAAGATTTTTTATTTACTTGATAAGATGTAATATTTTGACTTGGAAAAATTATAAGATCACATTTACTTTTATTTAGAACTTTGACCTCTTCATTTAAAAATTCTTTGAGAATTAAATAACGTGTATTATTTGAAAAAATTATACAGATAAACTTTCTTAAAATTTTTTTAAAAAGGCCTTTGCGAATATAAATTCCTTTCGAGATTTTTGGCAGATGCTTTTCCCAATGTTTATCAGAATAATAATATTCAACTTTTATTCTTTTTTTTTTATTTAATAAATTAAGAGCCTCAATAACACTTAAAGAATATTGATATATTCCACCTACCTCCTTGGGTGATGTCAGTAAAATGCCGATTTTATTCATTAATTTTCTTCAACTTCGGTTTAAATCATTTATATACATTTTTAAATATGAAAAAGAAAAAAATAATAGTTACTGGATGTTGTGGTTTTATAGGCTTTAGCCTTTCTATGAAATTGCTTAGTAATAAAAATACCCAGATCATTGGTGTTGATACAATAAATGATTATTACGATGTAAATTTAAAAAAACAAAGACTTAAATTACTTAAAAAAAATGAAAATTTTAAATTTAAAAGGGTTGATATTAAAAATTACAGCTCATTAAAAAACATATTTCTTAATAAAAAAATTGATACGGTTTACAATTTTGCTGCACAAGCTGGTGTTCAGTACTCCATAAAAAACCCAAAGAAGTACATGGACTCAAATTGTATTGGATTTTTCAATGTACTTGAATTATCAAGATTGAGTAAGGTAAAGGTTATATTCTATGCTTCTTCTAGCTCAGTATATGGAGATAGTAAAAAATTTCCAGTTGAAGAAAATTTTGATCTAAAGCCTAAAAATTTTTATGGTTATAGTAAGAAATCTAATGAAGAAATGGCAGATATCTACTCAAGATATTATAACATAAAAACTATTGGCTTGCGGTTTTTTACTGTTTTTGGGCCATGGGGAAGACCTGATTTAGTAATTAATAAACTTATTGAGTCGTATTATAAAAATAAAATTTTTTATTTAAACAATTTTGGGAGGCATGTGAGAGATTTTACATACATTGATGATGTCATTAAAATCATTTTAAAAATATATAAAAATAAAAAACATATACAAAACAACGATATTTTTAATATCTGTGGATCACAGCCTATTTCTTTACTGTATTTAGTAAAACTATTTCGAAATAATGTTGGTAAATCAAAAATTTTTAAAAGACCTTTTCAGAAGGGAGATATTCTTAAATCTTATGGTTCAAATAAAAAACTAGTTAAAGTTTTAGGTAAATTAAAATTTACTAATTTCGATGAGGGATTTATGACTACTTTAAAATGGTACAAAAAATACAATAAACTTAATTAATTGCCTCCATAAAATCAATTTTGGTTAATACTCACATACAATTTTTTTATTGATTTTTAAGGATTATGTTTTTTTAAACAATTAATTAAGTTCCAAATTGGGCTTGATAGTATAAAAAAATAATCAGTTAATATGTAATAATTTTTTGTGTACTAAATTTACTCAGGTTTTTTAGTATTTTTAAAATCTTTTTACTAGCATTGCCTGATCCATATATATTTGAAGACTTAAATTTTTTTCCGTACTGAATTCTTATTTTTTTATATATATCTTTCATTTCATTTGAAGATTGAATAACATTTTTTGATCTTAGTCTGGTATTTTGCCTCATACCAACATTCACGGCGGGTACTCCAATGAATGCACCATCTCTAATTGCTGATGACGAATTTCCAACAAGACATTTGGTATGCTTAATTAGCGGTATATAATAATCTATTGGCAAATTCTTATATATTTTATAATTTTGTATTTTATTTAATTCTCTCAAGGTCCTTAATTTTTTTGAAATTTGCTCTGAGCCGCCATCCGAATTTGGCCAAATAATAATATTTTTAATATTAAATTTTGAGGTAGCATTTATTATATTTAATATTACTTTTTCATTTTGCTCTAATTCTGTTGTTACTGGATGGTATAGTGTTACAAAATAATCATCGTTTTGTGATATAACATCTATATCACCTACTCCTTTTCTTGAAAGGTACTCAAATTCTTTTTTAAAGTTATTCTTTTTTAGGATTTTTTTTAACAAATCATTTCTTGGACAACCTACATTATAAACATTGGAGGGTACCTCGCCTAGCTTTATTACTCGTCTCATTGAATCTTCGTTAGCTACAAAATGTAAATGTGAAAGTTTTGTAATTGCATGTCTGACACTTTCATCTAATGTCCCTGTAACTTCACCGCCCATTGTGTGGGCAACTAAAATATTCATATAAGTCGCAGTTATTGCAGTTGAAATAGTTTCATGCCGGTCACCGACGGTAAAAACAATATCAGGTGAAAGTTTACTAAGTATATCAGACAATTCTATCATTCCAAGTCCTGTAGTTTTAACCATAGAAGATAATTCACTTGTTGAAAACTGATTTTCAATCTTAAAATCTATTTTAATACCATCATTCAATATTCTAGCAGCTACATCTCCAAATTTGTTTTGCAATGCAGAAGCACCAACAATTACATGAGTCTTGAATCTATTAGTTTTTTTTGCCTCAAGAATTACTGACTTTATACTATTGTAATTAGCAGAGGAAAATATGACAAAACAAATTTTTTTAATTTTCATAAAAGTCCTTCTTTTTTAATAAATCATTTTTTTTAACATTCTTGTTTAATTTTTTTCCAATTAAGCTTTTATAATTGATAGCTTTAATTCCAGTTCCTGGTTTTTTAAATGCAATATCTTTTTTGGTTAATATTGAATTTAATTTTAAATCTTTGCTAGCAACCACACTCTTTTCAAAAACTTTTTTCATATCCTTATATTCTTTTAAATTGTTTTTATCGACGGGGTTATCCATTATTTTCCAAATTTCTTTAATATTTTTTACAAAAAATAAAAATTCTTTTGGTTCCATAGAATTTTTTGCATCACTACCATACATATTTCTTGATAATGTAAAATGTTTTTCTATAATTGTAGCACCATTAGATGCGGCTGCAAAAGCAGCAGAGTATCCTAGTGTATGGTCTGAAAAGCCTACAGGACATTTATATTTTTTTTTTAATTGATGAATAACATTGATACCTACTTTTTCATTAGGGCATGGATAAATAGATGAGCATTGAAGAATTGAATAATTTTTTTTAAGTGTATTAACAGCAACATCAATTTCATCCCAAGAACTCATTCCAGTTGACAGAATAATGTGTTTTTTAGTTTTTTTTAACTTTTCAAGTAGAGAGATATTGGTCAGTTCTCCAGATGGGACTTTATATTTTTTTACTTTCAAAGTTTCTAAATAATCAACAGCTTTTTCACTAAAAGGAGAGCATAAAAACTCTTTACCAAGGTTTTCACACAATTTTTTTATTTTCTTCCATTCTAGTAAAGAAAAAGCTGTTCTTTTAAAATAATCAAATCTTTTTTCTTTATTAAAATAAGATGGTGATGGAGCATCAACTAAAGTTTCTTCATCCGCAATATGCATTTGGAATTTTATTACATCGGCTCCTGATCTAGAAGCACTCTTAACTAAGTTAAGAGCTTTTTTAATATCACCATCGTGAACCGATCCTATTTCAGCTATAATCATTTAGTTATTCATTATCAGTTTGGGTATTTAATTTAATTTTAATGTTTACATCATAAATAAAATTTATACCTCAAAAAAAAACTGTATCTAGACTATAAAAATTAAAATATCTACACTTCTTTTTTGTAAAGTTAAAAATTATGATCTAATTTAATGATTAATAATAGCGATGTGTATATATAGTATTTTAAAAATTAATTATTTAATTAGATATAAATTAGATTATAATTTTCTTGCGATATTTCTATATAACTTAGAGGCTAAAAGATAATTATTATAATTATTTTTATGTTTAAAAAAGTTCCAATTTTTATTTAAAAACTTAGACCAATGAGATCCATATTCATAAATTACAATTTTTGGGTTTAAAGCTTTAGTTAAAAAAATCGATGAAGAATATGAAGTAAAATATCTTTTTATATTAAAGTTATATATAATTTTTTCTAAATTTATCATTTTGGGAAACTCTTTATTTACCAATATGATATTCTTATTTGGAAATATTTTTTTTATATGATTTATAAGATTTTTTTGAAATTTAATAGGAATACTCTGTCTAAATTTAAAAAGAAAAACGTCATTTGAAGGAGCTGTTAAAAAAATCTTTTTTAAAGTATTTTCGATAAAAAATTTTGTAATTTTTCAAAATAGTATTAGAATATTTAATATCAAAAGCATAATAAGGTATATAAAAATTTATTAAGTTATAATTGCGATTTGAAATTTTTTTTACTTTTTCCTTATTAAATTTAGAAAAAATATTTTTAAAAATTTTAATTGATATTGAATAATCTTTACTTTTTTTTTTTAAGAAGTTGGAAAAAATAGATTTTTGAATAAAATTTCCATTACCTTTATAATAAATATTCATAAATTTATTATTGATTAGACATTCTAAAAAACTTTTAATTTTTTTGAAAAAGTTTAATTCTATTTTTAATAAAGTATCTATTGGAGAATGATCAAAATATGTTTTTTTTATTTGTGAATTATATAGAATATAATGGGAGACGTAGTCATTCGAAAAAAAAACTTCATCATAATCATCGATATTAAAATAAATTTTTTTAAGATTATTATGTATTTTTTTACTAATTTCTCTGTTTTTGTAAGCAAAAAAACAATTCCAAAATTTAATAATATTAAAGGTTATTGGGCGTGAGGGCTCATTTATAAAAAAAGACTTTCTTGAAATTGATTTAAAGACTTTATTTTTTTTATGTCTATAAAGATTTTTTGAATCTATTGGTATAAGTAAATCAATTTCGTATTTTTTATTTTTTTCCTTCATATATGTTAACATTTGATAAGCTGACAACTCTGTACTTAGAATAAATAATATTTTTCTCATTCTATTTAATAATTTGCTCACAAATTTCTATTGTATTTTGGGCAAATTTTAAATTATTAATAATTTTTTTTCCTTGGCAGAATTTTTGAAATGCATGCATTTGAAATAAAATACCAGGCTTTATACTATTTAAATTATATTCAGAACTTGAGTGAGAGCTTTTTAATTTATAAATATTATTATTTCTATATTTGATTTTAATTAATTTATCGTAAATTTTTAATTCTTCTATTGATGGAAGCTCTATAAAATAATCAGTTGAAATAATTTCCATTTTAAAATTACCAATAGCTTTAAAATTTATAAATAAATTTAATAAATTATTTCTAGGAAGTTTATAACGTAAAAAAATACTACCTTTTTTTTTATCTTTATAAAAAAGTTTTGGTTTTTTAAATAAAAAAATTAAAAGAGATATAATATGTGAAGAGTTGCTTATAATTCTACTTTCATTTATTTCTGGACAAAAACAATTTATTGTTAAGTTTTTAGATTTAGATATTATATTTTTTAAAATCCATATATTCTTGTAGTATATTCTGTTAAAACCTACAAATATCTGATTTTTGTAAGGTAAAAATTTTTTGAATTCTCTGCTTTTAAAAAAAATAGGTTTTTCAATAAATATTTTTTTTTTATTTTTTAAACATTCTTTTAAATAAAAAGAGTTTTTAGAAATTTGGCCAGCAATTAATATATGCGACTCTGCTTTTTTTGATAAAAAAATAAACTCTTTAAAAATCTTAATATTTTTTATTTTATATCTCTTAGACAAACGAACTGCATTTTTAGAATCTTTTCTTGAGGAATATATATATTGAACTTTAATATTACTACTTATAGCTGCCTTGATATGTTCCTCTACAATTCTTCCTGAACCAATTATTGATAAACTTTTCATTAACTTTATGTTATTTTTAAAATATAATTTTTCTTTTTTAAATTTTTTAAAAATTCTTTTATAAACAAATAGTTTTCTTTTAGCGCTTCATCAAAAGTTGGCAAATTTACTATTCCTTTTTTAAGCAAACTTCTAAAAAACCTACTAGATAGCTCACTAGTTAATTCTCTTTTGCAGACAAAAGATTTGTTTTTAGATTGTAATTCTTCATTTTTAAAATTGTAACTAAATGATTTTGTTCCTTGTTTTAGATAAAAATAGTGTTTATTTGTTTTTTTTTGGGAGATAATATTTAGTTTGCTGCCATTTTTATACGAAACTGCAATTTTACCATGAAAATCTATGAAATTCTGTCTTACTAATTTATATGGCTTTTCAAGTTTTTTAATTGAAATGCTTTGCACTAAAGATTTTGCTGAATAAGAAATATAATTAATATAATGCAAAGAATTACATATCATATGCCAATTTTCACCTTTTATAATAGCATTAATTTTTCCTTTATTAAGCTTTGACTCAATTATACGAAATGGTTGAATATTTCGTAGAGGCATATTTACAAAAATGTTTTTGGTATTGAATTCTATTTTCTTAAAATTAGAGATATTACTTTCAAGAATTTTCTCTACAATGAAATATTTAATATTACAAATTTTTTTAATTCTTTTGATTAACCTTATTCTATTAAAAGCGTAAGTACATAAAAAACCTAAAAAAAAATTTTTATTTTTTATTATTTTTTGTTTATTACAAAATACAAGTTTTTTTTTATTACTATTATTACAAAAAAAATTTTTCATTTTTTTTTGTGCAGTTTTTTTTTTTGTCATAAATATAGATTTTATCTATTTCTTTTTCTTGGATTATAGATTGTACATGCCTTATAGCAATGTTTCCAGCTCCGTAAATTAATATTTTTTTTTTCAAATTAAAAATTTTTGATTAGTTTGTTAAAATCACCAATAGTGTTAATATCAATAGATTTATTTTTATTCATTGTAAAATTTATTATTTTTCCATTCTCATATATATTTTTCCTTCTGATATTTTTAATTTTAGTAATAAGTATAGACGGACCATTTCTATAAAAGCAATTTGTATTAATTTTAAAGTTTTTGTTTTTATTTAGATATAAATATTTTCCGTCAGAAAACATTAGCTTGTTTGGATAAATATTTTTAAGCTCAAATGAGCTAACCAAAGCATCAGCTTTCTTATTTTTTAAAAATTTTTCACAAGCTTTTTCTAAGTCTTTGAACGTTCTTTGAGGAGATGTTGGTTGAAGCAAAATAAGATACTTAAATTTCGATTTTTTTAAGTTAAGTTTATTTACAAAATAATTCACTGTTTCATGCATTGTTGTTGATGCTAACGAAATATGTTTAGGTCTTCGAATTTTATTGATTGCGCCTAATTTAACGCCATAGTCATTTATACGTTTAGAGTCTGAAAAAACATGAGTTTCTGAAATGTATCTACATTTTTGTGCAGCCTTAATTGAGTAAAAAATTAATGGTTTACCATTTAAAAGTTTAAAGTTTTTATTTTTTAGTCTTGTTGAACCTTTTCTTGCGGGTATTAATGCTATAAAACTCATTCTAAGTAATCTAATACAAAATTTACAAAATAATGGAAGAATAAAAAAAAATAGTGATTAATTAATAAAACAGCAAGTTTTGTTTTTCAGATTTGTAGGTTTTAAAGATGATAGAAAAAAGACTAAATGAGATATAAACATAACCTATGATCAATTTTAACGAATTTGCCTTACAAAACAAATATCCTTAGCACTATATGATTAATAAATAATGAATAAATTAAAATATATAAAAGAAATTGACTCTTTAAGAGGCATATCTGCAATAATTATAATTTTATCACATTTCGACTATTTAAATATTGCAAGTGGTGGAATTAATATTTTTTTTACTATTAGTGGCTACCTAATAACCCTTATAGCATTCAAAAATATAGAAAATTTTAATTTAATTAATTTCTTAAGAGATAGAATACTAAGTACTTATATTCAAATTTTTATAACGATCTCAGGGACACTTTTACTATTATTTTTTTTTGGTGATTTAGATAAACATATTCAACTTTTAAGATCTGGTATATCTTCTTTACTACTAATTACAAATTTTTATTTTATAAAAATTGATAATTTATATTCACTGCAGAATTACCTTAATCCATATTTAATTTTTTGGTCGATAGCAGTAATATTTCAGTTCTATTTTGTTTTTGCAGTTTTTTTGAAAATTAATGTAGTTTTGTTTAATAGATTTAACATAAAATTATCAGAAAAAAATTTTCTAATTTCAATATCATTTTTGATATTCATTACTTTATTTACAATTTTTATATTTAGTGATTATAAATTTATAAACAATTTTTATAGTTTAAATAATCGCTTTTGGCAATTCGGTTTAGGTTCATTGGTAGCAATATATTTTAGAAGCAACCTCAGTAGAAAATATTTTTTAATAAAAGAATATTATATAATAATAGGTTTAGTTGGGATAGTCATTTGGCAATTATATTTTCAAAATAATTATAATTACTACATAATATCTTTGATATTAACTTTCTCTACTTTGCTAATTTTAATTGGATTATCTTTTGGATACACAAATGTATTTTTATCAAGTAAAATTTTGATATTATTAGGTAAAATCTCATTACCAGTTATTTTAATTCATATTCCACTAATTTATTTTGCAAATTATTATTTGGATAATAATTTTTTGAAGTTTGTATTTGTAATAACTCTAACTTTTATACTTGCAATTCCTCTTCAAAAATTGCGTTATAAATCTAAAATTAATTTTTCTTTCACTTTAAATAAACAAATAATTTATAGTTTATTTTTCTTATTTATTTTTTTTTCATCAAGTGTTTTATTTTATTACAAAAATAAAAAATCTATCACAAATTATGAATATTCATTATTTGAGATAAATAATTCAAAGAAATTTAATTATATGAGTAAACTTAGATTAGAATTACAGAATAAATTGAATAAAAATTTAAAATACAATGAACTTGTTGGTAAGGATAATTCAATATGTTTTGACAATATAGATCCTTTTAAAAATTGTTTATTCAATAGAAATGGAGACAAGCAAAAAATCTACTTTATCGGGGGTAGCAACGGATCAACTATATCTGCTAGTTTAAAAGACTATTTTGTTGAAAAAGGCCATCCATATATGGAAATAACAAGACGAGCGTGCCTATATCTTCCAGAATTTACTCAAATAAATACTAGCACAAACCAAAGTACTAGCTGCGATGATAAATTTCAAAAAAAAATTAGTAATGAAATTAATAGTAATCCAAATTCTGTTGTAATTTTAACTGGCAGATATCAGCTTTTTGATAACAATAGTTATTTTAAAGATAAAAAAGGAAATTTTGAAGGTAAACATCTTAAATTAAAATTTGTAAATAAAGATGATATAATTTTCCGAGAAGGTTTAAAAAAGTCTATACTTGAGCTTTCTAAGAAAAATAAAGTAATATTGATTTATCCTTTCCCAGAATTTGCTGTGAATGTAACTAAAAAGCTAATTTTCTTTCCAAAAAAAAAAATAACTAACGACTATGAAACTTATTTGGAAAGATCGAATAATATACTTAAAATTTTTGATAAAGTTAACAGTAATAATATTTATAAAGTTCGTCCCGATGAAATTTTTTGCGATTCTTATGTAAAAAATAGATGTGTAGCTAATACAGATAAATTTATATTTTATAATGATACAAATCATTTAGAGCGTGCAGGTATTAATATTATTAGGGCCAAAATTATTGATCAATTTAAAGATATAAAATTCTAGATTGTGTATGGTAAATTTATTTTTTAAAAGTACGTTTGCCCAAATGATAATTAGAAATTGCTGAAACTTTTAAAAATTCATTAATACTTAATCCTTTGAATTTTCCTTTCGAATACTTTTTAATTGAACTTAATTTATAAATATCAGAAATTTCAGTTTCATACCGTTTATACAAATTCTTTAGTCGATCAGTGTATGTTTCGTTCATATTATCAAATATCATATTTGCTTTTTTTGAAAATAAATCGTTATCTTTTTTCCTTGGAAGGTTAGCTTTTTGCATTTCGGTGCTTGTGAATTCTGTTCTGTTTGTCTCCAGTAAATCTTCAAATTTTTTAATATATTTTTCAGTTTCTATAGAATAATTTTCAAATGGAACTAAACAAGAATTTTTTGAATGTAATAAATCTGAATTAAGGTATTCTATTAATTGATTTTCAATAATTAAAAAACATTTTTCCAGAGGATTTGCTTTACTAAACTCTTCAGCATTATTAAGCATCAAATAATGAATATTATTTAATCCATTAATTTGAAAAGCAGGTTTTATATAATATGGATCTGCTCCAAGCCTAGTTCCCCTTCCACTGCGAAACCATGAAAAAACCATATCTATTGGATTTTTCATTACTATAATATATTTAAAATTTTTATTAATCTGATTTATAAATGAACTAACAGTCATATAATTATCTATAACAAATGGAAAAATTAATTTTTTCTCTTTTATTTCTTTAGCAACATCATTAAAAGTTTCTGGTGTATCTTTTCTGTTCACCCTGGTCATATATTCTTCACGTTTATTAGAGTTAACAATGCTACTTAAATCATGTAAGTTATTATTTACATCTCGGCCCATCATACTGAACCATACGTCTAATATTAAATCACTTTCAAATAAATATTTAAAACCCTCTTCACTTAAGTGCCCAGACTTATAAAGCATTAAAAACCTATCTGAATTTGCTCTAATTTTAAAATACTCAACTCTTTCAAAGGAACTCACAATTGGAGCAATACCAATTTTACCACTTCTGCTCATTCCATCTATAAATAAATGTTTTCCATCAAATATTTGATTTTTTTTTATTTTATTAATCTTATAAGAGAACGAGTTCATCAATTTACAATTTTATATAATGCTAAAGATACTTCTTTGATCTCTATCTCGGTAAGAGCTAATCCACTTGGGATATATAGTCCTTGTTGATACAATTTTTCACTATTGGGTAATTTATCATCTAAAAATAATCCCATTTTATTAAAGATGGGTTGTTTATGCATAGGATAAAAAAAAGGTCTTGTTCCAATGTTTTTATCTTTTAATTCACTCATTACTTGTTTAGCTGTTTTAAAATAATTATCTTTTAGAGTTATAGCATATACCCAATATATATTTTCACAGTAATTCGTTTTAACTAAAGGTAGATTTATATTTTTTAAATTTTCTAAAAAATGATTATATTTATACCCTATCCACCTTTTCTTTTTTTCAATAAAATCTATCTGTTCTAGCTGGGCTACACCGATAGCTGCCTGAACGTTGGTCATACGATAATTATAACCTAATTCGGTATGAACAAATCTGTCACTTGTAAAACATAAATTTCTTAAGCTTTTTGCTCTACTATCTATATATTTATTATCAGTCAAAACCATACCGCCTTCTCCAGTAGTGATATGCTTATTTGAATAAAAACTAAAAATACTTACATCGCCAAATTTTCCGCATTTTTGTTTTTTATATTCCTGACCAAACATTTCAGCTGCATCCTCAATGATCTTGAGATTATACTTTTTAGCGATTTCAATTACAGGGTCTACATCTACAGTTAATCCAAATATATGCACTATCATTATAGCCTTAGTTTTAGACGTAATTTTTGCCTCTATATCCTCTACTTTCATATTTAACGTTTCATAATTACTGTCTACAAGCACTGGTTTAATACCATTAGTGACTAAAAATTGTGCACACGAAATAATTGTGAAAGTAGGCATTATAACTTCATCCCCCTTTTCTAATTCTAGGGCTCTTACAGCTATATTAATTGCTGCACTACCACTAGAACATGCTGTTGCATATTTTCTACCTATATATTTGGCAACACCATCCTCAAATCTACTTACAAAAGGACCTTCGCTACTTATCCACCCAGTATCTATACACTCCTTAAGATATTTTTTTTCATTTCCAGTTAGAAGAGGCGAATTTACTGGTATCATTATTTAATTTTTAATTTTTTTTTGATAACTGGATCAAATCTTGTTTTATCTTTACCATCTATATAAGGCCCTTGTTTAACCTCAATCATCTCTGTTTTCTCTAACATTTCAAATCCATGTCCGCCATTAACGAGCAATATTACGTCACCTTTATTTAAAATTTTACTCATTAAATATTTTTTTTTTTCGTCATAAAAATCAATTCTTACTTTCCCAGATTTTATTATTAATGTTTCGTCTGTTGTCACTATTTCTCTTTTAACTTTATTATGATGATGAGGAGCAATTTTATATCCCTTTGGTCTATTCATATAGCCAAGTTGTTGAGAAAAATCACTTGGAGTGAAAAACTCAATATTCTCTGACTTGTAGTTAGCCCTTATTATTATTGATAATAATTTTTGTTTGTTTTTGATTTTTTCTATCATTTTATAATGTAATTTATTTCATTCATTTTTTTTAACAATGATATAATATAGGATAATCTTAAGTTTTATTTTTTTCTATAGTAAAATGAAAAATTATATTTTAATTTCATATTCTAATGCGATTGTATAATATAATCAATTGAGTAATTAAATTTTAGAATAATTAATTTATTAATCTTGAAAAAGTTTAAGTAATCTTTTTCCTAAAAATTTTGATCCATATTCAGTCAGATGATCCTGATCCCACATAAACAAATTAAAGTCATCATCAAATAATTCACATAAATTTGCTTTACAATAAAATTCATATTCGTTTATAAAATTTAATTTTTTATCTAATGAAAATTTTTTTATTTCAGAGTTAAAGTGAACGTTTTTTTTATCAATATTTCTAAAAAATTCTTCTGCTAAATTTTCTTCGCTTATATTTGTCTTAACTGCAATATCATAAGCTACTTTTGAAATATTTTGAAATTTAGCATTTCCGACTAAATAAATTTTTGAATCAAAATTGTTTAGATAATCAATTAGGCTAGATATCAAAAATTTACTCTTAGTGGTCCACTGCAACAATATATATATTTTATCATATTTATTTCTTGATAAATCATTTTTAAAATTTTCAATGTATTTTCCACATTGCTTATTAATATATTTATCATTAACCAAAAATTTAAAACAATTTTCATCTAATATTAAATTGTTAAATTCATATTCTGAATTGTATATATTCTTATTTTCATTCAAAGCATCTATCCAATTTGTTGACATGGAATCACCTAGAATTAAAATCTTTGTTTTTGATTTACTTGTAGTTAAATAAAGATCTTTTATTAATGTAATTTTTTCAAATCTTTTTATATTTTGTTCTACATCTATTATTAGGTTTAAATTATTTGTTGGAATCTTTTTAAGATAATTTATTTTATAAGCGGTCTGAAAAGAGGTTGACTTGAAAAAAATTAAAATTAAAACAAATATAATTATACTTGTAAAATAAAGATAAATTGTTTTATTTGAGTCAAATTTCGATCTTCTAATTTTATTTTCAAAAAATTTATGAGAAAAAAAGGCAAAAATAAAACTAATTAAAACAATTATACAAACAGACAAAACTGGGATTTCTGAATTAAATTTAATTCTATAAAATGCAAAGAATGGCTGGTGCCAAAGATATAGGCTGTAAGAAATTGTTCCAATAAATATAATTGGTTTATAAATTAAAAAATTAAGGTATGATTTTTCCTTGGGGAAATAAACAATTATTAAAATAGTTCCTAAAGCTGGAATTAAAGTTAGAAAATTGGGAAAACCAGAGTTCCTGTCATAAAAAATTAGTGACAAAAATATTAAAAAAATTCCAAAATAACTCAAGATTTTATATGAAAATGCAAATTTTTTTAACTTGCCGGTCAAAAGATATGAGAGTGATCCTAACAGAAACTCAAAAAACCTTCCAATTGGCATAAAATAAGACGCAAATCCTGGTTGGTTAAAAAAAAATAATTTATCTTCAAAAAATGGCTTTTCAAAAGTTAAATTACCTGCAAATTGTGCAATGAACAGGCTAATTAGTAAAAAAAATGATAGAAAAATAATTATTTTATTTCTGAATTTTAAATAAATTATAAAAAAAAAGATTGGGAAAATTAAATAAAACTGCTCCTCTAGAGACAGACTCCAGGTGTGCATAAGCGGATTTTCTAAAGTTGACAGAGAGAAATAATCAGAATTTTTTGAAAGATAAAAATTAGATAACAAAATTATAGAATATAAAGCTTGATCAATTAAAATAGAAAATTGGTATGGGCTCATTAAATAATAACCAACAAAAAGTGAAAATATTTTTACAATTGTGACTGGCGGTATCAAACGTTTAATACGTTTTGCATAAAATTCATTAAAAGAAAAAGAGTTTTTTTTTATTTTTTCAAAAATTAAACCTGTTATCAAATAACCGCTCAAAACAAAAAAAATATCTACTCCAATATAACCTCCTGAGAATATCTCAATACCAGAATGAAATAATATAACTAAAATTACAGCTAAAGCCCTCAGCCCATCTAAATGTTTAATGTAATTCATAAAAAATAAATCAAATTTATTTAATTCTCTAGTTAATTAAAAAATGAATATTAATTAAAAAAGATGTATATTTATAGTTAATAAAAGACATATATACTGTCTCTTGTCAAAAAATTATAAAAATATGTTAAATTCTAATGATAATATTTAATTTAATAAAAAATTTTCTTAAATTAATCTTAATACATATGCCTGGTGGTATCGGTTTTTCTTTGAGAAGATCGTATTATAAAAAAAAAATGATGTCATTGGGTAAAAATTTTATTGTTGGCACTGGTGTAAACATTGAGGGATGTAAGTTTATTAAAATAGGAGATAATGTAAGGATTGATAACGACTGTATAATTTCAACCGATATTACAAAAATTAGTAAAAAAAATTATTATATTGAAAATTCAAAATTTACAGACGAACGTGGTACACTCATTATTGAGGATGAAGTTAGAATAAATGCAAGGTCTTCAATTTATGGTTATGGAGGAGTAAAAATAGGAAAATTGTCTGTATTATCAGAGTCGACAAAAATATTTTCATCAACCCATATTCCCAATGATATAAATAATCCTTCAGAAAAAATTTATATTAAACACTCAGATAGTTATAAAGATACACCAAGCCTTGAATCTCCAATTGTAATTTGCGAAAATTCATTTATTGGAGTCAATTGTGTTTTTTTTCCAGGTAGCTTAATTGGTAAAGATTCATTTGTAGCACCTTATTCAGTTATAAAAAATCAATTTGATGAAAATAGTTATATAGAAGGTAATCCAGCTGTAAAAATTAAGAAAAGATTTTCTTAGTTTTATTCGTATTATTTAAAATATATCCAATTTTTTTATTCTGCTCAAAATCTGAAAATTCTAATTTTATATTTAATTCTTTATTTGCCTGTAAAATTATTTTTACTACAGCAAGACTATCAAAGCTTTTAAATTCATTAATTTTACGTGATGATTTTAAATCAGTAACATCAACTTTAATGTTTTTACTTATTATTTTCTTTAACTTATCCTCTAAATTTTTCATGAAAAACTTTTTTTTTAATCTCGCTTACTACATTTGGGTTTAAAATTGTTGATAAATCATTTGTATATTTCTGTCCTGGGTTAGTGTAAATAAATCTCAATAATCTTCTCAGAATCTTCCCACTTCTTGTTTTTGGTAGTTCTTTTATCTGAAAAATATTTTTCGGTACCGCGAAATTTCCAAAATTTAAGATTATTGACTTAATTATATTATCCTTATTAATTTTTTTTTTGCTTTTAGAGACCAAAAAAACTACGAACATAGATCCTTCAAGTTTACTATCAATCGATATAGCACAGGCTTCTTTAATACCATTGTTCGAAAGTATAATAGACTCAAACTCTGATGAGCCAATTCTATGGCCTCTTATATTAATGACATCATCTATTCTTCCAGTTACATTAATATTATTTTTTTTATCAAAATAGCCAGTGTCAAAAAGTTTGAAATTATTATTTTCATCATAATAACTATCAAATATTTCTTTTGAATTTATTATAGAACTCATACAACCTGGCCAAGGATTTTTGATTTTAAATTCAGGAGTATTATTTGATTTATCTAGAAACAAACCTAATTGATTATTAAGTGCTTTACCTGAGGAGCCGTGCTTAACTTGTAGACTAGTGTTTTTATAATTAGCTGAACTAATTATCCCCCCAGTTTCAGTTTGAAAATATGTATTTATTATAGCTTTATTACTTAATTCAAAATTTTTTGCAAACCATTTTCCCACACTAAATGCTAATGGTTCTCCCATAGATCCAATTACTTTTAGATATTTTGATTTTATTTTTTTGGTGAAAATAGTTTTCATTAATCTTATAAGAGTTACAGGTAGATATAAAATTGTTACCTTACATGTTTTTAGTATAAATTTTAAAAATTGTTGATCAAGAATTAAGTACGGAACCTCTAAGATGACTGTAGAAGCCCCAAGAGACAGAGGTCCAAATAATGCATAGGAATGACCATTAATCCAACCTGCGTCAGAAGCAGTGAATATTACAGAATGTTTTGAAATTCCAAATTTCTTTATACATGTCAATTTATTATAAATTAAATAACCAGCAAGAGAGTGTGTAACACCTTTTGGGTGTCCTGTAGAACCTGAAGTAAATAAAGTAAAAAAATCATTCGATCCTTTTATAAATTTTGGTTTGAAGAATTTATTGTATTTTAATTCTAAAAAGTTCGTTGAGTTTATTCCTAGAACATTTAATTTGGTAAAACTTGATAAAATTATGTTTTCTTTTTTAAAAATCTTATCTTTTAAAATCTTTTCATAAAATTTTTTTTCTATACATCTCGAAATTAAAAAATTAGCATCCAAAAGTTTTGATCTAATTTTAACAGCATCATATGATAAGTCTTGAAAAATTACTGAGAAATGAATTCCCATTCTTGCGCAGGAAAGCATTGCAATAGAGGTCTCTAAAGATGCAGAACCATAAATAATAATTTTTGGTTTTTTGATGTTTTTCATCCTTTCTTTAAGATAAAAAGAGCAATTTGAGACCAATTTTAGGAGTTCTTTGTAAGTTAAAAACTGAAGCTTCTTATTTTTATCAAAATAATATATTGCAACTTTATCTCCTAATCCTAAGTTTATATTGATGTCCAAACAATTATAAGAGGCATTTATTAATCCATCTTCATACCAATAATGCTTCCTTGCTCTAAAAGAATAGATCTTTTTTGGTTTTCTTTTCCAAATTACTAAATTTTTTTTGTTTTCCCAATATTTAACGAACATACTGTTATTAATCTTAAAGCTTAATCATAAAATAAAAAATTAATATTTTAATATTATATTTTAAATAAATTAAATCAAATATACACTATTATTGAAATAAGAATTTAGATTTACATTAAAGTGATAAAAAATTAAAACTGTTATATAAAGATTTTCATCATGAAGAATTTTAACTCTGGAATAATATTTTGGATTACTGGTTTATCAGGCTCTGGAAAATCAACAATTGGTGAACATTTAAAAGCTAAGTTAGAAAAAGAATATGGAAAAACAGTTATTATTCACGGGGACGATATAAGAAAAATCTTTAAATTTAAATCATATACAAAAAATAAAAGATTAGAACTTGGAAAATCATACTCAGATCTTTGTAAATTAATAGCCAAACAAAAGGTGAATATTATATTTTCAACTGTAGGTCTTTTTAAAGAATTGTTTTTATACAATCGCAAAAACTTACAAAACTATATTGAGATATATATAAAAACAGATATTCAGAAATTAAAAAAAAAAAAATCAAAATCATTTTATAAAGTAAAAACTAGTAATGTGTGGGGTTTAGATTTAAAACCGTATTATCCAAAAAAACCGGATATAATAATTGAAAATAATTTTGACAAAACAACAGCAAAATTGGCTCAAACTTTATTTAAAAAAATAAAAAATTTAAAAAAAAAGGTTTGATATAATTTTTATTTATTTAGACTAAAGCTTTGTTTAAGTTAGACAAAATGAAAAAATAATATAAATAAATAGATCGGTATATGAAAAAAAATAAACTTGTTTATGTGGGACTTTCTGCAGATATTTTGCATGAAGGACATATAAATATAATTAGAACAGCAAATAAATTTGGAGATGTTGTTGTTGGATTGCTGACTGATCAAGCTATTGCTAGTTACAAAAATATACCTCAATTGTCTTATAAACAAAGAGAAATAATTTTAAAAAATATAAAGTTTATTAAAAAAGTTATTCCTCAAAAAACATTAGATTATACTTACAATTTAGATTTAATTAGACCTGACTATGTAGTGCATGGTGATGATTGGAAAGATGGTATACAAAAACCAATCAGATTAAAAGTTATTAAAACATTGAAAAAGTGGGGTGGAAAATTAATTGAACCAAAATACACTAAGAATATTTCATCAACGATAATTAAGAAAAAAATATCAGAAACTATTAATCCAGAAAGTAGGGTCTCTAGATTAAAAAGATTATTTAACTCAAAGGATATTGTTAGAATTTTAGAATCTCATAATGCTCTAACAGGTTTAATAATAGATAAAATTGGTGTTATGAAAAATAAGAAAAGTATTGAGTTTGATGGTATGTGGTCATCAAGTTTAACTGATTCTGCAACAAAAGGTCTCCCTGATAATTCTTCACTGTCTTTTTCAGCTCGTATTTCGTCAATAAACGATATGATGGATGTGACTACAAAACCATTAGTTTTTGATGCTGATAATGGTGGTCAGATAGAACACTTGCCATTTTTGGTTAGATCTTTGGAGAGAACTGGAGCATCTGCAATAATTATGGAAGATAAAGTTGGTCTTAAAAAGAATTCTCTATTTAAAAACCAAACAGACACCAAGCAAGATAATCCAAAAATATTTGCAAAAAAAATTATGAAAATTTGTAAGTCAAGGCAATCAAAAGACTTTATGATTATTGCAAGAATTGAGAGTTTTATATTAGGTAAAGGTTTGAATGATGCATTAAAAAGAGCAGAGATTTACTCAAAAGCAGGTGCTGACGCTATTTTAATTCACAGCAAAGAGAAAACACCATTTGAAGTATTTTCTTTTGCCAAGGAATTTAAAAAGAGTAAAAACTTTATACCATTGGTGTCTGTGCCCTCTACTTATTCAAAGGTTTATGAACGAGACCTAATTAATAATGGTTTTAAATTAGTTATTTATGCAAATCAATTACTTAGAGCTGCTTATCCAGCAATGCAAAATACAGCTAGGACAATATTAAAAAATACCAGGGCATTTGAAGCAGACAAAAAAATTATCTCAATAAAAGAAATTATCAATTTAATAAAAAATGATTAAAGTTAACTCTTTAATTAATTTGCTAAAAAAAAATAATAGTGACTTTTTTAGTGGCGTTCCTGACAGTGTGCTCAAGGAGCTCTCAGTTTCATTGCAGTACAAAGATAAAAAAAATCATATAATTGCTACAAATGAAGGATCTGCTGTATCATTAGGTATTGGACATTATCTTTCTACAAAAAAAGTACCTTGTATTTATATGCAAAACTCAGGTCTATCGAATGCTTTAAATCCGTTAATCTCAATTGCCCATAAAAGAGTTTATTCAATACCACTTATTTTAATCATAGGATGGAGAGGATCCCCAAGAATTAAAGATGAGCCACAACATAATGTTAAGGGTGAGATCACAGAAAATATTTTAAAGCTCTTAAACATTAAATACACAATCCTTAGATCTAATAAAGATTTAAATAAATTTGATGAACAAATTAAAATGGCAAAAAAGAAAAGCTCTATTGTTGCATGTTTAATAGAACAGGGAACATTAACAAATATTAAAAAAGAGGATAAAAAAAAAGATTTTTATAATTTAAATAAAGAGGTTTTTTTAAAAACTTTATTACTAACATTAAAAAAAAATGTTAAAATTATCTCAAGTACTGGTTTTAATTCTAGGGAGCTGATGTATCTAAGAAATAAGTTTAAAATAATAAATGGTGAAGATTTTTATATGGTTGGTGGAATGGGTCATACAACCTCAGTTGCACTCGGTTACTCCTTATCAAGTAAAAATGATGTTATATGTATAGATGGAGATGGCTCTCTATTAATGCACCTGGGATCAATTAAAACAGCAGGAACTTTTGCTAATAAAAATTTTAAATATATTTTACTAAATAATAATTCTCACAACTCTGTTGGAAATCAAAGCACATATGCAAATAATATAAATTTTGAAAAATTTTCAAAAAGTTTAGGTTTTAAAAAATTTTATACAATAAAAAATGAATTTAATTTAAAAAAAAAAATTAAAACTTTTTTATCAGAAAAAAAATTAAGTTTCTTAGAAATCAAAATCTCTAACAGTAAAATTAAAAAGTTACCTAGACCTTCTGATCTGATTAAAATCAAAAAAATATTTATGAAATAGATGATTAATACAACTGAAGATATTAAAAAATTTATTGATGATAAAGTTTATAAAAAAATTTTTGTTCTTTGTGGTAAAAAATCTTTTGTAACATCTGGAGCTGAGATTTTTTTTAAAAAAATGTTTAAAACTAAAGAAACCAAATTATTTTACAAAGTTTCAGAAATACCAACCCTGGAAGAGTTAATTAAAATTATTAGAGATATTAAAACTTTTAAACCTGATCTAATATTAGCTGTAGGGGGTGGAGCCGTAATTGATTATGCAAAGATTGCTAATGTTGTCGATGTTAGAGATGACCTTGCAAATTTAATTATTAATTATGCCTATCCATTTAAAAAAAAATATACAAAGCTCGCTGTTATACCTACAACGGCAGGATCTGGTGCTGAAGTTACCTCAAATGCTGTTATTTATGTGAATGGAATTAAATATTCTTTTGAAAGTGAACTCTTGATACCAGATAATTTTTTCTTAATTCCTGAGTTTTTAATATCAGCTCCAAATAAAATAAAAGCCTCTGCTGGTTTTGATGCGATTGCTCAAGCTTTAGAATCCTTAGTTTCCAAAAAATCTAACAATCAAAGTGTAGAGTATGCTACAAAATCATTGAGATTATCAGTTAACAATTATATTTCATTTTTGCACTATCCTAATTTAAAAAATGCTACCGAAATGATTATAGCTTCAAACTTGGCTGGAAAAGCAATTAGTATATCCAAAACCACCGCACCTCATGCAACATCTTACCCTTTCACCTCCTTATTTAACATAAGTCATGGTCACGCTGTGAGTTTATTTTTTGAAAGCTTCTTTAGATTTAATTTTGATAACTTAATAAGATCAGAAACTTCTTTTAATTTAAAGAAAAGATTCGAGCTGATTTTTAATTTACTTAACGTAAAAAATATAAGTGATTTTAATTCCAAAATAACATTAATGAAAAGAAAAGCAAAACTAGAGGATAATTTAAATATTCTTAAAATAAATATTAATCAAGACGCAGAAAAGATAATAAAAGGAATAAACTTGTTAAGACTTGGGAATAACCCTATTAAAATTTCTGAAAGTGACATTTATAAAATAATAACAAAAAAATAATTCATACTTCATTTAAAAGTTTTTTAAATACTTAAAGTCTTGCACTAGTTAAATTAAGATCTTATTAATATTTTTTTTAATATTTTTATCAACCCTGTTTTATTTAATAATTTTAATATTGATTTAATTAGATATCTTTTTAAGCTCACATAAAGAATAAATTTATTTAATCCCTCATCATAGGAGGCAATATTCAAAAACATATAACCATGCAAACCAGGTTTAAAAGCTATTTTAGCAGAACCTGGTGTCAAATAAACACAATTATCTTTTCCAATAAAAGAGAGAGCCATATCTTCTTTATCATGGTTAGAAAAGATAAACTCTTTATTTTGAATTACTTTCTCCCAATAGTGTGAACTAGCTAATCTAGCACCAATTAGCCCATAAGAGATTTTTGCTACAAACGAATTATCATTAAATATAATTTTACCCTCTTTAAGGATCATTTCCTGAATATTTATTTTATTTTTTTGAAGAAAAGTTTTTTTAATATTTTGTTCAAATAAATCATACATCCCCCGAGCATGTTTTGGATAATTTAAATGATTGATATGATGGACGGGTGAAATAATCCAGTTAATATTTGAATTTAATATCGTATTACATTTAGAAAACCATTTTTTTTCTAAGATTAAATCAGTTTCATGCATATATAAAAGCGCATTCCTATCTCTGTGTGAGATATACCAATCAACACCTTTCATATAATTTATCCCATAACCTCTATTTTTATCTGTTTTGTGAAGATTTATATCTAAATTAAATTTATTCTTTAATTCAATGCAGTAATTATTAATTATTGTTAGCTCTTTTTTATCTGATCCATCGTCAAAAACTGCAATTTGAGCATTTTTAATTGTATTAGAATAAATTAACGACTCTACAAGGGTTAACATTGATTTTTTAAAAATATTAGCTCTGTTATATGAGAGTGCAGCAATAAATATTCTATTAACTTTATAAATAATTTTGTTATTCATAAATTGTGGTCTTAAGTTAACTAAAATTTATCCCCTCAATTTTAGGGAAAATTAATATGCTCAAGATCTTTGTCAATTTTTATTTGATTCAATTTATCTAAACTTGTGTTAGCTAAATTTTTAACAGTTTTGTTATTTTTCATGAACAGACAAGCAGAACAATGTTTTCTGGGATCAAAAAATTTTTTCCATTTTTCCTTAAAAAGTAACTCTACTTTATCATTTGTGACGGTTCCCCAAACATTACCATCGAATCCTCTTTTTGATTGTTGTTTTGTATTTTCTTCAGCCAAAACTGTAACCGAATCACAAGGATAACAAAAAGATTTTCCATTGGTTTCGTGACCAGTAGTATCCCAAAATAGATTATACGTTTGTAAAAAACATTTTCCATCATTCCACAATTCCTCTGCCTCCTCTTGAGTTCCATGAAATTTAAGTTGATGAAAAATTTTACCTTTATTATTCCCATCTTTGTCAATTAAAGATAAATTATACAGTTTTTCTGCAAGCACATTGTGTGATTTTAACTGTTCTGACCTCGTTAAGTTGCAGTCAGTGAGCATTCTTATATAATCTAATTTCCATTCATCAATTGAAGATGACAATCTCTTTAAGATATCCTCGTTAGTCCAAGGGCCATAGACATAAGATAATCCAAAAAATGTATTTTTATTATGAATGATATTTTGTGGAATACGTTGAAGATTAAACTTTTTATCTACATAATGAGGTGATGCATCTTCAGGAGTTATTGACAGCCTAATCCATTTAAACTTATCATAAATTTTATCATCTATATTCTTTGGAAATCCATTAGTTATTAAACCAATATCAATGTCTAAATTAGATAACCATTCAACTAATTTCTCAAAATGAGGCCACAAATTAGGCTGTCCACCTCCAGATAAAATTAACCCTCTTAATCTTATATCTGATCCTGTTAATTCTTTATATTTTTCATTATATTTAGAAAAATGTTTTTTATTATATTCGGCTTGATCAAAATATAATTTTTCAATGAATTCTTTTGTTTCCTCAAACGATGTGGAGTCTTTTTTGTTTCTATTAATTGTGGAACAGAATTGACATCTTGAAGAACATACTTGATGCAAAGTTAAGGTTGCTCTTATAATGCTACCAAAACCTGTCTCATTAAGTTTATAAAAAATTGGCCAGTGTGAACTTAGTTTTGCTCCAGTGCTTGTAAAACTTTTTTCATTTTTTCCACTTATATGTCTAATTTTTTCTGGACTAATTTTTTCATCTACAAAATCTGAATATTTATCATTTTCATCAAATTTTAATATAAAGCCTTCAGTAATTCCTTTTTTCTGAATTGATTTGACTAAAATATCTTTAATATCCTCTTTTATTTCCGCATTTACTTCTGTCCCATCAGGAAATCTTTTTGTGAATGTTCTATATACTGCAAAATGTTTAGCTTTGTTAAGAGATCTAATTCTTATGAAATGACCTACTTTATCTGACAAAGCTTGGATCTCGTATGTTTGATTAATGCTCATTTTATTTTTTCGATACTAACTTAAAAAAACCATTTCCCTTTGGGTGAACAGGATACCATTTATCCTTTATTCCTTCAACACGATAGCTAAATGATTTTATCTTAAATTTATTTTCAATAAATAGCTTTTTCCACCAATTTTCATCTTCAGCAATAATATGTGTTTTATCTCCATCGTAACTTGCGATCCTATATTTTCCATTATCTCCCAAAGGAACTACAACAAAAAGTTCATGGGTAATTTTTGAAATTTCATTAAGAATTTTTTTTAGAGCTTTTGGCTCAATATGTTCAAAAACATCTTTGGAAATAACATGGTTAAATTTAAATTTTATATCCATTTTTTTTATAGAATTTCTTATGTTGTTGTTCTTTAATAATTTAATTTTTTTTTTAATTCCAGGATCAACCTTGCTTAATGCATAGCTAGAAATATCAACACCATATGTATCAATATTAAAGTCATTCAAAGCTTTTACTAGAAATCCATGTGCGCAGCCATATTCAAGTACTTTATCATTTTTTTTTATTTTCAAAGATTTACAAATTGAATAAGCCATGGGATAAGTTAGTTCGGGTATCCATCTATAGTTCTCGTAGCCACTTATTCCTTTAGCTAATCCATTTTCGTAATAATCTTCGTCGTATTTAATTTTCATTTAATTATTTATATTTTAAATTGAATATATCTATCATTAAAAACCTTTAATATTATTATTAAAGCATTTCAACATTATAATTTTACATCTAAGCAGTGCACTCAATATATAAACTTTCCCAATCTCTTCCCTCTCGATCTTTTAGCAATCTTTTATCATTGCCTTCCATGTATTTTTTTATTGAAATATTATTAAATCCAGCTTCTTCTAAGACAATACTTAACATATGTGAATCATACACAGCTAAGTGTGTCCAGTTACTAGTTAAATTCCATATTGCATTGCAACCATTACCAAAAATTTCTAATTCTTTTATTTCTTTACCATTGTAATAATCAATATATTTTTGTAAATCTGGAACTATGACTCGCAAAATTGCTCCAGGCTTTAAAATTCTACAAATTTCTTTTAAAAATTTTTTTCCATCACTTGGATGTAAATGTTCCAGCGCATTATCGCAAATAGCGCCTTCAAAAACATTATTTGCATAAGGAAGTTTGTATCTAAAATCATGGCCTATTGATTTTGCCTTCCAAAATCTTATTGTATAAAAATCAATATTTTCAAACCCATCGATAATTATATTTCCACACCCTAAATTTATTAAAGGAAATTTATTTTTTCTTATCTTTGGTGAAAACAATCTTCCAATAAAACTTTTTAATTCAAACTTAATAGTTGAGGTTAGACTATTTTTGTATCCTGCATACCCAAATTGAGTATTTGTCTTATCCATTGTGGTTAAATATAATGCAAATTATCAGACAATGTTAGCGATTAATTGTTCATCAATAATATTAATAAATGTTATACAAAAAATTTTTTTCAGTGCATAAATCAAGCCAATTGAGCTATTAGTACTGGTCAGCTACACGCATTACTGCGCTTCCACACCCAGCCTATCAACGTGGTGGTCTACCACGGCTCTATAGGAAGAACTAGTTTTGAGGTGAGTTTCCCGCTTAGATGCTTTCAGCAGTTATCTCGTCCGTACTTAGCTACCCGGCACTGCAGCTGGCGCTACAACCGGTCCACCAGTGGTACGTCCATCCCGGTCCTCTCGTACTAGGGACAGCTCCTCTCAATTCTTCTACACGCATAGCAGATAGGGACCGAACTGTCTCACGACGTTCTGAACCCAGCTCACGTACCACTTTAATTGGCGAACAGCCAAACCCTTGGGACCTGCTCCAGCCCCAGGATGTGATGAGCCGACATCGAGGTGCCAAACACTGCCGTCGATATGAGCTCTTGGGCAGTATCAGCCTGTTATCCCCGGCGTACCTTTTATCCGTTGAGCGATGGCCCTTCCACTCAGAACCACCGGATCACTATGACCGTCTTTCGACTCTGCTCGACTTGTCAGTCTCACAGTCAGGCAAGCTTATGCCATTGCACTCTACGAACGATTTCTGACCGTTCTGAGCTTACCTTCGCACGCCTCCGTTACTATTTGGGAGGCGACCGCCCCAGTCAAACTACCCACCATACAATGTCTTGATGCCGGATAACGGCTATCAGTTAGATGCCAAGAAAAACAAAAGAGGTATTTCACTGGTGACTCCACGATAACTGACGCCATCGCTTCAATGTCTCCCTCCTATGCTAAATATGTTTTTCCTAACACCAATGTAAAGTTGCAGTAAAGGTGCACGGGGTCTTTCCGTCTAACTACGCGAACTCCGCATCTTCACGGAGAATTCAATTTCACTGAGTTGATGTTGGAGACAGCGGAGAAATCGTTACGCCATTCATGCAGGTCGGAACTTACCCGACAAGGAATTTCGCTACCTTAGGACCGTTATAGTTACGGCCGCCGTTTACTGGGGCTTCAGAAATGAGCTTGCACCCATCGCATTAACCTTCCAGCACCGGGCAGGCGTCAGACCCTATACATCCACTTACGTGTTAGCAGAGCCCTGTGTTTTTGATAAACAGTCGCTTCTCCCTGGCTTGTGCCACCTCTTGATGGTTGCCCAAAAAAAGGTCTTCTTTATCCCGAAGTTACAGAAGCATTTTGCCGAGTTCCTTCAACATCATTCTCTCAAGCGCCTAAATATACTCTATTAATCCACCTGTGTCGGTTTAGGGTACGGTCTTAATGATGGAGCTATTTCCTGGGACTTTTTCGCAGCATGTTCAATCCATTAAGAACACACAACTTACAAAATCCGTCACTACCATCAGGTTAAGGAATATTAACCTTATTTCCATCGACTACGGCTTTCGCCCTCGTCTTAGGGGCCGACTAACTCTGCGCGGATTAACCTTGCGCAGAAACCCTTGGATTTTCGGCGAATAAGTTTTTCACTTATTTTATCGTTACTCATGTCAGCATTCGCACTTCTGATACCTCCAGGATCCCTCACGGGTATCCCTTTACAGGCTTACAGAACGTTCCGCTACCGCTTATAAAGTCCGAAAACTTTATAAACCCACAGATTCGGTATGTGATTTTAGCCCCGTTACATCTTCGGCGCAGAAACTCTATTAGACCGGTGAGCTGTTACGCTATCTTTAAAGGATGGCTGCTTCTAAGCCAACCTCCCGGCTGTTAAGGAATTTCCACATCCTTTCACACTTAATCACAATTTTGGGACCTTATCTGGTGGTCTGGGCTCTTTCCCTCTCGACCATGGACCTTAGCACCCACAGTCTGTCTGTTGAAGAACTACGTTTAGCATTCGGAGTTTTATTAGGTTTGGTAAGAATCTCTTCCCCCTAGCCCATTTAGTGCTCTACCTCTAAACGCATATTTATTCAACGCACTACCTAAATAGTTTTCGCGGAAAACCAGCTATCTACGAATTTGGTTGGCCTTTCACCCCTTACCACAAGTCATCCAAAGACTTTTCAACGTCAACTGGTTCGGTCCTCCGGCAAGTGTTACCTTGCTTTCAACCTGCTCATGGTAAGCTCATTCGTTTTCGGGTCTAATTCATAAAACTAATCGCCCTATTAAGACTTGCTTTCGCTACGCCTACACCTAGATGGCTTAAGCTTGCTTTATAAATTAAGTCACTGACCCATTATACAAAAGGTACGCCGTCACTCTAAAAAGAGCTTCGACTGATTGTAGGCATGCGGTTTCAGGTTCTATTTCACTCCCCTAATAGGGGTTCTTTTCACCTTTCCCTCACGGTACTAGTTCACTATCGGTCACTGAAGAGTATTTAGGCTTAGAGGGTGGTCCCCCTATATTCGAGCAGGATTTCACGTGTCCCGCTTTACTCAAGAAACTTGTTAAACATTACTCATACGGGACTATCACCCTCTGTGGTTAGCTTTTCCAAACTATTCAGATTTTTTTAACAAATCTACTGGCCTAGTCCGCGTTCGCTCGCCACTACTAACGGAATCTCAATTGATTTCTTTTCCTCCGGTTACTTAGATGTTTCAGTTCTCCGGGTTGTCTCTTTAAACCTATGTATTGAGTTTAAAGTACCACATAAAGTGGTGGGTTTCCCCATTCGGAAATTTACGGATCAAAACTTGCATACAGCTCCCCGTAACTTATCGCAGTATACCACGTCCTTCATCGGCTTTCAGTGCCAAGGCATCCGCCACACGCCCTTAAACGCTTGATTTATGCACAGAAAAAAATTCTGTGTTGAATCAAATTTTTTGTAAATATTCATCTTTTCGAATATTTATTGATTGTTCGTGTCTTCGAACAATCGGATATAGATATTGATAATAATTATAAAATATTTACGAATTAAATAGCTAAGTGTTTCTTGGTGGAGGATAGCGGGATCGAACCGCTGACCTCCTGAATGCAAATCAGGCGCTCTCCCAGCTGAGCTAATCCCCCAAAATATTGGTGGGCCGAGAAAGACTCGAACTTTCGACCCCACCCTTATCAAGGGTGTGCTCTAACCAACTGAGCTACCGGCCCTTTTGTGCAAAAGGAGAAACACTATTTTAAAAAGAGAAATGAGGACGGTCAACATTAACCTGTTATATTATTTAGATTAAGAAAAAATTCTTAATCATCCTTAGAAAGGAGGTAATCCAGCCGCAGGTTCCCCTACGGCTACCTTGTTACGACTTCACCCCAGTCGCTGACTATACCGTAGTCAAGGGTTTTAAACCTTGCCTTAAGGTAGAACCAACTCCCATGGTGTGACGGGCGGTGTGTACAAGACCCGGGAACGTATTCACCGCGGCGCGCTGATCCGCGATTACTAGTAATTCCAGCTTCATGTACTCGAGTTGCAGAGTACAATCCGAACTGAGGCATCTTTTTAGGATTTGCTTGATGTCGCCATCTTGCTTCCTATTGTAAATGCCATTGTAGCACGTGTGTAGCCCAACACGTAAGGGCCATGAGGACTTGACGTCATCCCCACCTTCCTCCAGCTTATCACTGGCAGTTCTTTCAGAGTGCCCAACTAAATGATGGCAACTAAAAGTGAGGGTTGCGCTCGTTGCGGGACTTAACCCAACATCTCACGACACGAGCTGACGACAGCCATGCAGCACCTGTGTTTCGTCCGGCCGAACCGAAAACTCTAATCTCTTAGAGTCGCGACGAACATGTCAAGTGTTGGTAAGGTTCTGCGCGTATCTTCGAATTAAACCACATGCTCCACTACTTGTGCGGGTCCCCGTCAATTCATTTGAGTTTTAACCTTGCGGTCGTACTCCCCAGGCGGTGTGTTTAATGCTTTCGCTGCGACACTGAAAATAAATTTCCAACGTCTAACACACATCGTTTACGGCATGGACTACGAGGGTATCTAATCCTCTTCGCTACCCATGCTTTCGTTCCTCAGCGTCAGTAATGATCCAGAAAGCTGCCTTCGCAATTGGTATTCTTTCTAATATCTACGAATTTCACCTCTACACTAGAAATTCTGCTTTCCTCTATCATACTCTAGCTAAAAAGTTTTGATGGCAGTTCCAGAGTTAAGCTCTGGGATTTCACCACCAACTTTTTTAACCACCTACGAACTCTTTAAGCCCAGTA
>CABZJN010000015.1 GCA_902526085.1 uncultured Pelagibacteraceae bacterium
TTCAATATTTTTTTCTGCTTTTTTTAAAATATTTTTAATTGTCACATCGATATTTTTAACAATTTCTCTATTGGCTTTTCTTAGCCAAATTTTAAAATCTGTGACAACTTGATCATTTCTTGATCTTGCAGTGTGAATATATCCTGCGTCTTCTCCAATAAGTTCGAAGAGCCTGTGTTCTATATTCATATGAATATCTTCAAGCTTATCGTCAAAAATAAATTTTTTTTTTATAATTTCGTTCTCAATTCTATTCAAACCCCAAACTATTTTATTTTTAATTTTAAAATTTATAATTCTTTGTTTAAACATGTACAATTGAAGCTTCAATATCTTCTCTGAACAATCTTTTATCGATTTCTATAGATCCACCAACCTTTTTAAAAAGGTTTGTTTTTTCTTTTTTAATTCTAGTATTCCAAATTGGCTGATTGTTTTTATTTTTACTCATGATATTTAGTTGTTCTAATTTTTATGAAAATCATTTTTTTTAATTATCTTATAATAATATTTTACTTAATATCACCTAGCGTCTCATATTCAATAGAGCGTCCAGAAATTAAGAATCTTATAGTGCATAAAGATAAGAAAAAAATTGAAAATATAGACTTTATTAAATCCGATGGCCAAAAAGTAAGCTTGAATAATTATAAATCAAACCCCTTAATAATAAATTTCTGGGCAACATGGTGTGCTCCATGTAAAAAAGAAATGCCATCTTTGGATAAACTTAAAACCTTAAATGAATTTAAAAATATAAATATAATTCCAATTAATATTGGTGGCGAAAGTTATAAAAAATCTAAAGAGTTTTTTGATGAAATCAAAATAGAGAATTTAGATATATTTACAGGATCCGGACAAGAGTTTTCACAGCAATTTAAACTACGAGGATTACCTACAACAATTCTAATAGACCGAAATGGTTTTGAAGTTGGAAGAATTGTTGGTTACATTGACTTTAATGATCAATCTTTACTTGATTGGTTACCAAAAAATTTATGAAATTTTCATTAAATACAACAATAATTAAACCAGAGAATAACGAAGAAGTTAAAAGTGCTGTAATTTTACTTCATGGATATGGAGGTGATGGTAAAGACATCAGTATGCTGACTTTAAATTGGAAAAGATTTTTAAAAAGTACAGTTTTTTTATGTCCAGATGCACATGAAGTATGCAGTATAAATCCAGCAGGGTTCCAATGGTTTGATTTAAACAATGAAGATCCAGAATATACTCTTCAAGAATCAAAAAAAGCAGAAAAAATTCTAAACGGCTATATTTTAGAAGTAAGTAATTATTTTAATTTAGAATATTCACAAATTTGTGTTTCTGGTTTTAGTCAAGGATGCATGATGTCAATAAATGTTGGACTAACGTCAGAAAAAAGATTTAGTTGTATTGTAGGGTTTTCTGGAAGAATCATAAATATGAAAGACCTTTCTTTAAGAATTAAAAATAAAACTAATATTTTAATGATACATGGTGAAAATGATCCAATCGTCCCCCCGAACAATTTACTTGAAGCGAAAGATTTTTTTATCAGAAATAAAATTAAAATTGAAACTTTAATGATTAAAAACTGTGATCACCATATACCTATGGAAGCATCAAGTGCGGCATTAAACTTTATAAAAAAAAAAATAACTAATTAATAAATCATTAATATACAATTAGTAAAGTTGATTAAAAATATATTTAATGTATGTTTTAATTATGGAAGAGCTTTCAAATCATAATATTTCGCTAGAAAAATGTCCAGCGTTAGTTTTAAATGCAGATTATAGACCTTTAAGTTATTATCCTCTTTCATTGTGGAGCTGGCAAGACTCTATTAAATCTGTTTTTTTAGATAGAGTTTCTATTGTTAGTTATTATGACAGACAAGTTAGAAGTCCTTCGTTTAGCATGAAACTTCCAAGTGTAATTGCTCTTAAATCATACATTAGACCTCAATCAAATCCTAACTTTACAAGGTTTAATGTGTTTTTGAGAGACAAGTTTAGTTGTCAATATTGTGGAAGTAAAAATGAATTAACTTTTGACCACTTGCTGCCAAGATCAAAAGGTGGAAAAACTAATTGGGATAATGTTGTAACAGCTTGTTCCTCTTGTAACGTTAAAAAGGGAGGAAGACTAATAAAGAACTCAGGTATGACATTAAACCAATTACCTTTTCAACCTACCACAGAAGATCTTCACAAAAATGGAAAGAATTTTCCACCTAACTTTTTACATAAAAGTTGGATGGACTATTTGTATTGGGATGTTGAGCTTGAACCGTAATTAAATTTTTTCAGAAATTTTTATAGCAACCTTGGAACCAGCTTTAATTACCTTGTCCATAATTGAATAAAAACCTTTTTTTGTAGCTCCCTTCTCGTATGCTATATCTTTGTGATCTAATTCATCTTGTCTAAATTTTATTATTTTTTCTTTTAAGTCTTTTTCATCCATCTCTATTTGATCAATTTGACTTTTGTAATGCTCATCAATTACTTCTTCAACAGAGGCTGTACATAACATTGCAGCTTTTTTTCCAAGGATTGTTGAACCAAACCCAAGACCCAATCCAAGTAAATCCCATAATGGTAGTAATTTAGTTGGTTTTATATTTCTTTTCTCTATTTCATTCTCAAAAAAATTTGAGTGTTCCTCCTCATGTTTTTTCATTTCACCAATAGTTTGTTTTAAATCATCATTTTTTACAATAGTATTTAGCGCAAGCAATTGACCCTCATAAATTTTTATTGCACCTCTTTCTCCAGCGTGATCTACTCTTATAAATTCCTCTAATTTTTTTTTGTTAGTTTCTCTCATAGGCCAATGTTCTAATAGAAAAAATAACAATTAAAATTGAAAAAATTGTATTAATTGCCGCTAGTGAGATACCAAGAATTTTAAAAGTAGCATCTTTACAGTTAACTGGCATAGTTTTATTAAGAGAATCTAGTAATTTCGATTTATTTAAGATATCTGATGATCCGTTTGTACAAGCTGAAAACTCATCAAATATACCATTCTCAATTCCAAAATGATAACCAGATAGTATAGCGCTCAAAGAAAATATCATAATTGTAACTATTAAAATTTGATCATTACTCGAATAATTAAATCCAATAAAGCTTACAAATATTGCAGTTAGGTAAGGTAACCTTTGATAAATACATAACTTACATGGTTGATACTGCAATATATACTCAATGTATAGAGCTGAAATTATTGAGATTAAGGAGATAAAAAAAATAATCAAATAAAAATTTTTTCTATTTGGAAATAGGATCATATTTAATTAATAAAATTATTTAAAAATTTATATATAAAATATGCAAAAATAATTAAAGCAATTGATAAAAAAATAGAAAATTTAAGAAGTTTTTTTTCAATAATTTTTTTCATTGTTGGTCCAAAGTTTCCAATTAAAAAAGATAATAAAAAAAAACGTGAGCCTCTTGTTAAAAGAGAAATAATAATAAAATAAAAAATATTAAAGTTTATAAAACCACTTGTAATTGTGAGTAATTTAAAAGGTACTGGAGAAAAACCAGCAATTGCTAGTAGAGTTATCCAGGCTATAACCCCGCCTTCAGATGAAACTTTATCTTTCAAAAATGAAGCATCATCTACACCATATATCTCAAAAATCCTAATGCCAATTTCATTAAAGAAGACATATCCAATAAAATATCCTAGGCAAGCTCCCAAAACAGATCCTATTGTTGCAACTAATGCAATTCTAATCCATTCATGTCGTCGAGCTATTGTCATAGGGATTATCAGAACATCTGGAGGTAATGGGAATATAAAACTCTCAATAAAAGATATAAATCCTAAAATTGATTTAGATTTTTTATGACCTGCAAGATTAATAGTTTTAATATATAGCTCTTTAAACATATTTTCTTTTAATATAATTAATGATTTAATACCATTAGTTAAATATGTAAAGGTATGGGCGAATGGCGGAACTGGTAGACGCGTTGGACTCAAAATCCAATGGTAGCAATACTGTGAGAGTTCGATTCTCTCTTTGCCCACCATGAATCTATGAGTACACAAAATATTAATAATTTAGTCGAACTATTTTTTATTCATTATAAAAAACAAAAAAAAAATAATATTCTTTTAACATCCTTAAAAGATCTAAATAATTGTTTTACATGGGAAAAAACATTCCACTCGATTAAAAAACTTTCTTCAGAAATTAAAAAATATGCAAATAAAGGTGATAGATGTTTACTAATATCTGAAAATAGACCAGAGTGGTTTATAACTGATCTTTCAGTAATGTTATCAGGAGCTATTACTGTACCAGCTTATACAACTTATGTTGAGAAAGATTACGAATATATAATTGATAATTGTAATCCAAAATTAATATTTGTTTCTAATCAAGAACAATTCAACAAAGTAAAAGAGATTATTAAAAAAAAAAGTTTTATTGCTAATATCTTTTCTTTTGAAGAATTAGATATAAGTGAGGATAACTATATAAACATAAACAAATTATTTTCTAATTTAGATTATAAAAATTTAAATATTCCAGATTTGTCAATTAAAAGAAACGATCCAGCTTGTATAATTTATACTTCAGGAACACAAGGTAATCCAAAAGGTGTAATATTAAGTCACGGCGGAATTTTAAATAATTGTGATGGTGCACTTGATATACTTAAACCTTTAATTGACGATCAAACTAGATTTTTAACTTGGTTACCTCTTTCTCATTCTTACGAACATACCGTTCAATTTGTACAAATTAGTGTTGGAGCAAAAATATTTTATGCCGAAAGTATAGAGAAATTAATTAAAAATATGAATGATTGCAAACCACAGTTAATGACTGCAGTACCTAGATTTTACCAAAATTTATTTCAGAAAATTAATGCAAGTTTTAATAAAGCAACAGGATTAAAGAAACGTTTAATATTAAAAATGTTAGAACTAGGAACTAAAAAAATAAATAAACAATCTTTAACAATGTTAGAAAAATTAATTGATAATATTTTGGAAAAAATAGTAAGAAAAAAAATCAAAAGTCAATTTGGAGGTGAGCTTAAAACATTTGTTTCTGGCGGTGGAGCCCTTGATAAAGAAGTTGGTATTTTCTTAAATGCTATAGGACTTCCTACTCTGCAAGGTTATGGCTTAACTGAAACTTCTCCAGTTGTAAGTTGTAATCCAATTGATGATATTAGAGTTGAGACTGTAGGACCACCTTTTAAAGGCAATGAGGTAAAAATAGCCTCAGATGGAGAAATTTTAGTAAAAGGGGAAAATGTAATGTTGGGTTATTGGAATAATGAGGAAGAAACTAACAAAGTCTTAAAAGATGGTTGGTTACATACAGGAGATATTGGAATTTTTGAGAATGGTTATTTAAAAATTACTGACAGAAAAAAAGATATATTAATTACTCCTGGTGGAGATAATATTTCTCCAGTGAAAATAGAAAATGAATTATCAAATTCGAAATTTATAGATCAATCAATCGTTTATGGAGATAATAAACCGTATTTAGTTGCTTTATTAGTTCTATCCGAAGATAATATCAATGCAACACGAGATCAAATTAAAAAAGAATTAGAAATTATAAATAAAAACCTTTCTAGAATAGAAAATATAAAAAAATTTTTTATAATTAATGAAAAATTTTCAATTGAAAATGGAATGTTAACCCCAACTTTAAAACTGAAAAGATATAAAATAATTCAAAAATATAAAAACGAATTTGAAAAACTTTACTAAAAGTTTTTAAAAAAACTCTTTATAAATAGCGATTTATTTAACTTTTTTTTTAATTAATAAAAAAAAATAAAAAAATATTTTTTTTTAAATTTTCAAAAAAATTATATGTTTGACATAACTATTCAAAAAAAATAAAAATTACTTATTAACGAATCATAAAGATTCGTTTATAAAAAAAGGGAGCTAAAGATGGCTAAAAGAAAAAAGAAAGCTGCTAAAAAGAAAACTAAGAAAAAAGCTAAGAAAAAAGCTAAGAAGAAAAAAAGAAGATAGTTTAGTATTCTTTTTAACTGATAACGCTTCTCATGGCGCTTGCGTGAGGAGCGTTTTTTTTTATTCTGTTAATTCTTGACTTATTGGCTCTTCAGCCAATGGTTTTTCTTCAACTTTTTGTATTTGTTTTTCTAGATTTCTCTTTAAAGCTTTATCAAGTTTTTTTTGAGCATCTTCTAAACTTGATCCCATCACAATCTGAAATTCAGTTAATAGTCTGTCGTAAGCTTTTTCAAATAACTGTCTTTCACTGTAAGACTGATCTATCATAATATCATCACCTTTATTAAGATCTCTTACTACTTCAGCTAAATCATAAATTTTACCTGATGATATCTTCGCTTCATACTCTTGAGCTCTTCTGCTCCACATAGATCGTTTAACTTTTGGTTTACTCTTTAAAATACTTACGCATTTATTTATCTGATTTATTGTCGCTAATGGTCTTAAGTGAGATTGCTTATTTACTGGAACCATTCCACTTGCCTTATCTTTTTCAAATTTCAGTATATAGGTTTCAACATCAATGCCACCTATATTTATTTTTTTTGTTTCAGTAATTTGGCCTACCCCATGTTTTGGATAAACAACATAATCTTTTACTTTAAATACCTTTTTTTCTGTATCTTGCTTTCTAACTTTCTTAATTTCAGGTTTTTGCTCGTTATTCTTAGGTATTCTTAATGGATCAGTTTTAACTTCAACTTTATCTTTTTTTTTTAAGTCTTTTATTACTTTTTTTTTTATTTCTTTTGTTATTTTTTTAGCTTTTTTTATTTTGGAATCTTTTTTTTTCTTAACAATTTTTTTAATGGTTTTAGTTTTTTTTATTACTTTTTTATTTTTCTTCTTATTCAAGATTTTCTTTAAAATATTTTTCATACTTATTTTTTACATCTTTAAATTGTTCATGATCCGCTGGGGGATCTTTTTTTTCATTTATGTTAGGCCATATGTCTGCATATTTTTTATTTACTTCCAACCACTTTCCATCATTGTCATCATTATCTGATATTATAGCGTCTACTGGACATTCTGGCTCACAAACGCCACAATCTATACACTCATCGGGTTTAATTACAAGCATATTTTTACCTTCGTAAAAGCAATCCACTGGACATACTTCAACGCAATCCATCAATTTACATTTGATGCATTTATCATTTACTAAATATGTCATTTTTTTTTTTGACTAACTTTCTCTTTAATGTCACCTACAGTTTTTGGATCTAGATAAAGCAAGCCACATAATCTTCTCATTAGGTTTGTTTCATACATATCAGCATCTTCATCTGAATATATAATATCCCATAATGCCTCAATAATGATTTTTTTGTCTTCCTCATTAATACTTTTAACTTCTTTGGTAAAATCAAGTATCTGATTTGAGTCTTTTTCTTTTTCCTCAGCATCTTGCATTATTATATCAATTTCTCCAGATCCACCTCCCATTTCAATTATTGCATCCTTTATAATTTTTTTTTCTTTTTCTGTATAATTTTGATCAATTTTAGCTGAGTGAATTAATAAGCAAGCAATTGCTATTATTGAAGGATGATTATTGTCTTTTTCAGTCTTTTCTTTTTTAAAAATATTAAACATTATTTCAAGTTGAGTTGAGAAAGAATTTTAAATGGATTATCATTAGTGTCTTTATTATTGTCTTTTTTAATTATCTTTCTATGTGGCATATATTTAAAGTAAAGGTAATTATCTTTTTCGTAAGTTTTGTAATGCATTTTTTTTATTAATTTCACAAAATTTTCTTTATTACAACCTAACAAATTCAGCATTTCTGGAATAAGCTTAATCTCTTTAACTTTATCCTCAGATTTTGTGTTAAAAATCATTAGAAATAGCCTTTCTAAAATATCTATTCTAACGTATAGCTTTTCAAATTTTTCAAATCCACATAAAAGCATTAGATTTTTATCTAATATTTTTTTTTCTTCTAAAAAGTTTAATCCAAAAGTTGGTGGCAAGAAGTTAAAATTTTTTTCATTAAAGTTTTTCCATAAAAGAATTCTTAAAGATACAGAACTTGGTTTAAACAACTTAAATAAAAAAATATGGTATCTACCAAATTTCACACCTAAGTTTCTCAACTTTTTTCTTTCATCCTGATTAAGTTGGTCTAAATAGTTTAAAACCTCATCTCTTTTAACAACTCCATTATTTTCATATAAATGATATGCAAGAGCTCTTAACTCAGGGTTATTATCTTTAACATTTTTTAAATCTATTAGACTTTTTAACTCTGTTTTAATTTTATTATTCAACCAGCTTTGCAAATATAAATTTAGTCTAGATTTTTCAGTATTCTCTATCATTTCGTCAACAATTAATTGAATTTGTGGATTAAGATAGTCTGAACCAGGAACTAGTCTGGCTATTTGATTTTTATTCCAATAAATTTTAAAATCGTTTTTTAATTCAATTAAACCAGTATTTATTATCTGTGTTATTCTTTTAATAATTTCAGGAACTACGTTTTGTCTTGCAGCTTTTTTTAATGATTTTACATCGGCATCTAATGTATCAACTTTTAGATCTAGTTCTAATCTCAGACCTTTTAAACGTCCAATATATTGCTCATTAATCATTACTTCTTCATCATTAACAATCTCAGTTTCAAACATAATATCTTGTTTTAAGCCTCTAGCCAAAACGCTGGCTCTTTTATCAATAAATGTTTTTGTTAATTCTTCGTGAAGTCTGTCAGATAGTTTATCTTCAAGATTTTTAGTTCTTTCTATCCAATAGTCTTGATTTTCAACCCAATTAGATTTATTTGACACGTAGGCCCATGTTCTCACATTAGCAATTCTGTTAGATAAAGAGTCTACATTTCCATCTAATTTATCTAACAAAGACAGTTGCTCTTTCATATAATGGTTTGGGACTTTTTTCTTTTTAATTGTTAAAAAACTAAAAATCTTACTTACAACATCAAAATGATGACCGTATGTCTTTTTTACAAAATCAGGAATTTGACAACATTCCCAAAGGACTTGTAATATCTCAGTATTATCTTGAATTTCTATATGAGGAGCATCTTTCAAGAAATATTTTAATACCTTTTCATCCTGGCATTCGCTTACTCTTCTAAGCCAACCTTTCTGTGGCCTTTCCTCTAAAGATTTTAACAATGTATCTTTATTAGTAAAATTTAACTTTGAGTTTCTCCAAAAGATAAATTGTATATCTGGAAAACTATGAGACTCTAATGCTTCAATTTCTTCAGGCCTAACTTCTTTACATTCTCCTGTTGTGCCAAATATACCATTATTTAAATATCTTCCTGCCCTCCCTGCAATCTGTCCAATTTCAGAAATATTTAAATTTCTTAACTTTTTCCCATCAAACTTTTTTAAATTTGAAAAATAAACATTATCTAAATCCATATTAATTCCCATTCCAATAGCGTCGGTTGCGACCAAATAATCAACATCACCTGATTGATATAAATTCACCTGAGCATTACGTGTTTTGGGACTAAGAGAACCCATGACAATAGCAGCTCCACCTTTTTGACGTCTTATCAATTCTGCAATTGCATAAACTTCTTCAGTAGAAAAGGCTATCACAGCACTTTTTCTCTCTATTCTTGAAATTTTTTTATGACCACCAAATGATAATTTTGAAAGTCTTTCCCTATTTTTAAATTCAATATCATCATCCAGATTTTGTATTATTTTTTTGATTGAATTTGAGCCCATGAACATAGTAAGTTTTTCACCTCTTAAATGTAACAGTCTATCTGTAAAAATGTGACCTCTTTCATGATCATTACACATTTGTATTTCATCTATGCCAACAAAATCTAAGCTTTTATCTAGAGGCATAGACTCTACTGTGCATAGAAAATACTTTGCATTTATAGGAATTATTTTTTCTTCACCGGTAATCAAAGCTACATTTGCTGGGTCAACCTTTATGATTATTTTATCATACACTTCTCTTGCTAAAAGCCTCAATGGAAAACCAATCATTCCAGAGTCAAAAGATAGCATTGTTTCTATTGCTAGGAATGTTTTTCCAGTGTTTGTAGGTCCAAGAACTGCTGTAATTTTATTTTTTGTCATTTCTAGCTTTAGTGTGATTTTTTTTTACCGATACTATATATTGTTACCTCTAAAGAACAAAAATAGGCTAAAACTAGTCCGAATCAATGCGGAAGAAGTTCTCATTTTTATTATTTAATGTTTTAAGGTTATCATAATTTCTAAAAATTAAATATATTTTTTTATGCCTCAAAAATTGTGGGAAGCAGATACTCAAACTAAATCAAAATCAAATTTATTTGAATTTGAAAAATTTCTAGCAAAAAAATTTAATTATCTGCCCCAAAAGAATTATAAAAAATTATTTAACTGGACAATTAATAATCCAGAACACTTCTGGTCTTCAATTTGGGAATTTTCAAATATCAAAGGTTATAAAAATGATAAATATTATTTCCCAAAAGAAATTATCAAAAGTAAATTTTTAGTAAAATCTAAATTAAATTATGCCGAAAACTTATTATCAAAAAATGATGATTCAAAAGCTGTTACTTTCATAAGTGAAAATGGATATCGTAAAGAGAAATCTTGGAAAGATTTAAATAATCATTCTTTAAAATTGATTAATTTTTTTAAAAAAAATAAAATAAAGGAAAAAGATAGAATTGCAGCATATACTGCAAATCAAATTGAGACAGTTGAGAGTTTTATAGCAACCAGTGCAATAGGGGCTATATGGTCATCTTGCTCTCCAGATTTTGGTATTCAAGGTGTTATAGAAAGATTTTCTCAGATTAAACCAAAACTATTAATTATCACTGACAGGTATTATTATAATGGCAAAGAGATTAACATACTTGAAAGATTACCAGCCATCCTTAAAAAAATTAAATCTATTAGAAATGTATTAATTATAAGTTATCCTGGTAAAAAAAATTTGAAGTATAAAAAGATAAAAGGGGTAAAAATTTTTAATTATAACAATTTAAAAATTAAAAAAGAAAAAAAATTTTTATTCAAAAAGTTTGATTTTGATAAAGAGCTGGCAATTTTGTATTCAAGCGGAACTACTGGTAAACCAAAATGTATATGTCATAGAGCTGGTGGAGTTTTACTGCAGCATATTAAAGAGCACAAGCTTCATTGCAATGTTAAACAGGGTGACAATGTATTTTATTTTACTACTTGTGGGTGGATGATGTGGAATTGGTTGATGACTTTTCTAGCTTCAAAAGCCTCTATTGTACTCTTTGATGGCTTTCCAATGTATAAAAGAAAAGATTTACTTTTAAAAATTGCTGAAAAAGAAAATATTTCTCTTTTTGGTATAAGTGCTAAATACATTGATCAATTAAAAAAGTTTAATATAAATGTCAAAAACAAATATAAACTGAAGTATCTTAAAACTATTTGTTCTACTGGTTCACCTTTATCCTCTGACGGCTTTGATTATGTTTATAAAAATATTAAAAAGAATGTTCATTTAGCATCTATAGCTGGGGGAACGGATCTTGTTTCGTGCTTCGTGTTAGGAAATATATATTCACCAGTTTATAGAGGGCAAATTCAGAATAATGGTTTAGGAATGAATACAGATGTTTTTTCTGAAAGAGGAAAATCATTGATAAACAAAAAAGGAGAATTGGTTTGTAAATCACCATTTCCTTCAATGCCAAAATTATTCTGGAATGACAAAAACTATGAAAAATATAAAAGTGCATATTTCAAAAAATTTAAAAATGTTTGGCATCATGGTGATTTTGCGGAAAGAAAAACTAATGGAGGATATATAATTTATGGAAGATCAGATGCCACATTAAATCCTGGTGGTGCAAGGTTAGGTACCGCTGAAATATATTCTGTAGTTGAAAAATTTAAGGAGATAAAGGAATCAATCGTTATAGGTCAATCTTGGGATAATGATGTTAGAATTATATTATTTTTAGTTTTATATAAACCAAATAGTTTAAATGAAGAACTTATAACTGAAATTAAAAAAAATATAAGATCTGAGGCATCACCAAGACATGTGCCATCAAAAATTATTGAAGTAACTGATATTCCTAGAACTAAAAATAATAAAATTGTAGAGTTAGCAGTAAAAAACGTAGTTGAAGGAAACAAAATTAAAAATATTCAGGCATTGAGTAATCCAGAGTCTTTGAATCAATTTAAAAATATAATGGAATTACAAATTTAATTAGTATTATCCACCTAAACCTGCATTTTGAAGTGGTCTTCTTAAAATTTTCCAAATTCCTACTGCACTTGCAATTAGTTTATTCTTACGCTTTAGTTTACAATTAACAAATACCATTGATTTCGTAACTTTTTGAATTTCAACTGTTCCTAATAATTCGTCTCTAAGGTTTGAGGGAGCTATAAATTTTATATCCAATGATATAGTTACACATGGTTTATTGCCGCTCGCTCTGTGACATGCAGTACCAGCACCAGCATCGATTATTGTACAAATATAACCACCATGAGTTATCCCAGCTTTGTTTAAATGTATTTTTTTAATCTTAGTTTTAAACACAAATTTTTTCTTATTAATAGATTTAAACAATAAACCACCATTATGTTTCATATAGCTTGGTTTATTACTTAATTGTTCAAATTTTTTTTTCATTAAAGGATTATTGTCATAATTAGAATAAATAATAAAACTAAACAAAAGAAATATATTACAGATTTTTCAAGTGATATTTTCATTTACCCTTTCATTTTGGCGCGCCTGCTAGGAGTTGAACCCAGAACCTCCTGGTCCGTAGCCAAGCGCTCTATCCAATTGAGCTACAGGCGCAATTTGTACAGTTTTTATACATAATTAATAATGTAAATTATTTTTTTAGCAAATATTGATATATATATACTACAAAAATGAATTTAGATTTATTAGTTCCTGATATAGGAGACTTTGAAAATGTCGAAATAATCGAAGTACTTGTAAAAAAAGGCGACAAAATCAATAAAAATGACCCTGTTGTTACTTTAGAAAGTGATAAATCAAGTGTTGAAGTACCATCCAATTATGAAGGCACAATTGAAAATATAAATGTAAAAATTGGTGATAAAGTTTCAAAAGGTGATTTAATATTAACTTTATCGTCAGAAAATAAAGATGAAAATGAGAAAATTAGTAAAACTTTGGATGAAAAAATTTCACCTTCAACAGAGAAATTAATAGAGGAAGCAGAAACTGCTACAAAATCGGACACAAAAGTTGAAAAAATAGTTATAGAGCCAAAACAAATCAAGCAAACAAGATTGATTAATGAGGTTAAAATGGTCAGTAGTGATAACGATATTGATCCTGTTGAAACTAAAGAATGGTTAGATTCATTAAGTGCAGTTCTTCATAATGATGGTTCTGAAAGAGCTCATTTTTTAATTAAACAATTAATTGATCAATCTTATAAAGCTGGATCTAAAATTCCTCATACTCAAACTACCCCTTATGTGAATACGATACCACCTGAAGAAGAAAAAAGATCTCCAGGAGATCAAAATATAGAAAGAAAATTAAGATCATTAATTAGATGGAATGCTGCTGCAATGGTAGTAAGAGCAAATAAAAAACATCCTGAACTTGGTGGTCACATAGGAACATTTGCATCAGCTGCAACTTTATATGATGTTGGGATGAATCATTTTTGGCGAGCAAAAAATAATAAATTCGGAGGTGATCTAATATATTTTCAAGGTCATAGTGCACCAGGAATGTACGCAAGAGCTTTTCTTGAGGGAAGATTAAATGAAAAGCAGTTAGATAGATTTAGACAAGAAGTACAAACTGATGGACTTTCGTCATATCCACATCCTTGGCTAATGCCAAATTTTTGGCAGTTTCCAACAGTTTCAATGGGTATTGGTCCAATGTTAGCAATATATCAAGCAAGATTTATGAAATATCTAATTAATAGAGGATTAATTAAAGATGAGGGAAGAAAAGTTTGGGCTTTTCTTGGAGATGGAGAAATGGATGAACCCGAGTCACTTGGGGCAATTGGTTTAGCGGCGCGTGAAAATTTAGATAATTTAATATTTGTTGTAAACTGCAACTTACAAAGATTAGACGGTCCAGTAAGAGGAAATGGAAAAATAATTCAAGAATTAGAAGGTATATTTCGAGGAGGTGGCTGGAACGTATTAAAAGTTATTTGGGGATCTTATTGGGACTCACTTATAGCAAATGATAAGACGGGACATTTAGTAAAAATTATGAATGAGACCGTAGATGGTGAATATCAAGCATTTAAAGCAAGAAATGGACTGTATGTAAGAGAAAAGTTTTTTGGCAAATATCCTGAAACTACAGAATTAGTTTCATCAATGTCAGATACTGATATTTGGAGGCTTAATAGAGGTGGCCATGATCCTCATAAAGTTTATGCTGCATACGATAAAGCGGTCAATCACCAAGGAAGCCCCACAGTCATAATAGCCAAAACTATAAAAGGCTATGGTATGGGTAAAAGTGGTGAAAGTGTAAACACTACTCACCAACAAAAGAAATTGGATGTTGACGATTTAATGTATTACAGGGATAGGTTTGATGTTCCTTTAACAGACTCTCAAGTTAAAAATATTGAATATTTCAAACCAGATGAAAATTCTGAAGAAATTAAATACTTAAAAAAAAGAAGATTAGAACTTGGTGGATTCATACCAGAAAGAACATCATATTCAAAACCGATTAAAGCCCCAGTTAAAGATATTTTTGATTTTATGAAAAAGTCTACTGGCGAAAAAGAAATGTCTACAACAATGGCATTAGTAAGAATGTTAACTAATCTCTTGAGAGATAAAAATGTTGCACCAAAATTGGTTCCAATTATTCCCGATGAAGCTAGAACATTTGGAATGGAGGGTTTCTTTCAAAAAATAGGTATTTATGCTCATGAAGGTCAAAAATATGAGCCAGAGGACTCAGCACAACTTTCATCTTATAGAGAAGAAAAAAGTGGACAGGTATTAGAAGAAGGTATTACAGAAGCTGGTTCAATGTCTTCCTGGATAGCAGCAGGAACAGCATATACAAATCATGATATTGAAATGATACCAATTTATCTTTTCTATTCTATGTTTGGCTTTCAAAGAATTGGAGATTTTGCTTGGGCTGCAGGAGATAGTCAAGCCAGGGGCTTCTTAATTGGTGCGACTGCAGGAAGAACAACACTTGCAGGAGAAGGTCTTCAACACCAAGATGGTCATAGTCATTTGTTAGCATCAACAATTCCAAACTGTATTTCTTATGATCCAACATTCCATTATGAATTAGCTGTGATTTTTAGAGAAGGTTTAAGAAGAATGCATGAAAAAAATGAAAATATTTTTTATTATATTACAACAATGAACGAAAATTACTCTCACCCTGCAATGCCAGATGATTGTGAGGATGGAATTCTCAAGGGAATGTATAAAATTAAAGAAACATCAGGTTCTAAAGAAGCAAAAATTCAATTATTAGGCTCTGGAACAATATTAAGAGAAATGATAGCAGCATCAGAAATTCTTAAAAAAGAATATCAGGTCGATAGTGAAGTTTGGAGTGTCACTAGTTTTAATGAGTTAAGAAAAAATGGAATGGAAGTTGAAAGATTTAACCTTCTAAATCCTGCAGAAACAAATAAAAAATCATATGTAGAGGAATGTTTAGGCAAACAACAAGGTCCTATCCTTACAGCCACTGACTATATGAGAATAAATGCTGATCAAATAAGACCTTTTACAAAAAAGAGCTTTTATTCATTAGGTACTGATGGATATGGAAGAAGTGATACGAGAAAAAACTTAAGAAATTTTTTTGAAGTAGATAAAGAACACATAGTTGCTTATAGCCTTAGTGTTTTAGCAAACGAACAGCTTGTTGCATCAAAGCATGCTGAAGATGCAATCAAAAAGTATAAAATTGACAAAAACAAACTCATGCCAACAAAAATGTAAATGTCTGATCAATCAAATAAAATATCTGCAAGTCCAAAAGTTAGAAAATTTGCAAGAGAGCTGGGAGTAGATATAAATAATGTTAAGGGAACAGAGAGATCAGGTAGGGTTGTTGAAAAAGATTTAAAAGAATTTGTCTTATCAAGAATCAATCATCCTCAGAATAATAGTGAAAGACAAAAAGAAAAAATTATTAAAAGCGAATATCAACATTCAGATTTTGGGGAAGTTGAAATTAAAGATATTCCTAGAATAAAAAAAATAGCAGCTCCACATCTCGTAAATTCGTGGACAAATATTCCACATGTAACCAATCATGATGAAGCTGATATTACAGAAATGGAGGAATTTAGAAACACAATAAAAGATAATTATACAGGAGAAAAAATAAAAATTACTCCTCTTGCATTTATTATTAAAGCATTGGTGCTTTCACTAAAAAAATTTCCATCATTTAATTCATCAATTGATGATATTAAAAATGGCAAGATTACTTTTAAAAAGTATTTTCATGTTGGTATCGCGGTTGATACTCAACATGGACTTATGGTTCCTAAAATTAGAGATGCTAATCAAAAAGACATTAAAGAGTTAAGTGAGGAATTAAAAAAAGTAAGTGATGATTGTAGAAACTTAAAAATTGATAAAAAAGAGTTTTTTGGTGGATCAATGACCATCACAAGCTTAGGTGGCATAGGTGGTTCATTTTTTACACCAATAATTAACTTTCCAGAAGTTGCTATACTTGGTGTTGGTAGAAGTTATAAAAAACAGGTTTTTATTGATGGTAAATTTATTCCAAGAACCATGCTTCCACTATCCCTCTCATATGATCACAGAATTATAGATGGAGCTGAGGCCGCTAAATTTAATAACGAATTAAAAGATAATCTTGGCTCTAATTTTGCCTATAATTTGAGTAAATGATTACTAAAATTGAAATACTATCAAATGATGTACACGTCCACTTTAGCGGAGAAAATTCTGAAATTTTTCCTAATATTTGGCTTAGAGATCATGCAAAAGATGAGCAAAATTGGGATAAAAGGTCTAGCCAAAGGAAAACATATACAGCAGCATTAGATATAAATTTAAAAGTTAAAAAGGCAGAAATAATTGAAAATGGAAAATATTTGAGTGTCTCATGGCCTGATTTAGAAAAACCAGTTAAATATTCATCAGAATTTCTAACTAATAATAAAATAAAAAAGAAAAAAGAAGTAAAATCTAACTTAAAAATCTGGAAAGCTAATGAAATAAAAGAAGAAATTTTTTTAGATTATAATTCAATTTTATCAAATGAGGGATTTAGAAATTTTTTGAAAAATATTCATGACTATGGATTTTCAGTAATTAAAAACTGTGAAACCAATTTAAAGTCTGTTGAAACAATCGCAAATAGAATTGGTTACGTAAGAAACTCTATATTTGGAGGACTATGGAGTTTTGAGTCAGATGAAAATAAAGCTGATAGCGCATACACTCAAAAAGAACTAAGACCTCATACAGATTCAACATATAGTAATGACGCTCCAGGATTACAATTATTACTATGTTGTGAATATAATGCTAGAGGTGGTGAATCGATTATGGTTGATGGATTAAAAATAGCAGAAATAATAAAAAAAGAAAACCAGCCGATGTATGAATTAATGACAAAAATTAATGTTAAGGGAAATTATATCGGTGATGGTGTTTACCTTGAAGCTGAAAGACCAATATTTAAGTTAAATGTAAATAATGAAATAGTTCAAGTTAGTTTTAATAATTATGATCGAGCACCATTTAGATTTGAAAAAGATTTAACATTAAAGTTTTATGAAGCAATAAAAACATTTGACCTTATTGCTAACAATAAAGATTATCAGTGGCGACATATACTTAAACCTGGAGAACTTCTAATATTTAATAATTGGCGAATACTTCATGGTAGAGGATCGTTTAATGGAGTTAGAAAAATGTCTGGATGTTATATTAACAAAGAGGATTTTGACAGCTCTTGTAAGTTAAACGGAATAAATTAATAAATAAAATTTTCTAATTAAATATAATGACAAAATCCCTTTCAATGGTCTGTGCCTTAGTCACAACTTTTATTTGGGGAACAGCTTTCATCGCTCAAGACACTGGTATGGATAATATCGGTCCATTAACTTTTAATTCAGCAAGATTTATTGTTGGCTTTTTTACAATATTACCACTTGCCTTGTTATTTGAGAGGAAGAAAATTAAATTAGAAATACTGTCAAAGTCAAAACTTTTTATAAAATATTTAGTTTTCATGGGAGTATCTCTGTTTTTGGGTACTTTTTTACAACAAGCTGCTCTCCAATATACAAATATTGCAAATGCAGCTTTTTTTACAGTGTTTTACGTACCAATAGTTCCAATTTTGTTATTTTTCATCTTCTCCAAAAAAGTTCATTGGAGTATATGGCCAGCAATTGGTCTTTGTGTTGTTGGAGTATATCTTCTAAGTGATTTTTCTAATTCAGAAATTATGTTAGGTGATGGTCTAGTTATATTGTGCTCAGTATTTTGGGCTTTGCATATAATTTTTGCAGGAAAGTTCATGGAAGAATTTGATATTCCAATGTTTTATGCTGCACTTCAAGCATTATTTGTTGCAACACTTTCATTAATATTTTCTTTTATTTTTGAAGAAATAAATATTTCAAAAATATTAATGGAAAGTGGTTCTATTCTTTACGCAGGAGCATTATCAGGTGGTATAGCTTTTACATTACAAATGTATGCACAAAAAAACATAGAAGAGGCGCCAGCAGCAATTATTTATTCTCTCGAGGGTGTATTTGCAGCTGCAGCAGGCTGGATTATCTTAAATCAATTTTTAAGTGCAAATAACATGATTGGTTGCTTATTAATATTGATTGCAGTAATTTCTTCTCAAATTTCTCCAAGTACTAAAAATTAGCTATAAGCAATTACAAAAAGAATTAAAGCAAGAAAAGTTCTGTAATAAATAAAAATATTTAAATTAAATTTTTTTACATAAATTAAAAAATATTTGATTGTTAAAAAAGAAATTATAAATGAAAATATTATTGAATATAAAAATAATATGTTCAAATCAATATTTGCATTCATGACTTCTTTCAAACTAAGTATGCTGGCTCCAGCTAATGCAGGTATTGATAAGTAAAAAGATATCTTTGAAGAATCTACTCTATCAAAATTTAAAAATCTCGAAGCTGTAATTATTATACCTGATCTGCTTACACCAGGTATAACAGATAAAATTTGAAAAATACCAATGATTAAAATATTTTTTATACTTAAGCTGCTATCAATTTTATTTTTAATATTAGATCGGTCTGCAATAAATAATAAAATACCAAATATTAAAGTCGTCCATGCTATAACTTTTAAACTTCTTAAATTTTCAATTAGCCCTGAGATATAAATAAAATAACCAACAACAACCAATGGCAAAGAACCGAAAATTATAAGTAATAATAAAGACTTATTTCCAAAAATATTTACTAAATCCTTTCTAAAATAAAAAATAATCGCAAAAAGGGAACCTAAGTGAAGACTAATATCAAGTTGAAGCGAACTAATACTGAAGTTCGATATTTTTGATATAATTACAAGATGGGCAGATGAACTTACAGGTATAAATTCTGAAAAACCTTGCACAAACCCTAAAATTGATGCTTCTATATATTTTGAAATCATTAAGGACTTTTAATAGACAGTTAAAAGATTACGTAAATAAGGCAATCTTTTAAATGCATATCAATTATGCGTAAAATAGAAAATGTAGTAAAATCAATATTTTTTGAAAATATATGTCAATATATATTACCTAGTAATACTTTAAGGATATATGCTTCTGGTGTATAAGCCGATTCAAATGACAAATAAAATGCTTAAGTTTGTGGATATAGGTCAGCAAAATCCACCTAAAAGAGATAAATCTCAAAGAAAAGAGGATTTTGGCGAGATTTATCAGGAATTTATTCACGAAAAAGCTAAAGAACAATCAAGCAGGTGTTCACAGTGTGGTGTTCCTTTTTGTCAGGTTCATTGTCCCTTAAGCAACAACATACCTGATTGGTTAAAGTTAACTGCAGAGGGAAGATATGAAGAAGCTTACCATCTATCTCAAAGCACCAATAATATGCCTGAAGTTTGTGGAAGAATATGCCCACAAGATAGGTTATGTGAAGGAAACTGTGTAATTGAGCAATCGGGACATGGAACCGTAACAATTGGTTCAGTTGAAAAATATTTAACCGATAAAGCTTGGGAAAATGGCTGGGTAAAACCAATAAATGTAAAAATTGAAAATGAACAAAGTGTTGGAATTATTGGAGCAGGCCCTGCAGGGTTAGCTTGTGGTGAAGAATTACGAAAAAAAGGATACCAAATAACAATTTATGATAGATATGACAGAGCAGGTGGATTGTTAATCTATGGAATACCAAATTTTAAATTAGAAAAGCATGTAGTTGAGAGAAGAATTAAGCTTTTAAAAGAAGGTGGAATAAAATTTGTTCATAATTTCGAGGTTGGTAAAGATTCTACATTAAAAGAATTACAATCAAACCATGATGCCTTGTTAATTTCTACGGGTGTATACAAAGCAAGAGAAGTTAACTTACCTGGAAATGATCTAAGTAATATTTTTCCTGCAATGGAATTCTTAACAGCTTCAAACAAAAAAGGTTTAGGCGATAAAGTCGAAATGTTTGATAACGGAACATTAAATGCTGAGGGTAAAGATGTAGTAGTAATTGGTGGTGGAGATACTGCAATGGACTGTGTAAGAACTTCTGTTAGACAAAAAGCTAAATCTGTAAAATGCCTTTACAGAAGAGACAGAGAAAATATGCCTGGATCTGCGAGAGAAGTAGGCAATGCTGAGGAGGAAGGTGTAGAATTTATTTGGTTAAGTAATCCGAAAGAGTTTAGAGGAACTAACAAAGTAAATAGTATCATTGTAGATAAAATGAAATTAACAGATCCAGATGAAAGCGGCAGAAGAAGACCCGTCGCAGAAGAAAACTCAGAATTTGAAATTAATGCTGATTTAGTAATTAAATCCTTAGGTTTTGATCCAGAGGATTTACCGGTTCTATTTCAGGAACCTAGATTACAAGTTTCACAGTGGGGAACAATAAAAGCTGACTTTGATACCTTGGAAACTAGTATACCAGGTGTATTCGCGGCTGGAGATATAGTAAGAGGAGCCTCATTAGTTGTATGGGCTATTAAAGATGGCAGAGATGCTGCGACTTCAATCGAAAGTTATCTTCAATCAAAACAAAAAATGAAAGTTGCATGATGGATATCCAAAATAAAAATCGTAAACTTTTAAAAAAAAATCATGTTTATGATGAAACTATGGAACATGATGCATGCGGAGTAGGTCTTGTTGCGTCAACTGAGGGTCTAAAATCAAGAAAAGTAGTCGAATACGGTATAGAAGCTCTAAAAGCTGTATGGCACAGAGGTGCAATTGATGCAGACGGTAAAACTGGAGACGGAGCAGGTATTCATATTGAAATACCAAATGATTTCTTTGCAGAAAAAATTGAAATAACAGGTCATGAGCACGATAACTCAGATTTATGTGTGGGAATGATTTTTTTACCAAGAAACGACTTTGGGGGACAAGAGCAATGCAGATCAATTGTAGAAAGTGAATTAACAAAAAAGAATTTTAATATTTATGGATGGAGACAAGTACCTGTTGATCCTTCTGTTTTAGGAGAAAAGGCAGAACAAACTAGACCTGAGATTACACAAGTTCTTTTTACTCATAATGATAAGTCAATTCATGGTAAAGATTTAGAAAGAGCTCTTTATGAAACTCGAAGAAAAATTGAAAAAGAAGCATTAAGAAATCAATTAAACAATTTTTATATTTGTTCATTCAGCTCGAAATCAATAATTTATAAAGGAATGTTTTTAGCAGAGTCTTTATCTGATTTTTATCCAGATTTAAAAGATGAGCGTTTCATTTCACGTTATGCAATTTTCCATCAAAGATTTTCTACCAACACCGCTCCAAGTTGGGATTTAGCCCAACCTTTTAGATCAATTGCTCACAATGGAGAGATAAACACTTTGAAAGGAAATATTAACTGGATGAGAATTCACGAAGAGGAAATGTTTAGTCCTTTGTTTGATGATATGGAAAATTTAAAACCGGTTATCCCTGCTGGTAATTCTGATTCTGCATCATTAGATAATGTGTTTGAATTATTAAATATTTCTGGACATTCAGCACCTTTAGCAAAACTTATGTTAATCCCTGATGCTTGGTCAAAAAAAAGTAAAGTTCTTCCAAAAGATCATCAACAACTTTTTAACTTTTTAAATAGCACAATGGAACCTTGGGATGGGCCTGCTGCTATAGCTGCAACCGACAATGAGTGGGTTATTGTAGGTAGTGACAGAAATGGACTTAGACCTCTTAGATATACAATTACAAGAGATAAACTTCTATTTGCAGGATCTGAGACAGGAATGATTGACCTAAATGAGAAGAAAATTGTTGCAAAAGGAAGACTAGGACCAGGAGAAATTTTGGGTGTGAGAATTGAAAAAGGAAAAGTTTATACAAATAATCAAATTAAGAATTATTTGTCTAAAGAATACAAACATTTTAACAATCAAATAATTGAATTAGATAAATCATTAACTATAGAAAATGAAAAAAGTGAGTTTTCAGGCTCTGATTTAAAAAAGATACAACATTGTTTCGGTTATAGCCTTGAAGACTTGGAGTTAATTTTGCATCCAATGGCAGAGGATGCTAAAGAAGCAACCGGGTCAATGGGAGATGACACTCCCCTTGCAGTTTTATCTGATAAATACAGGCCTCTTTATCATTATTTTAGACAGAATTTTAGTCAGGTGACCAATCCCCCGATCGACTCTCTTAGGGAAAATAAAGTGATGAGCTTGAAAACTAGATTTGGAAATTTAGGAAATATTCTAGATTTTTCTAATCTTACAGAAGAAAATATTTATGTTTTAGATAGTCCAATTTTATCAAACACTCAGTTTGAAAAATTTATAAAGTATTTTGGAGATAACTATAAAATTTTAGATTGTACATTCAACACTGAGCAAAGTTTAGAAGAAACTATAGAATTACTAAAAAATAACGCAGAAAAAGCAGTTAGAGAGGGTAATACTCAACTTATTTTATCTGATAAAAAAATATCTGAAACAAAATTACCAATGCCAATGCTTTTATGTATTGGTGCAATAAATACTCATTTAATAAAATTAGGCTTGAGAGGCTATGCATCAATTAATGTACAAACAGGGGATGCCTTAGACACTCATTCATTTGCAACATTAATAGGTGTTGGAGCTACAACGGTTAATCCTTACCTAGCATTTGATAGTTTGCATCAAAGATATTCAAAAAAACTTTTTGGTAATTTCTCATTTGATGAGTGTGTAAACAGATATATTAAATCAGTAAATCTTGGACTATTAAAAATAATGTCAAAGATGGGTATATCAGTTTTAAGTTCATATAGAGGTGGATGTAATTTTGAAACTGTTGGATTAAGTAGAACAATTGTAAAAGATTATTTTCCTGGAGTATTATCTAAAATTTCTGGGATAGGTTTAACTGGTATTGAAAAAAAAATAAGATCTATACATAAAGATGCATTTGATATTCACTCAAACATTTTACCAATTGGCGGAATCTACAGATATAGAAAAAACGGTGAAACACACCAATATCAAGGAAAATTAATTCATCTTTTACAAGCAGCCGTAGGATCAAATTCATACGAAACTTATAAAAAGTATACCAAGGGTATTTATGGTTTAAAACCAATTAGTCTAAGAGATTTAATTGATTTTAAAAATCAAGGGGCCATTGATATTGACCAAGTTGAACCAATAACTGAGATTATGAAAAGATTTGGAAGTGGAAGTATGTCTCATGGCGCTTTGTCAAAAGAGGCACATGAAACACTTGCCATGGGAATGAACAGAATTAAAGGAGCTTCATGTAGTGGAGAAGGTGGAGAAGATGAAGAAAGATTTAAAGTTTTAGATAATGGAGATAGTGCAAACTCTAGAGTTAAACAAATTGCTTCAGCGAGATTTGGAGTAACTATTAACTATTTAAATAATTGTAATGAGATTGAAATTAAAATTGCTCAAGGAGCAAAACCTGGCGAAGGTGGACAATTACCGGGATTTAAAGTAACCGAGGAAATTGCAAGACTAAGACATTCTACGCCTGGTGTAACTTTGATCTCGCCACCACCGCACCATGATATTTATTCAATTGAAGATTTAGCTCAGCTTATTTATGATCTGAAGCAAATTAATCCTAAGGCAAGAGTTGGTGTTAAACTTGTTGCTTCTTCTGGTATAGGAACAATTGCTGCGGGTGTTGCTAAAGCGAAAGCAGATATAATCTTAATATCTGGCCATAATGGAGGTACAGGTGCTACCCCACAAACAAGTGTTAAATATGTGGGTATTCCATGGGAAATGGGACTAACAGAGGCTAACCAAGTATTAACTTTAAATAAATTAAGACACTTAGTTACACTAAGAACAGATGGAGGAATTAAAACAGGAAGAGACGTTGTAATAGCTGCAATGATGGGAGCCGAAGAATTTGGCGTAGCAACAACAGCGCTGGTTGCAATGGGTTGTATAATGGTGAGACAATGTCACTCTAATACGTGTCCAGTTGGAGTTTGTACCCAAGATGATGAATTAAGAAAAAAATTTACTGGCACCCCGGACAAAATAGTAAATCTATTTTCTTTCATAGCTCAAGAAGTTAGAGAAATTTTATCAAGTTTAGGATTTAAAAACTTAAATGAAGTAATTGGGAGAACAGATTTACTAAGACAAGTCAGCAAAGGATCGCCGAATTTAGATGACCTAGATTTAAATCCTTTATTTGTTCAAGCTGACCCAGGTACAAATAAAAGATATTGTGAAACTCCTATAATAAATGAAGTACCAGATACCTTAGACCAAAAAATTTGGCCTGAGATAGAAAGTTTAATAAATAGAAAATTACCACTAGATAATGTTTATTCGATTGAGAATACTGATAGAGCAGTTGGAACAAGAATTTCATATAATCTTTATAAAAAATTTGGAAATAATAAATTAGAGGAAAATACTTTTGCAATTAACTTTAAAGGTTCAGCTGGTCAATCTTTTGGTGCCTTTGGTGTTAAAGGGCTAAAATTAATTTTAAAAGGAGATGCCAATGATTACGTTGCAAAGGGTCTTTCAGGTGCATCTATAGTAATTAAACTTCAAGATGAGAGTAATTTAATATCAAATGAAAATACAATAATAGGAAACACAGTTCTGTATGGAGCAACATCAGGATATCTTTTTGCAGCAGGACAAGCTGGTGAAAGATTTGCTGTTAGAAACTCGGGTGCTACTGCAGTTATAGAAGGATGTGACTCAAATGGTTGTGAGTACATGACAGGTGGATCAATAGTAATATTGGGAGATGTAGGCGATAACTTTGGAGCTGGTATGACTGGTGGTATGGCATTTATATATGATCCAAAAAGTCAGTTTGTAAAAAAAGCTAATCCTGAAACAATAGTTTGGCAAACGCCTGAGACAGAATATTGGAAAAATTTTCTAAAAGATTTAGTTTTAAAACATACTCAAGAAACTAACTCAAATTTGTCAGCAAAAATTATTGAAAATTTTGATGATGAATTAAATAATTTCCTTCAGGTTTGTCCTAAAGAAATGTTAAATAAATTAGAAAACCCTATTACAAATAAAAGTTTAGTTGGAAAGGCTAGTTGATCTTTTTTATTATCTTTTCCAATTCTTTACAAATTATATTTAAATTCTTGCTTGAGGAGAGACTATGATCTCCATTCTTAATTATTAAAAGTTTTTTATCTGCTTTAGGAAAAGTTTTTAATACCATTCTTGAATATTTAACAGGAACCACCTCATCATTTTGTCCATGAACCATTGTGACAGGTACAACGTTATTAAATTTTTTATTAAGGACTTTATTGGTAGCTTTTTTTCCGTCTAAAATAAGCTGTTTGGTGATTAAATATTCATAATCACCATTCTTAATTTTAGATATTCCTTTTCTGATTATTTCATCCTTAATCTTTTTTGAAAATTTTCTCCACATAATTCTTGTAAGAAACTCAGGCGCAGATCCAATACCTAGGAAACCTCTAATTTGAGAACCAAAATATCTATGCATTATCATTGAAATCCATCCACCCATACTGGAGCCAATGAGAATAAAATCATTTTTTTTTACGATTCTATGAATTGCATTCTTTGCGTCATTTGACCATTTTGTAATATTACCTTTTGTAAATTCCCCCGAAGACCTTCCATGACCAAAATATTCTAAAGCTAAAAAGCCTAATTTATTTTTAATGCTAAAGTTTAAAAATTTCTTAGGTTTATCACCATCTATATCTGATGCAAAACCTGGTAAAAAAACTATGTAGAGATTTTTCTTATAATTATTTGCGATATATCTCAGTTTTCTATATTTAGAAATTCTTAGAAATTTATTTTTTTTCATATAAAGTATTTATGTTGACTAGGTATATATTATTATTATCACATGCAGCCTAAATTAAAAGTACTACAGGTAATTCCTAAATTAGGTATTGGAGGTGCAGAAACAGGTTGTTATGATATTGCACATTACTTACCAGAAAATAATGTTGGTTCATATTTAATTACAAGTGGTGGTGAACTTCTTCAGTATATAGATAAGAAAAAAGTCAAAGTTATAAGACTTCCTGTCCACTCAAAAAATCCTTTACTGATATTTATAAATTCAATAATCATTTCCGCAATTATCTTAATAAATGGAATAAATATTGTACATGCTAGAAGTAGAGCACCTGCATGGTCATGTTTATTTGCAACAAAAATTACTAGAAAAAAGTTTGTTACAACTTTTCATGGAACTTATAACTTTAAAAGTAAACTAAAAAAATTTTATAACTCTGTCATGGTTAGATCTGATCTAATTATCGCTGGATCTAACTTTATATTTACACACATTAAACAAAATTATGCTGAGTATCTATCAGATAAAAAAAAATTGCTATCTATATTTAGAGGTATAAATACAGACTACTTTGACCCATCAACAACTCTAGAGTCTGATGAAGACAAATTATTTAAATCTTGGGATTTGATAGTCGGAAAAAAAATAATTTTATTACCTGGAAGACTTACAGCTTGGAAAGGTCAAGAGATGTTTCTAGAAGCATTACATAAAGTAAACATTCAATTAGGCAATGACTCTTTCATTGCAGTAATTTTAGGTAATGACCAAGGTAGAGATCTTTATAAAAAAAAATTAATCAGACTTGTTGAACAATATAGACTTACCAAACAAATTAGATTTATAGACCATTGTAAAAACATGCCATTAGCTTATAAAATTTCTGATATAGTTGTTTCCACATCAATTGAACCTGAAGCTTTTGGGAGAGTTGCGGTAGAAGCTCAATCTATGCAAAAATTAATTCTTGCCAGCAATATTGGTGGATCTAATGAGACAATTATTGATGGAAAATCTGGAATATTATTTAAAGCGGGTGATCCTGATGATTTATCAAAAAAAATTATACAAGTAATGAGGTTAGATCTTAATGAACTTTCAAAAATTGGTAATTTTGGAAGAGAAAATGCTTTAAAGAAATTTAATGTTGAAAAAATGTGTTTTTCTACTTATTCAGAGTACAAAAAACTATTTAATTAATGCCAAATATTACACTACCTGATGGAAAAAAATTGAACTTTGATAAAAGTGTAACAGGTTCAGAGGTTGCAGAAAAAATAAGTAAATCTTTAGCTAAACAAGCTCTAGTAATGAGTGTAAACGGTGAATTAAAAGATTTATATTCAAAAATAGACAAAGATAGTTCAATTGAAATTTTTACCGCAAAAGACCCCGAAGGTTTAGAAGTTATTAGACATGATACAGCACATATTATGGCAATGGCTGTTCAAGAATTGTTTCCAGGAACACAGGTAACAATCGGTCCAGTTATAGAAAATGGCTTTTATTATGACTTCGCCAGAAAGGAGCCTTTTACTAGTGATGATCTTAATAAAATTGAAAATAAAATGTCAGAGATAATTGATAAGGATGTAAAAACTAGAAGAGAAATATGGGAAAGGGATAAGGCAATAGATCATTTTAAGAAAATTGGAGAAAAATATAAAGCTGAAATAATTGAGAGTATTCCAAAAAATGAGACTCTTACTGTTTATCATCATGGTGACACATGGCACGATTTGTGTAGAGGCCCGCACTTAGAGTCCTCAAGCAAAATTGGTAAGGCATTTAAATTAACAAAAGTTTCAGGAGCTTATTGGCGAGGGGACTCTAAAAACGAAATGTTGCAAAGAATTTATGGAACAAGCTGGGCTAATCAAAAGGACCTAGATTTGTATCTTCAAAGATTAGAAGAAGCAGAAAACAGAGATCATAGAAAAATAGGGAAAGAGATGAATTTATTTCATTTCAGAGAAGAAAGTCCCGGCTCTGTATTTTGGCACCAAAAGGGATGGAACTTATTTCAGAAACTTATTTCTTATATGAGGTTGAAGCAAGAAATTGCAGGATATCAGGAAATAAATACCCCAGAAATATTAGATCGCTCCCTTTGGGAAAAATCTGGACACTGGGAAAAATTTGGTGCAAACATGTATACATCAACTACACCTGATGAAAAAGTTTTTGCTATAAAACCGATGAATTGTCCTGGTTGTGTGCAGGTTTTTAATCAAGGTTTAAAAAGTTATAGGGATTTACCACTTAAAATGTCAGAATTTGGAAAGGTTCATAGGTATGAACCATCAGGAGCACTTCATGGATTATTGCGTGTTAGAGCTTTCACTCAAGACGATGCACATATTTTTTGTACCGAGGAACAAATTACCCAAGAATGTTTAACTGTAACTAATTTAATTTTAGAAATTTATAAAGATTTAGGATTTGAAGACGTAATTTTAAAATATTCTGATCGACCAGAATTAAGAGTTGGTGATGATAAAGTTTGGGATAAATCAGAGGCTGCTTTATTAGAGGCAATTAAGGCAACAAAATTAGAATATTCAGTTAATAAGGGTGAGGGCGCATTTTATGGTCCAAAAATTGAATTTGTTTTAAGAGATGCGATTGGAAGAGATTGGCAATGTGGAACTTTACAAGTAGATTTAAACTTACCAGGCAGATTAGGTGCTTCATTTGTTGATAGTGGTGGAGATAAAAAAGTTCCTGTTATGTTACACAGGGCGTTATTTGGATCGTTAGAGAGATTCATTGGAATTTTAATTGAAAATTATTCAGGAAAGTTACCTTTTTGGCTTTGTCCAGTTCAAACAATAGTAATACCTATCTCAAGTGATTTTGATGATTATGCTAAAGAAGTTAATAGTCAATTAAAAAAAGTAGGTCTTTCTTCTGAAGTAGATCTAAAAAACCATAATTTAAATTATAAAATTAGAGAACACTCATTAACTAAAGTTCCAATGTTGCTAATATGTGGAAAAAAAGAAGTTGACAGTAACACAGTAACTATTAGAAGATTGGATTCTAAAAAACAAGAAACTATGGATTTAAAAAAATTCTTAAAAAAATACTCTGCTCTTAACAAAGCACCTTCAGTTTAGTGGCAGATTTTAAACAAAACTATTTCCAGAGAAGAACAAAGTCTAAAGGTCCTAGAACAAATCAAAGGATAACCTCACAAGATGTACAGGTCATTGCAAGCGAAGGTGATAATTTAGGAATTTTAAACTTACAAGATGCTATTAATAGAGCTAAGGAACAAGGTTTAGATTTAATAGAAATTGCTCCAAATGCAAACCCTCCTGTATGCAAGATCATGGATATGGGAAAATATAAATATGATGCACAAAAAAAAGCAAACAAAGCAAAGAAAAAACAAAAGAAGATAGAATTAAAAGAAATAAAATTAAGACCTGTTACAGAGGTTCATGATTACACATTTAAAATTAAAAATGCACAAAAATTTATCGCAAAAGGGGATAAGGTAAAATTTACAATTAGATTTAAAGGAAGAGAACTGCAACATTCTAGTTTGGGTAATGAGTTAATGGATAAGATCAAACTAGATATGGAGTCAGTAGGTCGTGTCGAACTACAACCAAAGTTTGATGGTAAGCAAATGATTATGGTTATCCAGCCTTTATAAGACTTATTTCTGGTTGTAAATTAATATTAATGTTTGTATAACCCCTCAAAAATTATGCCTAAATTAAAAACAAAAAGTTCTGCCAAAAAAAGGTTCAAAATTTCAGCAAAAGGAAAAGTAATAACTGCACAAGCTGGTAAAAGACATGGTATGATTAAACGAACAAATTCACAGATTAGAAAGCAAAGAGGTACTACGGTATTGTCTAAACAAGATGGTAAGATTGTAAAGTCTTACATGCCGTATAACTTAAGAGGATAATATGGCTAGAGTAAAAAGAGGTGTAACAAGTAGAGCAAAACATAAAAAAGTATTGAAAGCTGTTAAAGGTCAGTGGGGTAGAAGAAAAAATACAATTAGAGTAGCTCGACAAGCTATGGAAAAAGCCATGCAGTATGCCTACAGAGATAGAAGAAATAAAAAAAGAGATTTTAAATCACTATGGATACAGAGAATAAATGCTGGAGTAAGGTCTGAGGGATTAACTTATTCTAAATTTATAAATGGTTTAAACAAAACAGGCATTAAAATAGATAGAAAAATACTAGCAGAAATTGCTTACGATAATCCAGAAGCATTTAAAACTATAGTTAAAAAAGCTCAAGCAGCATTAAATTAATTTTCATT
>CABZJN010000016.1 GCA_902526085.1 uncultured Pelagibacteraceae bacterium
TCTTTTTGAAAAATTTTCTAATTTTTGAGAATATTTTTTAGAGTCATTGCCAAATTTATTATAAGCGATTACGGCTGGTATTGCAGCTAACAAACCTAGAGCAGTTGCAAATAATGCTTCAGCAATTCCAGGGGCTACAATAGCTAGACTGGTATTTCTTGATATAGCAATTGATTGAAAAGAATTCATTATTCCCCAAACTGTTCCAAATAATCCAATAAACGGTGCTGTAGATCCTACTGTTGCAAGAAAAGTAAATTTGTTGTTAACAATATTCATTTGCTTTTCAATATTTACTTCTAATATATTTTCAAGTCTTTGGCTTATATTTGTTTTTGATCTTGATTTCATAACAGCTTGCATCGAGTCTTTGAATAATTGGGCCATTGGATTATTTAAAGCTGCAGGCAAACTATTATAAAATGTTTCTGCAGACTTAGACTTCCAAAATCTTTCTTCAAAATCTTCGGAGTCTTTATTAATTCTTCTAAACATTACAATTTTATCGAAAATTATCGCCCAGGAATAAACTGAGCAAGCGATTAGAATGATAATCACAGACTTAACGATAAAGTCAGCTCTCAAAAATAAACTTAAAATTGAAAAATCTGTATTACTTGCTAATCCTACTGCTTGAGAAGTTATATCTGCATCCATTTAATTGATTTCACACTAAAATGTGTCATGAATTTGTCTATAAAAGTATGCTTTATTTTATTTTTCTTGCGAATTTAGATGATAATTGGCAATTAATATTGCATCTGCTTTGTTAGTATCTTTTTTTCGAGATAACATTGATGAAAACTTAGGAAACATTTCAATTGCTTTTACTCTACTCGAATCTTTTTGAGAATTTATTAAATCATAATACTTTTTCCATTTGGCCGGTCTAACAAAAAAAATTGGTAGTTGCATTGCAGCACAAACACCTTTTAAAACTCCAAATGATTGTCCAAAATTGAACATACTGGTAACACCTTGTCCGGGCATAGCTGAAACTTGTTCTACAACTACATTTATATTCTCAGATTTGTGATTTTGAGTCCTTAAAGATATTTCGTTGAATATTTGGCTACCATTAATTTGCTTTTTATTTTTACTGCCTGATGCCATTGTAGGCATATCAATTACATCCTTTAATTCCCCATCTTCAAAAAAACAAATCGCACCATTTATTCCAGGATCTATTCCTATTATTAACATGAAATTAAGTTAAATTGCATTTGTAAAAACATTTTGAACATCATCATCTTCTTCTAAAATTTCCAAAAACTTAATCATTTTTTCTCTGTCTTTATTATTCAGTTTAATTTTATTTATAGGAACCCACTCTATTTCTGTTGAAATAAAATTAGAAATTTCTTTCTCTAATATATTTTTTACATTGTATATCTCATCTTTATTTGTGTGAATTTCATAGTAATCTTCATGAAATATACAATCATTAGCTCCAGCATCGGTTGCTAGATTAAAAACTTTCTCTTCATCAATTTCTTTTTTATTTATTTTTATAACACCTAATTGAATAAAATTGTGTGATGCAGAACCTTGGGTACCAAGTCCTCCACCATATTTATGAAAAATTGTTCTGAGATTTGACGCACTTCTATTTTTATTATCTGTTAACGTGATAACAACTATTGCTGTTTTTGATGGTCCAAATCCTTCATATCTGATATTTTCGAAATTAGTGTCTGCCACTATTGATGATTTATCAATAGCTCTCTCAATATTGTCTTTTGGCATATTTGCTGATCTGGCAGCCTGAATTGCAGATCTTAATCTTGAATTCATATCTGGATTTTTATCACCAAGTTTTGCGGCTACTGTAATTTCCCTTGATAGTTTTGAAAAAATAGCAGATCTTTGTTTGTCTACCTTTCCTTTTTTATGTTTGATACCTGCCCAATGAGAATGACCTGCCATGATTTAATTATCTTTCTGAAGTTGACCACCAAATATAAACTGACTGATATTTAATGCCAAACCATTTTTCGGATTAGCTTCAATAATTGCTCCACAAAGTGAGGCCTCTCCCTCAGCTGGATAGTGCTTTATAGACTCTCTTTTGTAAAACCTATTAACAGAATTTTCAGCATTCATCCCAATAACAGAGTTATAATCGCCACACATTCCTGCATCTGTTAAATATGCAGTTCCCTTATTTAGAACTCTTCCGTCATTTGTAGGTACATGAGTATGGGTGCCTACTACAAATGTTGCATGTCCATCAAATACTTGGCCAATAGCCATTTTTTCGCTAGTAATTTCACCATGGAAGTCAACTATTAGAAAATCATATTTTTTTTTTTTTGTATTTTGATCTAAAAATTCTTTACTTTTTATAAAGACATCATCACATTTTTTCATAAAAACATTTCCCATCAAATTTAATACACCAACTTTATAACCACCAATAGAGTCGAAAATACCAAATCCATTACCTGGAGCATCGTTTGATAAGTTTAATGGTCGTAACAGTCTTTTTTGTTTTTTAATAAATTCGAATGTTTCTTTTTGATCCCAGACATGATTTCCAGTTGTAATAACATCTACCCCACAACTTAATAATTCATTAACGATATTCTCCGTTATGCCAACACCTTCTTTTGCAGCATTCTCACCATTTACTATAACAAAGTTTATTTTTTTTGATTTAATAATATCGGGTAAAAATTTTTTTACTGCACTACAGCCACTGTTTCCAACTATGTCTCCTAAAAATAAAATATTCATTTAATAATTTCTTTATCTGTTAAAATAAGATTTAACTTTTGATCAAATTTATTTATAGGGATTTTTGCAATTTCTTGGAATGAATAAGCAAAACCAACTGTTAAAATTTTTTTTAACTTAACAATTTTGCTAATATATCTATCATAAAATCCACAACCATATCCTAATCTGAATTTATACCTATCAAATCCAACAAGGGGCACAATCAAAACATCTGGAATAACTTTTTTTTTAGCATTTGGCTCGGGAATACCTTGCCGACTTACTCTGAGTGAGTCTTGAAAAGACCATTCGTAAAAATCCATATTATTATTTTTCTTAGTAATTGGCAAAGATATTTTAAAATTATTCTTTTCTAAAATTTCTAAAACATCTAAACAACTAATCTCACTATTTACAGGATAATACCCACCAATATTAATATTTTTTTTTAAATTATATTTTTTTAATATTTTTTTAAAACGAACAAAAGATATAGTCTGATCTAGGAAATTATTTTTTCTAATGTTAATTAATTTTTTTCTTAAAATTTTCTTAGACACTATTATTATTGGATCTTTGAGTCTGGATCGTTTCTTTTAATAAAATTTTCTAATTCAAGAGTGGTCTTATCAACTAATGTTTCATAATTATTTCGATTGATTTCGATCTCATTCTTCAGATTGTCCTGATTTTTACTTAATTCAGAAATTTCTTTTTCTTTTAAATCTCTATAATTATAAACTAATGATTTAAGTTCTTTGAATTTTTCAGTAATTTTTTTTATTTCTTTTTTTTGAATATCTATTTTTTTTTTAGTCTCGTAATATTCATCTAATACAGAAATAGATGTTATAAGTAAAAGCTTACTTTCTCCTATGTTTCCTAAAGAGTTTTTAAGATTACTAAACTTTTCGTTTAAATATAAAGCTAATTCTTCTAAATGTTCTTCCTGTCCATCTTCACAAGATAACAAAAATTCTTTACCATTAAATTTAATATTTACATTTGCCATTTATCGATTTCTTCCATCAAATTATCTGTTTCTTGGTTTAATTCATCAATTTTTTGTGAGAATTGGTCTTCTTTTTTTTTTTCCTCAATCTCCTTTTTTTTAAAATCATCAAATTTCTGTTTGAGCATCTGGTTTTCTTGTTGAAGTGAAATGTATCTTTGTTCTATTTCTTTTTTTTCAATTTCTAATTGATTTTTTTGGTTTTCTAGATTTTCTAACTCCAAAATATTATCTGGTTTTATTTTTACTAGATTTTTTAATTTATCTAAAGTTTCTAATAATTTTTTTTCTTTTTCACTAATTGAATTCATATATATATCTATAATAATAAATTGATTCACCTAAGTCTACAAAGGATAAATTTTTGAGAGAACTGAATAAAACCTTATCTAACTGTATACGTGCTCTTTCAATGGAGGCCGTTCAAAAAGCTAATTCTGGACACCCCGGTATGCCTATGGGAATGGCTGACGTTTCTACAATTCTTTTTAAATATTTTCTGAAGTTTAATCCTAGGAATCCGAGCTGGATAAATAGAGATAGATTCGTTTTATCTGCTGGTCACGGATCAATGCTGCTTTACTCTTTGCTTTATTTAACTGGTTATAAAAGTGTTAAATTAAAAGATATTAAGAATTTCAGACAGTTAAATTCTATTTGCGCAGGTCATCCCGAGTATGTTGAAAACTCAGGCATTGAAACAACTACAGGTCCTTTAGGTCAAGGAATTTCTAATGCTGTTGGTTTTGCATTAGCAGAGGAAATTTTGAAAAAAAAAATTGGTAAAGATATTATAAATCATAAAACTTATGTAATAGCAGGCGATGGCTGTCTAATGGAAGGTATAAGTCACGAATCTATGAGTTTAGCTGGCCATCTAAAACTTAAAAATCTAATAATGTTGTTTGATAATAATTCTATTTCTATTGATGGACCAACAAATTTGGCGGTTTCAGATAATTTTAAAAAAAGATTTGAAAGTTATGGATGGGATTACATAGAAATTAATGGTCATAAAGAAAATGAAATATTTAATGCCCTCAAAAAAGCTCAAAATGCAAAAAAACCAACTGTTATTTCCTGCAAAACTAAAATTGGTTATGGATCACCTAATAAATCTGGAAAGGCTTCTTCGCATGGAAGCCCGCTGGGTGCTAAGGAGATTGAATTGGTGCGTAAAGAATTAGGATGGAATTATAAACCATTTCAAATTCCAAAATATATTTTAGACATATGGAGAGAGATTGGAAAAAAGGGAGAAAAAATTGAATACAAATGGAATAAAAGTTATAAAAAGAAAAAAAGTAAAATAAATAAATTTTTCAAAAATGATTTTATAAAGTCTGCTTTAAAAGAAAAAAAAATAGCTTTAAAAGAAGATAAGACTCTCGCTTCAAGAAAATCCTCAGAGTCAATTATTAGCTCTCTTGTTAAAAAAAGTAATATACTTATTGGTGGATCAGCAGACCTCGCTGGATCAAATAACACCAAGACAAAAAATCATAAAATAATTAGACCAGGAAATTTTAATGGAAATTATATCCATTATGGAGTTAGAGAACATGCCATGTGTGGAATTATGAATGGATTAGCCTTGCATAGTAAAATAATACCTTACGGAGGAACTTTTTTAATTTTTTCAGATTATTGCAAGCCATCAATAAGATTAGCAGCTATGATGGAACAACAGGTTATATATGTAATGACACATGACTCTATCGGTCTTGGAGAGGATGGACCAACACACCAGCCTATTGAACAATTATCTGGATTAAGGTCAATACCCAACCTTAATATTTTTAGACCTGCAGATAGATTAGAAACTATTGAATGTTGGGAGCATGCTTTAGAGAGTTTTAATACACCAAGCATTCTATCCTTAACCAGACAAAACCTTAATCCAATTAGAGATAAATACTCAAAAACCAATAAATGCTCACTGGGAGCTTATGAGGTTTTAAGAACTAGCAAAAAAGTTAAACTTACAATTTTAGCAAGCGGTTCTGAAGTAAACTTAGCTATAGAGACCAGCCATAAATTAGCCAAAGATAAGATATATTCAAAAGTTATATCAGTGCCATGTATGGAGCTTTTTGACTTACAATCAAATAAATATAAAGATAAAATTTTAAAAGAAACTAAATTGAAAATTTCAATTGAAGCTGGTTCAAGTGATTGTTGGAAAAAGTATGTAGGTGATTATGGAATGACTTTTGGAATTGATGTTTTTGGGAAAAGTGCTCCTTATAAAGATATTTATAAATATTTTGGATTAATATCTTCAAATATTACAAATAAATCAAAGAAATTATTTAAAAACTGAAATGACTATTAAAATTGGAATTAATGGGATGGGTAGAATTGGTCGAATGGTACTTAGATCAATTTTTGAAGCTAAAAATAAAAGTTTCTTAATAAGTCATATAAATAATAGATCAAATTCAGAGTCTACTTTTAAATTAATAAAATATGACTCTATTCACGGAAAATTTCAAGCAGATTTAAAATTTGGTGAAAATGAAATAATAATTAATAAAAATAAAATTACATTTTCTCAAGAATCTAAAATCGAAAATATTAATTGGAAAAAGTATGATGTTGACTATGTATTTGAGTGCACTGGTAAATTTAATTCAAGAGAAAAATTACTTGCACACATCAAAAACGGAGCAAAAAAAGTAATTGTTTCAGCTCCATGTAAAAATGCAGATAAAACAATAGTTTTTGGTGTAAATGAAAATATTATATCAAAGGATGATAAAATAATATCTGCTGCTTCATGTACAACTAATTGTTTAGCTCCAGTTGTGAATGTACTTAATAATAATTTTGAAATTGAAAAAGGTTTTATGACAACTATTCATGCATTTACAAGTGATCAAAGAATTTTAGATAATTCTCATAAAGATCCAAGAAGAGCAAGGACCGCAAGTCAATCAATTGTCCCAACATCAACTGGGGCATCACAAACAATTGGTGAAATAATTCCAAGCCTAAAAGGAAAATTAGAAGGAGTTGCAATGAGAGTCCCAACACCCAATGTATCGCTTTTAGAGTTAGTATTTTGCACAAAAAAAAAAGTTGATATACAAAAAATTAATGCTGTATTTGAAACCGCCTCTAAAAATGAATTATATAAAATCTTAGAAGTTACTCACGAAAAGCTGGTTTCTATTGATTTTAATCATCATTCTGCATCTGCAATTGTTGATGCCTCTTTAACAAGTGTAGTTGGAACTAACATGGGTAAAATCTCTGCTTGGTATGATAATGAATGGGGTTTTTCAAATAGAATGTGTGATATAGCTGAGAATTTGCATAAAATCTCTTAATGAGAAGTATTATAAAAGAAAAAAATCTTGATAGTAAAAAAATATTATTAAGATTAGACTTAAATGTTCCTTTAGAAAATGGCAAAATAAGTGATACAACAAGAATTGACAAAATTTTACCTACTTTAAATTTTTTAATACAACAAAAAACTAAAATAATAATTATATCACATGTTGGAAGGCCGAGAGGTAAAAAAGTAAAGAAGCTATCTTTAAGACCAATAGGTGAAGATTTAAGAAAAAAATTAAATGTAGGAGTAAAATTAATCACAGAAAACATATACGATATAAAAAATAGAGATTACTTTGAAAAATTTGATGAAGAAATTCTTATTTTAGAAAATATTAGATTTTATCCAGAAGAGGAAAAAAATGATGATAGGTTTGCAAAACATTTAGCAAGTTTAGGAGATTTATATGTTAATGACGCTTTTTCCTGTTCTCATCGAGCACATGCATCAATTCACAAAATTTCTAAATATTTACCATCTTTCTCTGGATTACAGCTTGATTTAGAAGTAGGCGCTCTTAATAAAATTATTAATGAAATAACAAAACCTATAACATGTATTATTGGGGGATCTAAAATTTCAACTAAAATAGATATTATAAAAAATTTAATACCAAAATTCGATTATATTATAATTGTTGGTGGTATGGCTAATAATTTTATTGAATATTTTGGAAATAATATCGGAAAATCGATTAAAGAGAAAAATTGCTATCAAATAGTTAAAGAAATTATTACACTTTCTGAAAAAAACGAATGTAAAATAATTTGTCCTGATGACGTACTTGTATCTAAAAATTTAAATGGGACCAGTAAAAATAAAGAACTAGATCAAATTTTACCTGATGAAATGATTTTAGATATAGGCCCAAAAACAATTAATAAAATAATTAATGTAATTAATAATAGTAAAACAATATTGTGGAATGGACCAGCTGGATATTTTGAAAATCCAAATTTTGCCAATGGAAGTATTAAAATTGCAAAGAAGATAGTTGAAAATTATAAATCTAACAAAGTTTTTTCTGTAGTGGGTGGTGGGGATACTGTTTCCCTGATAAATAGCTTAAAAATTAAGGATAATTTTAATTTTGTTTCAACTGCAGGTGGAGCTTTTTTAGAATATCTTGAAGGCAAAAAGCTTCCTGGTATAACCGCTTTAAATTAAAATGTCTGAACTTAATCAAATTGCACTCAAGATAATTTCTGATGGTAAAGGTATACTAGCTGCAGACGAGAGTAATGGAACAATGACAAAAAGACTCGAGGCAGTGAATGTAGCTTCAACCCCAGAAAATCGACTTTTATTTCGAGAGATACTCTTTTCATCAACCAGTATTAGGGAATGTATAGGCGGTGTCATACTTTATGATGAAACTATTAACCAGACAACAAGTTTGAAAAACTCAATTCCAGATTTAATTTCCTCTTCTGGAGCGGTAACAGGAATTAAAGTAGACACTGGTGCAAAAGAATTAGCTAATTCTCCAGAAGAAAAAATTACTGAAGGATTAGATGGATTAAGGTTGAGATTGAAGAAATATTATCAACTTGGGGCCAGATTTACCAAATGGCGAGGTGTTTATTATATAAATAGAACATCTCCTAGTAAACTTGCAATACATTGTAACGCTCATGCTTTGGCTAGATACTCTGCTCTAGTTCAAGAATGTGGGATGGTTCCAATTGTTGAGCCTGAGGTATTAATGGATGGCGATCATTCGGCTGAAACTTGCTTTGAAGTAACCTCAGAAGTAATTAAAAAATGCTTTGAAGAGTTAATACTTCACAAAGTTGACTTATCAGGAATTATTCTAAAACCAAATATGATTCTAGCAGGAAATAGTTCAAAAAATAAAATTTCAAATGAAGAAGTTTCATCTCAAACTCTTTCATGTCTAAAAGAGTCAGTTCCATCAGAGGTACCGGGAATTGCTTTTTTGTCTGGAGGTCAATCTGAAATAGAAGCAACAGAGAATTTAAATTTAATTAATAAAAATAATAATACTAATTTTATAATGACATACTCATACGGAAGGGCTCTACAACAAAGCGCTATTAAATTCTGGTCTAAAAATATTAAAGATGTTCAAGGAACACAAAATATTTTTAATCATAGAGCTAAAATGTGCACCATGGCTGCACAAGGGAAATGGTCTAAAGAACTTGAGAATAAATAAAAAAAAATTTATTTATCTTATTTCTCCAAATAAAATTAATAAAAGTTTTTACAAAAATTTAAATGAAGTTTTGTCAACTGGTAAAGTATATATTTTTCAAATGAGACTAAAAAAATACTCATTTAAAAAAAAAATAATAATTGGTAAAAAAATGAAATTTATTTGTAAAAAAAATAATGTGAAATTTATAGTTAATGATGATCCTTTTCTAACAAAAATAATAGATGCAGATGGGTGCCATTTGGGTCAAAAAGATATAAATATAACTGAGGCTAAGAAAATTATTGGTAAAAAGATTATTGGTGTTACTTGTCACAATTCTGTTAAATTAGCAAAAGAAGCAATTAAAGCAAATGCAAGTTATTTAGCTTTTGGTGCTTTTTATTCTACAAAAACAAAAAAAACAAAATACGTAGCAAGTACTAAAATTTTGAATAAAGTAAATAAACTTACTAAATTACCTTTAGTTGCAATCGGAGGCATAAATTCAAAAAATTATAAAAATCTGTTATTGAACAATGCTAATTTTTTAGCTATTTCAAGCTACGTTTGGAATAATAAAAAAATCAAACCAAAAAAAACAATTGAATTATTAAAATGAAAATTAATGCTGGCGAAATAAGAGTTGGAATGCTTTTAGAATATAAGAATGATCTGTGGGAAGTTCTTAAAACTCAACATGTAAAACCAGGAAAAGGTGGTGCGTTCGCTCAAGTAGAAATGAAAAGTGTTGGCAAAACCACAAAGCTTAACGAAAGATTTAGATCAAGTGAGTCAGTTGAAAAGGCGTCTTTAGATGAAATTAATTTTAATTTTCTTTATTCAGATGAGAGTAATCACTTTTTTATGGATCCAAAAACATTTGAGCAGATAGAGATTAAAAAAGATATTGTTGGTGAAAAAGGTAAATTATTAACTGAAAATCTTGATGTAACAATTAGTTTTTATAATGAAAATCCAATTTCAATTGAACTACCAAATCAAATAACTTGTAGAATTTCCTCCACTGACGCAGCTCTGAAAGGTCAAACAGTTTCATCATCATATAAACCTGCTATTTTACATAATGGAATTAAAATACAGGTTCCTCCATTTGTCGAAGCTGAAGATGAAATTATTTTAGATACTAGAACACTTGAATATGTTAAAAAAATTTAATTAATGAACTCAATCTCACCTAATCTAAATGTAATGATTAAAGCTTGTGAGAAAGCCTCTAAAGTAATTATAAGAGACTTTGGTGAAATTGAAAATTTACAAGTTGCAAAAAAAGGACCAAGAGATTTTGTAACTAAAACAGACAAGAGAGTTGAAGAAATTCTTATCAAAGAATTGACTAAAGCAAAAAAAAATTACTCTTTTTTAACTGAAGAAAGTGGAAAAATTGAAAATAACGATAAAGACAAAATTTGGATAATTGATCCTATTGATGGGACTACAAATTTTTTACATGGAATTCCCCATTTTGCAATTTCAATCGCTCTCAAAATTGATAATGACTTAATATCGGCTTTAATACATGATCCAATTAAAAATGAAATTTTTTTCGCTGAAAAAAGTAATGGGTCATACTATAATAACCACAGAATAAGAGTATCTAGCAAAAGTGATATTGAAGATTGTTTATTTTCATCTGACCAAAATGGATTAAAGTTTGCTTATCCAGATTTAAATATGAGAAATTCGGGTTGCGCGGCTCTTGATTTGGCATACGTAGGATCAGGAAGATTAGATGGATTTTTTCATAACAAAATCAATTTGTGGGATATAGCCGCTGGCATATTAATTGTTCAAGAAGCAGGAGGAACCATAAACGATTACAGCAAATATGATCATAATAGTATAGATATTAGAGCAGCAAGTAGTAGTATTTATAACAAAATGATAGAAAAATTAGATAACTTTTAATTGTTTTTGTTTAACTTTTTGCTATAAAGCCGCTATGAAAAAAAACTTACATCCCAATTACCACAAAATAACTGTTGAAATGACAGATGGCAGTCATTTTGAGACAAAGTCTACTTGGGGATCTGAAGGAGATGTTTTAAAACTTGAAATAGATCCCAAATCCCACGCTGCTTGGACTGGAGGTAAACAGAAGATTCTTGATAAAGGAAGAGTAAGTAAATTCAACAAAAAATTTCAGAACTTTAGATCCGAAAATAAATAATGAATAATGCACCTTTAATGCCAATGGCAACTGCTGTTTGGTTAGTTGAAAATACATCTCTAACATTCAAACAAATTGCTGATTTTTGTAAGTTGCATGAAGTTGAAATACAAGGTATTGCTGATGGTGAGGTTGGAAAAGGTATTGTTGGTTACAATCCTATTATTGCTGGACAACTAACTAAAGAAGAAATTAAACTTTCTACAGAAGACTCTAATAGACAACTTATATTAAATAAAAATGAAATTAAAATTGAGAGCGATGAAAAAAAGACAAAAAAATATATACCTTTATCAAAACGTCAAGATAAACCAGATTCAGCTCTTTGGTTAATAAAACAACATTCAATTTTAAAAGATTCCCAAATTGCAAAATTAGTTGGTATTACAAAAGATTCAACTACATCTATTAGGAATAAAAGTTATTGGAACTATAATAATTTAAATGCCAAAGACCCAGTTGCTATGGGACTTTTTACTCAAAAAGATTTGATTGATGCTATTGAAAAAGCTGAAAGAAGAATAAAAAGAGAGAAAAAAGAAAAAAAAACATAATAAAAATTTAATTACAGCTTATGAAATATAATAGACAAATAAATAATAAAATGCTAACTAATGCCTTTTTTGGAGGTAGTTATTAAAATAGAGGTTAAAGATAATAATATTGAACAAGCTTTGAGAGTTTTAAAAAGAAAACTGCAAAGAGATGGTTTTTTTAAAATTATAAAACTTAAAAATACCTACGAAAAACCTTCTGAAAAAAAAAAAAGAATACTTCAAGAAAATATTAAAAGAGTAAAGAAACTAAATAAGCTTAAAAATAGAATTTAAATACCGCGGGGTGGAGCAGCCTGGTAGCTCGCAAGGCTCATAACCTTGAGGTCGACGGTTCAAATCCGTCCCCCGCAACCAAAAAAGTGATGAAAAAAATTTTGGGCAAGTTAGATAAATTATTATTTTTTAATTTCCTTACAAAAATTTATCTAAAGTTTTTAATTTATCAAACGAGGAAATATATAAAAAATTATTCCTACTTGAGAATATTTAAAATAAATTCTCAAAACAATGAATTTTCAGAACTATGCGAAAAATATTTAACTGATAAAGGGGGTTTAAAAGAAAATTTAGATTCTAGAAATTTTCATTTTTATTCACAATTTTATTATGAATATTTTCAAAAAAAAAAAAGAAATATTAAACTTATTTTTGAGTGTGGCATAGGTACACCAAACAAAAATATTAAGTCTAATACTGCAAGAAAAGGTAAACCTGGAGCTTCTTTGAGAGTTTTGAGAGAATATTTTAAAAATGCACATATATATGCTGCAGACATAGATAAAAATATCTTATTTGAGGATGAAAGAATATCAACTTTTTATGTTAATCAACTTGATAGTCAGTCGATAAATGAAATGTGGAGAAAAATTAATAAAAATAATTTTGATTTAATAATTGATGATGGCCTACATACTCTAAATTCAGCATATGCTTTTTTTAATCAATCCTTTAGTAAATTAAGACCTGAAGGTTTATATGTAATAGAAGACGTGCATGTAGCTTATTTAAGAGACTTGGTTAAAAAATTAGAAGATTTTAAACCAAAAATATTAACATCTGATAAAGCAAATAATATAGATGATTATTTAATAATTATTGAAAAGGATTAGATTTTAAATTTAGATTTTTTGCTATCTATTAAAAAATTCCTAACAGTTTCATTTGTGAGGTTTTTAAAAGTTTTTCCAAATTTTTCTATTTTCTCAATTATTAGGGGTGGTACCGTAATGATATGGCATCCAATTTGTTTTGCTTGTAAATAATTATATGGTTCTCTCACGCTTGCCCAAAGAATTTGAACATTCTTATATTTTTTTGCCATTTTTATACTTTTTTTAAATTCAGGAATAGGATCTTTCCCAGCATCTCCCATTCTTCCAGCAAATATTGAAATAATTACTTTTGTTTTTTTATTTATATTTTTTAAAATTTTTTTTGTCTGATTTGAGGTATATACAGCTGTTATATTCAATTTAATATTTTTTTTATTTAAGTCGTATATAACTTTTCCCATGTACTTACCTCGGGAATTTGTTACTGGGACTTTAACATATACATTTCTTCCCCAGCTATTAATTTTTTTTCCTTGATATATCATATTTTTTATATCATCAGCGAATACTTCACATGAAACAGGTTTATTAGTTTGTAATAATATATTTTTGGTATATTTTGCATAGTCTTTGGCTCCAGCTTTTCTCATCAAAGATGGGTTAGTTGTAAAGCCTTGGACTAATTTTTTATTATTAAATTTTCTTACAAGTTTAATATCTGCAATATCACAAAAAATCTTAGTCAATTATAAACTCTTAACAATTTCTTCAGTCATCTTTTTTGCATCAGCAAATAACATCAAGGTATTATCTCTGTAAAAGAGATCATTATCAATTCCAGCGTACCCAGGTGACAAACTTCTTTTAACAAATAATACTGATTTACTTTTTTCTACATCTAATACAGGCATACCATATATAGGACTTTGAGGGTCTGACTTAGCAACAGGATTGGTAACATCATTCGCTCCTATAACATATGCAACATCACAATTAGCAAAATCATTATTAATTTCCTCTAATTCAAAAACCTCATCATATGGTACATTTGCCTCCGCTAATAAGACATTCATATGGCCTGGCATTCTTCCTGCAACTGGGTGAATTGCATAGGATACTTTTACACCATTTTTTTTTAAAGCATCTACCATTTCTCTAAGAGCGTGTTGCGCTTGTGCCACAGCCATTCCATATCCTGGAACAATTATTACTGAAGATGCATTCTTCATCAAAAAAGCTGCATCATCAGCGTTGCCATTTTTTACTGGTTTTTGCTCTTTACTCTCCTTATTATTTGATTGCTCTGTTGCACCCCACCCTCCAAGAATAACATTAAAAAATGATCGATTCATACCTCTACACATTATATATGAAAGAATTGCACCAGACGATCCAACTAAAGCACCTGTAATTATTAAGGCAGTATTTTCTAACGTAAACCCTATTCCTGCTGCTGCCCAACCTGAATATGAGTTCAACATTGAAATAACTACTGGCATATCTGCGCCTCCAATTGGTATTATTAACAATATACCAACAATAAAGGAAATTATTACTATGGACCAAAATATATTAGAAGATTGGGTGACACATAAAAAATAAATCAAAAATATTATAGATAAACCTAATATTAAATTGATAATGTGTTGTCCTTTAAATGTAATTGGAGAGCCAGACATTATTCCTCTAAGTTTTAAAAATGCTATAATTGATCCTGAAAAAGTTATTGCTCCAATAGCTGCTCCTAAAGACATTTCTATCAAACTTGCAAGTTTAATATTTCCTAAAGTTCCTAAGTTAAATGCATCGGGTTTTAAAAATGCTGATATAGCTACAAAAACAGCTGCAAGGCCTACAAGACTATGAAAGCCAGCTACAAGCTCAGGCATTGCTGTCATTGGTATTTTAAATGCTATAAATGCTCCAATAGATCCACCAATTACAAGAAAAATCAGTACATAAATAAATCCTGTGCCAAAAGTTCCTACAGATAGAAAAGTAACAATAATTGAAATTGCCATTCCTGCAATACCAAAATAGTTTCCTTGTCTTGAAGTTTCAGGAGATGACAACCCTCTTAAGGCCAAAATAAATAAAATACCTGAAATTAGGTAAAACAGAGCTGATAGATTTGCTGTCATATTTATTTTTTCTTCTTTTTATACATCTGCAACATTCTTTGAGTAACCAAAAAACCTCCAAAAATATTTACAGCTGCTAAAATTATTGCAAGAAAACCAAAAATTTTTGAAGTCTCAAAAACATTATCTGTAGATCCTGCAAGGGCTGCTATAATTGCTCCAACAATTATTACAGATGATATTGCATTAGTGACTGACATTAATGGTGTATGTAATGATGGAGTTACACTCCATACAACATAATATCCAATAAAAATTGATAATATAAAAATACTTAATCTAAAAATAAAAGGATCTATTTCCATTATTTTACCTTGGTTTTTTCAATTATTTCATCCTCTAAATTTATTACAAAATTTTTTTTATCTTTGTCGAATAAATTACTTATAAAATTAAACATATTTTTTGCGTAAAGATTTGAGGCTGAAACAGGTAGTTTATTTAAAATATTTGTTTCCCCCATAATTTTTACACCATTTTTATCTATTACTTCATTGACCTTAGTTAATTCAGAATTTCCACCTTGTGAGGCTGCCAAATCATAGATAACAGAACCACTTTGCATAACTTCAATCATATCTTTTTTGATTATAATTGGAGCCTTTTTTCCAGGAATCAAAGCCGTACATATTATAATATCTATTTTTTTTAAAGTTTCTTTTAATAAATCTTCTTGTTTTTTTTTAAATTCTTCTGATGCTTCTTTTGCATATCCGCCCTCTGTTTCTAAGTTTTCAGATCCTTCAACTGTTAAAAATTTACCACCTAAGCTTTCAACTTGTTCTTTTGAAGCTAGTCTCACATCTGTAGCAAAAACGATCGCTCCCATTCTTTTTGCAGTTGCAATAGCCTGTAAACCTGCAACACCCGCACCGACAACCAATACTTTTGCTGCTGAAATTGTTCCAGCGGCAGTCATCATCATTGGAATTGCTTTTTTAAAATAAGCAAATGAATCAACAACAGCTTTATATCCTGCTAGGTTTGCCTGTGAGGATAAAATATCCATAGATTGTGCTCTTGTAATTCTTGGTAAAAGCTCTAATGAAAAACATTTTACATTTCTTGAAGTAATCTCTTTTAATTTTTTTTCGTTTAAGTAGGGATTTAATACGCCAATCAAAATTTGGTCTTTCTTAAATTTATTTAACTTCTCATCGCTTGGAATACTCATCTGCAAAATTGCATTTGAGTTTAAAATAATTTCTTCATCATTTGTATAAATATTAGCACCCTCGGTCTCATAAACTTTATCTTCTATCCCTAAGTGTGAAGCGTAATCTTTACTTAAATGAACCTCTAAACCTAATGATTTATATTTTTTTATTATATCTGGAGTAATTGCAACTCTATTTTCAAAATTTTTGTTTTCTGAAATTGAACCTATTATCATGATATATTTTAATTATACAAAAATTATTTTTGTCTTGCTTTGAATTTAGGATTTTTCTTATTTATTATGTACACTCTACCTCTTCTCCTTACCAACTTTGAATTAAGATCTCTTTTTTTTAAGGATTTTAAAGAACTAGCAATTTTCATAACATTATTTTTTAGCCTGGCAATGTCCTACTCTCCCGTGCCTTAAGACAAAGTACCATCGGCGCAGAAAGGCTTGACTTCCGAGTTCGGAATGGATTCGGGTATTACCCTTTCGCAATAATCACCAGGCCTTGCGGTTATAGTATATTTTTATTTTTTTACAAGCAATTTTGTATATAGAATTTGATAAAAAAAAAGCCTTATAATTCTTAAATTAAATTTTGATTTTTCATGTTTTCTTTTTCTAAATATAATTGGCTGATCAGAAACTATAATATTTTTTTTACCATTGTATAAAATATCAAATAAAATTTTATAACCCTTGGCAAAAAATTTAAATTTATGTTTTGTAATGAGTGTTTTATTACAGATAAAAAATCCAGATAATGGATCAGAGGTTTTTTTTCCAAAAATTAAGTTGATGGTAGAAATTGCAATTTTAGAAATTGTACTTCTAAAAAAGCCAAGGTTTCCATAAAAACTCTTGTCTGCAAATCGACTTGCAATAACTAAATCAATTTTTTTATTTTTAAATTGTTTCCACATTTTCAAGATATAATCAGTATCGTGTTGCAAATCACAATCCATAACTAAAACATTATTTTTTTTTGATTTTAGGACTCCATAGATTACAGATTTACTTAAATCTCTATTTTTTTTTCTTTGATAACCTCTAATTTTTTTTTTTTTACTAAGTTTCTTTATTTCCTCAAAAGTACCATCTTTTGAATTGTCATCTACATATATAATTTCGGATATAAATTTAATTCGAGATAACTTTTTTGCTAAGATTGCTACATTTTTTTTTTCGTTTAATGTAGGGATTATAGCTGAAATCATTTAATTATATTTTTTTTTTTTCAAATCTTAAATAACAATTAATTTAATATATAAACGAAATTAGTTAATTAACAGTAATATTAAATCATTAAAATACTTAAAAAGTAGATTGCAAATGAAATAGTACTTTAGTAATCAATTTAATTGGATTAATTTTCAATAAAAAATTTTAAATTGGTATTTTAAGATTACATAAAATGCTCTTATTCCATCATACAATCCTATTTTTTTTCCCTCTTGTTTAGTTCTGCCTTTGTAACTAATTGGAACTTCTAAAATTTTTTCATTTAACTTAGATAACTTAGTCGTAACTTCTGGACAAAATGCAAAGTCATTTTCATTTAATTTAATTTCTTTAAATAATTTTGCCTCAAATACTTTATAGCATGTATGTGCGTCAGTTAGGTTTTGGTTGTTAAATATATTTGAGAAAATAGTTAAAACATGATTAAAAAAAATTCTACTTAGTGAGATAAAATCTCTACTATTATATCTCCCGTTTTTAGCCACTCTTGTGCCATAAACTACTTTAGTTTTTTTTTCTATAATAGGTTGGATTAATTTTTTATAATCTTTTGGATCATATTCCAAATCTGCATCTTGGATTAAAATAATGTCCCCACTAGCAAAATTTATTGCACTTCTGATAGCCGCTCCTTTTCCTCTATTAATCTTATTTTCTATTAATTTGTCATAAAGATTATTATTTGATTTGAGAAACTGTAATGTTTTATCTTTAGAACCATCATCTGAAATTATGATTTCAACTTTAAAGTTGCTCTTTTGTAAATTGACTTTTTTTAATAATTCAAGAATTGTATTTTCCTCATTAAAACAAGGTATAATTATTGATAAAATCATTTAAAAAATATTACAAAATTAAATTATATTAACCTTAAAATTATACGAGTATATCTAACATTTATATTAAATATTTAATAAATGATATGTAAATAAATAATGTTTGAATTAATATTATCTTGTGTAGTGAGTTCAATTATATTGTTAAGTTTTGGCAATTTATTTTGTTCGTACTTTTTTAAAGATAAAATTTCTATAAGCAAAAACTTTTCAGAGTTTTCTTTATTTGGAATTGTTGCTCTTAGTTTTTTTGCACTTACCTTAAATTTTTTTTTTCCTTTAAATAAACTAATAGGAACATTAATTATAATAATAAGTTTAATATTATTTTTTACATATTTTTCAAAAACATTATTTAAGAAAGAGTTACTTTTATATATTTGTTATACTTCTTTACTAAGTTTTATTTTATTATTGCTTTCGAATGTTAACAGACCTGATGCTGGTTTATACCATTTGCCTTACATAAGTATGATAAATGAGAACAAGATTATACTAGGGGCATCTAATATTCATTTTAGATTTGGACATATTTCTATAATTCAGTATCTATCTGCAATTTATAACAATTTTATTTTTACTACATCTACAATTACTGTTCCATTGGCATCAATAGTTTCAATATTTTTTATTTATTTATTAAACAATTTTTTTATTTTTCTCAAAGAAAATAAATTTATTGCTAACTTTATATTTTTCATTTTTATTTTTAGCATTTTTAATTTTAATAGGTACAGTAGTCTGGGTAATGACGCCCCTGGTCATATATATTTTTTTATTCTAGTGATATATTTTTTAAAAATTTACAATATTAGAGAATGCAATAATAAAATTTATTCAAAAATATTAATATTATCAATTTTTTTAGCAACTCTAAAATTATTTTTAGTACTTATAGCAATTATCCCTATATCTTTATTTTTAATTCACAAAAGGAAAAAGAAACTTGCATATAATAAAACTAATTTAATTTTTTTATTAATAGGAACATTATGGATTTTGAAAAATGTATTAGTATCTGGATGTTTGCTTTATCCAGTTCAAAAAACTTGTATCAAAAATTTAATTTATCATAATACAGAACAGACAGAGGAAGCAGTTTTTGTTAGCGAAGCTTGGGCAAAAGGGTGGTCTGATCAAAAAGGAGTAATTTTAAATTATGAGGAATATAATGAAAAATTTAATTGGTTTAAAACCTGGTCAAACAACCATTTAAAAAAAATTTTTGAAAAAATATTACCATTCTTAATATTTTTAACACTATTAACTTTATTTAATTCCATTAAATATGTTTTTAGTAGGAAAAAAAATGAACATCAAAAATTTAATAAAAAAAGATTTTATCAATTATTTATTTTAAATATATTTTTTTTAGTTGTTTGGTTTTTAAAATTTCCAATATATAGATATGGTTTATCCTTTATAGGTTTATTCATAATATTAACACTTCTGATATTATTTTCTAAAATATACATTGATAATAATAGAAAGTATTACACCTTAATAATAATATTGTGCTTCATGGGATTATTTTTAAAGAATGGATTTAGAATTAATGATAAAATAAATATCTTTTATAATGATTATCCATGGCCGAAAATATATTCTTTAGATATTAACAAAAATAATATTCCAAATAAATTTCAATTAATTAAAAAAAATGGTTTAGAAGTATATTATTATAGTAATCAAGAGCTATGTATGTATAGTAAATCTCCTTGCTCTAATTACAAATTAGAAAATTTGAATTCAAAAAAAATTGGATCTTATTCAATATATTTTTTAAACTAAATTACTAGCAGTTAGGTAATTTATTATTATCAAAATGATAGATATATCCATTGTAATAACTTCCTTTATTAAATGGATTTCTGGTTGCGTGAAAACCAACGTTTTCTTTTTTTTTAAAAAGTTCTAAAGCACAGTTTTTAAGATGCATAAGGTCAGCTTTATTTCCAAAATAAGCGATTAATTCTAAATCGTATTTTTTTATTAAATTTTTATAATAAATTGCCTCATCTTTATTTGTAAAATAATTAAAATTACCTGACACCGCGAATTCTTTATAATTTGCGATAGGTCTATTTATTATTAATATCTTTGAATTATCAGGAACTATTTCATTTAACCACTCAAAACCTGAATACATATAAGCATAATTATTTTTTACATCTCTATATAATTTCTTAGAAAATGAGCCAGGCAAAAAATTATAAACAGAATAAATTAGTATTACCACGGTCATCAAAACTTGAGGAAAAAATAAAATTTTTAAAATGTTATTAATTTTAAAATTTTTTAAAAATGTTACTCCAATAGTTAACCACAATATAACATCTAGATAATATCTAGCGCTTGGTGATGCGTAAAGATTTGAGATTAGAACAAAAGCTAACACCATTAATAAAATTATAGAAATATTTTTTTTTTGTTTAATGAAAAATATTAAAATTATAAAATAAATTGGGCTTAAAGCTAAAAATTCAGTCAATCTTGACATGCTTGTGTAAAATAAAAAATTAGGGAATGGTATTTCTTGCGAACCTCTATTGTGATTTAAAAAAGTTTCATAACCAGGAAGATGTAAAGGGAAAGGACTATATAAATATGTAAAAAAATTTCCTCCCAAATTAATATATTTCCAGTATATAAATGGTAAAAATAAAAATGCAAAAACACTAATGGGAATTACTATTAATCTACGATAGTTTTCTTTATTTATAAAATTTAATGTTGAGAATAACCAGACTAAGCCTCCAGATAAATTAAATGAAAATTTACCCATTACACATAAACATATTAAAATATTTATAATTAAATAACTTATTAATATCTCCTTTTTATTTTTCAATTTTACAAAATTAAGAGCAAATGCAAAAAATAGTAAACTTGAGTAAAAAATTTGTGGTTTATTTCCACTTAATAAAAAAATTAATATAGGACAGGTTAATACTGTAACAACTAAAAAATATTTTGACCAAAGATCTCTTTGATTTTCGCTAAATTTAATTATTATTCCAGATATGCAAAGTATTGATGAGAACTGAATTAATGATCCAAATTGTTCAGCACCCACTGAAAAACCTAAAGAAATTAAAGTCTCACCATGTCCAGCTTGCAAGCCTGTAAACCATTCTGGTAACAATATATATCTATCAAATCTTAATATGTTAAGAGCAACTCCCGAATGATAATCCAAAACATCTGCAGCTGTTAGCGGAGAAAGAGCTAACAAAAAATACAACGACACAATTAATATAAAAACATAAAAAAATAAATCTTTTTTTTCAATTTTAAAATTCAAAAATATTTGTTTAATTGATTTTAAAAATTTAATACCAAATACAAATAAGATAATCGAAAATATTATTAAAATGAATTTTGCAGAGTTGGTAAAAGCAACTAAAGGAAATAAAATTAATGAAATTATAACAATACCAATAGATGTATATTGGAACTCACAACTAGAAACATTTTGAATTAATGACTTTAACGAAAATTTTGAAACAGCAAATTTACCTATCTCATAAAATCCAAAAAAAAGAATTAGAGATATTAGAAGTGAGAGAAATGGATGTGCACTATTTGAGATCATTTTTTATGAATTTTAACTTATTCTCTTAAATTATAACTGATAACTTACTCTTTTTTTTGAGAAAATACTTTTTAAGTCAATAATTTTACAGTTTTTTTTTATTGATAGTTTCTTAATTTTGTTAATACCAAGTTTTTTATACATCTCGTGACCAACTCCAACCAAAATAATATTGTATTTAGATGATTTTAATTTTGAAATTTGATTGAACTTATATTCAAAAAATATTTTGTCTTTTTTATTTATAATGTATGGGTCATGTAAATCAGGTATAATTTTTAATTTATTGAATTCTTTTATTATTTTTAGTATCCCAGAATTTCTAAAATCAGGACAATTTTCTTTAAATGTTGCACCTAATATTAAAATCTTAATTTTATTTGAGTCCCTTTTTTTATATTTTAATACAGTCTCAACAATCTCATTTGCTTTTCCATTATTAATTTTATGTGCAACACTTATAAGAGAGGAAGATAATCCTAAGCTATTTTGGATATAGGATAAATAAAGAGGATCAACTGCAACGCAATGTCCTCCTACTAAACCTGGATAGAATTTCATAAAATTCCATTTGGATGCTGCAGCATCAATTACTTCTTTTGTTTGTATATTCATTTTATTACATAAAGTAGAAATTTGATTTACCAGTGCAATATTTACAAACCTTTGGGAATTTTCTAAAATTTTACTCAGCTCGGCTGCTTTGGTAGAGCTAACTTCAAATAAACCTGCAGTAATTATTTTCTTATATAAGTACTTAATTTTTTTTTTACCAATTATACTATTACTAGAAACAATTTTTTTAATATTTTCTAACTTATGCTTTTTGTCACCAGGGTTTATTCTTTCGGGGCTATATCCAACATGAAAATCCCTGTCATATTTTAAACTAGAATTTTTTTCTAGAATTGGAATAAGTATATTATCTACGGTGCCTGGATAAAAAGTGGACTCAAAAATAATAAAATCGTTTATTTTTAATATATTCGAAATTTTTAGAGTAGCATCTTTTACCATTTTTAAATCAGGTAAATTATTTTTATCAACTGGTGTTGGCAGTGTTATTATAAATACATTACATTTTTTTAAAATATTATGATCATAAGTAAATCTCAATTTTTTTTTTGAGAGAGAATTTGATTTAAAGTTTAAATTTCTGTCATATCCTTTAATAAGTTCATTTACTCTTATCTTGTCATTATCATAACAAATTGTATTAAAGTGATCTGAAAACTTAACGGCCAAAGGTAATCCGACATAACCGACGCCTATAATTCCAATTATATTTTTAGAACTTTTTTTCAATCCAAGTTTTTGGCGTTTTTTCATTTACAATTTCAAGTTCATAATTGTACTCAAACTTTTTAGGTCCATTTTTTTTTATATAATCTATCATTCTTGATAAAGATTCATCTAAAGAAACAGATTTTTTATATCTCATAATTTTTTTTGCTTTTTCAGCAGAACAATTTGCTAATTTTACTTCATTTATTCTATCTTTGTAATTAACAGCACTCATATTGAATTTTAATTGATTTGATAACTTATTAAAAAGTTCATTTATTGTTATAAAATTATCATCAGG
>CABZJN010000017.1 GCA_902526085.1 uncultured Pelagibacteraceae bacterium
ATTTTTGCTCAACTCCAATCAAGTGGTCAATATTTTTAATTGGTTTGTCTGAAATTTGTGATCCAGGACAAAACATTAGTGAACCTGTTTCAATATGCTCTACTATAACTCCACCTTTTGTTTTTTGTGTAATTTTACCATTTATTAATTCATTATTTTCGTATGATTTTACTAATTGATTCCATCCTTTAATTTTTTGAGCTTTCTGTGCTGATACAACCACATCCCCATTTTTATCTTCTATTTTTTCAAGTAAGACAGAAACACTATCACCCTCCTTTACCTTATTTTGCAAACCAATCATTTTAATTTCATTAATATCTATTACTGGTTCAGATTTTAAACCTTCAATAAAAAGGAATACATATTTGTTTGTAATCTTAGTTATTTTACCTTCAATTACCTTACCCTCTTCAATTTTATTCTTAGATAGTTGGCTGTTTAGTAGTTGTTCAAATTTTTGGCTATCAGGAGATGATAAGTCTTTATAAATTTCCATTAATATTTTAGTTTTTTATCCATCATAGATTTAATCTTATTAAAGCACGCTTTCTTACTTAATTTAGTTGTATTAATCAAGACTGAATCTTTTGTTTTTTTTAAAGGGCCATATTTTCTATTTTTATCTGATTTATCCCTATTTCTAAGGCTTTTAAGTACATCTTTATAAGTAATTTCACTTTTCAAATTCTTATATTCTTCAAACCGCCTTTTTGCCCTTTCAGTTAGACTTGCAGTTATAAAAAATTTAAACATTGCATCTTTCATTTGTACTGTAATTATATCTCTACCGTCTAAGACAGATCCATTATATCTTTTTGGGGGGTGATAAGCGCATTTTTGTTGAAATTTACGTACTATTTCTCTAATTTTTTTGTCTTTTGCAATTTCAGACGCAGAAATTGCAACATCGTTTGATAATAATCTTTTATTTTTAAGCTTATTAAACTTAATATCACCAATTTTTCTTCTAATTAGGTTATAACTAAATTTATTTTTATTATGCAACTTTAATAGTCCAATATATCTGTAAATTTTACCAGTATCTAAATAAAATAAATTGTAATGTTTAGAAATTAATTTAGCTTGGGTTCCTGCACCGGCTGCCGCCGGTGAGTCTATAGCAACTGTGATAAATTTTTTTTTTTTTATCAATTTATTTTTGCTCCTATATTTTTCAATATTTTCAGAAAACTAGGGAAAGAAGAATTTATTGAATCTTTATCATTTATTTTCCACTTACCACCTAAAGTTAATGCTGTAATACATGAAAGAAAAAAAATTCTGTGGTCTTTTAAAAAATCCTTCATTTCAAAATTATCAGATAAAAATAAATCAGGATTTCCACGGATATTTATATTATTTTTGTACCTGTCTACTTTAATTCCAATTAATTTTAAAAACTTAATGCCTAAATCAAGCCTTTTTGACTCTTTTTTATTCATTTCCCCCAACTCTTTAAATCTTGAAACTCCTTTTGCCTTTGCTGCAACTAAAAATATAATTAAAAATTCATCAATAGCTGAACTATTTAATTTTGATGGACAATTTATTGAGAATAAATTTTTTTTGCTTTTAACATAAATATCTGCGATTTTTTCACCGTTATAAATTTTCTTATTTTTAAACTTTATAGCTGCACCCATCTTATTTAAAATTGTAATAATTCCAATTCTGCTTGGATTTATATTTACATTTTTGATAATCATTTTTGATTTTGTAGATAGAATTGTTAAAACAATAAAAAAAGCAGCTGAACTTATATCACCAGGCACATTATAATTGAATGCATTAAATTGATTTTGGCCTTGAATTGATATTGCCTGAAACTCACTACTGTTTTTAATTTTGATTGGATATTTAAGAAACTTTAACATTAACTCAGTGTGATCCCTAGACCTTTTCGCATTTATACAAGTGATCCCTGGCGAATTTAAAGCACTTAATATTATACAAGATTTGACCTGAGCACTTCCAATATCTTCACTATATTGAATTGGTCTTAAAAAATTTGTTCCTTCTATTTCAATTGGTAGAAAATTATTATTACTTTTTATATTTGCGCCGAAAAGCCTTAATGGTTTTATTACTCTTGAAAAATCTCTTTTAGATAAACTCTTATCACCAATCAATTTAATTTTATACTTAGTCTTTACCAATAATCCTAATATTAGTCGCGCCAATGTCCCTGAATTACCAGCATCAATTATAGTATTTTTTTTAATATTGAAACCATTTATTCCATAGCCTTCAATATTATAGACATTTTTTATTTTTTTATAACTTACACCAAGCTTTCTTATTGTTTTTAAAGTGTTTAAAACATCATCCGATTCTAATAAATTTGTAATTTTAGAAACGCCGACAGCTTGTGAAGCAAGAAGTATTGATCTAATAGAAATACTTTTATCCGATCCGACTGTAATTTTTGTATTAAAACTTTTAATTCTATCTTTTATAAAAATATGATTTGTCACAAATGAATTAATTTATTTTAAATTCATTTCCAAAGTATGCTGACCTAGCACTAGCATCTTTAATTATCTCATCAGGACTTCCTGAGGCTATTATTTTTCCATTTGATAAAACTATTGCTCTGTCCACACAACTTAACAAATCTCTAGCCTGGTGATCACAAACTATAACTGTAATTTTATCTATAGATTGAAGATTAACTATTATCTCTTGCAGCATCTTTATAGTCAGAATATCCAGTGCAGCAAATGGTTCATCTAAGAGCAATATACTTGGGTTATTAATAAGTGCCATCCCAATAACTAACTTTTTCTTTTGTCCACCTGATAAATGCTTTGCTTTTATAGTTAACAATGGATCAAATTCAAACTGAGATATAATTTCTTCTATTCTTATTTTTCTTAATTCTTTTTCTTTTATATGAATTTCACCAACTAGATTTAAATTATCAATTAAAGTCAAATCTTGTATAAATCCTCCATATTGAGGAACATAACCAAGCTTAAATTTTGTTGCACGTTCATAAATAGGGATATTGGTACAATCAACTTCATTTATAAAAATTTTTCCAAAGCTTGGATCTTTTAATCCTGTTATGATGTGAAAAAGAGTAGATTTTCCAACACCATTTGGTCCTAACATTCCCAAAACCTCTTGCTGGTTTATTTTTAAATTTAAATTATTTAAAATCTGTCTTTTATTATAAAACATTGATATCTTCTCCAGCCTCAATGTAGCCTTTTGATCTTTAAATCTTTTAATTCTAAATTTTTTAATTAGTGCCATTAGTTTGTAATTACCTCTATTTCTTTATTTATACTCTCAGGATTAATATTTATATCTTTCGTTTTTAAGTCAAATTCCACAATGCCAGCCTTCATTTCAGATTTAGGATCAATTATCACAACATCGTTATATGCTATAGCTTTATTTGTTTCCATATTTATATCAAAATTTATACATGTAATTTCTTTATCTTGATAATTTATTATTACATTTTGATAAAACTTAGAATTTAAATTTACCGAGTTATATTGAGCAAAATCTGAAACTATATAAATGGTATCACGTTTATCAGATGTAATTTTACCTCTGACATTTTTTAAATCTAAAATATCATTATTTTGACTGTTTGACTTTCCTGAATTTGCCAAAAGATAGAACTTATTTCCTCTTTGGTCTATGGATGTATATTCAACATCTTTTACAAGGTTTTTAATTATGTTTTCTTTATTATCTATTTCTTTATTTTTAATATTATTATTTTTTTTATTTATTTCTTTATTAATTTTTTTTCCAATTTTATTTTCTTCAGACTCTTGTGGTGGTTTTTCTTTATAATTTTTCTGATTTTCTATTTTACTACTTAATTCCTTATTTTTTAATTCTAACTCTGATATTTTACTTTCAAGATTTTTTAATTGCTCTTGATTTTCGATCTCTGTAAGGCTTATTTCCTCAATAATATTTTTTTTTGAGTCAAAATATTTATAATAAACCCCTCCAATTATGGTTAATATTAGAATTATTATTAAAATTTGAATAAATGACTTAATTGACATCTATGTGATATTTGCATTTAATATGTAATGAATGTGAATAATACCAATTGTCTTATTCTTTTTATTGTTTTGATGTACACATAAGCTTGTAATTTTTCTTGTATTCATAATAGAAAGAGCCTGTGCGGCTAGTATATTTTTATCAATACTAATTGGTTTCTTTTTCATAACCTTTTTTATATTTAAATTTTGGAAATTAATTTTCGTATTTGAAAGTCTCTTTAAATCTCCATCTGTAAGAATACCAGTTGTATAATTTTTATCATTTTTAATAACTAGTACTCCAAGTTTTTTTCTCTCCATATATTTCAGTGCAGCTCTCATACTAATATTTTCTTTCACAAATGGTATTTTATTTCCAGTTATCATTAAATCCTCTACGGTTTTAAGTTTTATTGATAATGACCCGCCTGGATGAATTTTTTTAAAATCAAACCTACCAAATTTTTTATATTTCATACATGTAATAGCAATAGCATCACCTAACGCTATTTGAACAGTAGTTGAAGAAGTTGGAACAAAACTTCCAGGTCCTGCCTCTTTTACATTTGGTAATAAAAATTTTAAATCAGAATTTTTATATAAAATTGAATCTTTTTTTGACGTGATACCAATTAGTTTAATATTCTTATTTCTAGACACATATTGTATTATATTTTTTAGCTCATCACTTTGTCCACTTAAACTAATTAATATAACAACATCATTTGAAGTTACCTGGCCCATATCTCCATGACTCGCGTTTGAAGGATCTAAAAAAAAAGATGGTGTACCAGTTGAGGATAGAGTTGCAGACCATTTTTTAGCAATTATACCACTTTTTCCAACACCAGAAATAATAATCTTCCCAGACTTACAATTAAGTATTACTTTGATTATTTTTTCAAAAGATTTACCTAAGCTTGATTGAAGTTTCCTAAGACCTATAGTTTCAAGTTTAATAACATCTTTGGCAATACTTAGTAAATTTTTATTTCTCATTTTAATGAGACCAGATATCTTCCTTAAATGAAGCTAAGTCTAACTCAACTCTTGTATTTATAAATTTTATTGTTTTATCATAAAGATTAATTCTTTTTTCTCTCTCTAATATTTTATTTAAAGAATCATAGATTTTGTGAAGATAAATAACGTCTTGAGCGCAGTACTTCAGTTGTTTATCTGATAATTCTCCACCAAAATCTGAGGATTGTAATTGTTTACTAATATCTATCCCTATAAATTCTTTAATCAAATCTTTTAATCCATGTTTATCAGTATATCCCCTAGCGATTTTACTCATTATCTTTGTACAATTAATACTTTTAACATCTACTCCAAGATGCTTCTTGATAAAAAGGAGATCAGCTCTAGCATAATGAAATAATTTATTGATATTTATATCCTCTAGAATACTTTTTAAATTTGGTGCATCATAGCTGTCTTTATCTAATTGTATAATATGAGCATCATTGTTACCTGATGATATTTGTACCAAGCAAAGTCTGTCTCTTTCAATGTTAAGTCCTGTGAATTCACAATCTATTGCTATCTTGTCACTGAACTTTATTTCTTGTGGTAAATCTTTTTTATGTAATTTAATATCTAAATTCATTAAATAGAAATATATATATGAAAAATCAGGATTCAATTTTAATATTTGGTTCATCAGGACAAATAGGTAGATCTTTAATAAGAAAATTTACAAAAAGTAACTATAGAGTTATTGCAGTTACTAGAAACATACATAGAAAAGGTTACCAAATCAAAACTCAATCAAATTATGGTTATCTGGAGCTCGAAGAAATTAACTCATTTAATGAGGAAAATGTTTCTCAGTTGATGGAAAAATCTTCAATTTGCATAAATTTGATTGGTATTTTGTATGAAAAAAAAGAAAACCAATTTAATTTGATACATTCAGAATTACCTTCATTATTATCAAGCATAGCCGCTAAAAAATCAATTGATCAATTTATTCATGTGTCTGCTCTTGGAATTGAATCTGCAATTGATAGCAAGTATGCTGTGAGTAAATTAGCCGGTGAAAAAAAAGTTAAGCAAAACTTTCCAAACTCTATAATCTTAAAACCCTCGATTGTTTATTCAGTAGATGATAATTTTACTACTAATTTTATGAGTTTGTTAAGCATTTTACCTGTGATGCCATTATATTATGGTGGAAAAACTAAATTTACTCCAATCCATGTTTCGGATTTTACAGATATAGTTTTTCAAATTGTACAAAAAAAAATTTATGCAGAGACTATCGAGTGTATTGGACCTGAAGTTATTTCGTTCAAAGAGATTATATTGAAAATATTAAAATCAATTAAAAAAAAAAGGTTACTACTTTCCATGCCTCTATCTTTAGCAAAAGTTAACGCTAGGTTATTTCAATTAATGCCGAAACCTTTATTAACGATTGATCAATTAAAATTATTGAAATATGATAATATTGTATCAAAAAAATATAAAACTAATTTTCATTTAAATATGAATGCAAATAAAAAATTTGATGAAGAAATAAATCGTTATAGTTATAATTGGACTTCAGGAGGACAATTTTCAAAAAAAATTGATAAAATAAAATAATGTTAACAAATATTATATATTTAGCCGTTTTCTTAATTCTTGTATTTGTATTATCAATAGCTGTAAAAGCCATAACCAGAGGGGTCGAAGCAAAACAAATTAACAAAGAACAAAGTTTAGAATTAAACAAGGATAACGAAGACCAAAATTTAGAAGTTGTAAATCAATTAAAAGAGTTAAAAAATTTATATGACAATGGAATATTAAATGAAGATGAATTTAAAAAAGCTAAAGATAAAATACTTAAATAATCTAGGCAGACTTAACTTTCTTTTCTATAAATTTAGGGACTTCATCATCGTTATCTACAATCTCTTCTTTTTTACCCTTTGGCTGAAAAACTATCATCAGATGTAATGGACAATATGAAAATTTTTCAATAGATTTTCTTCCACAAAATGAAGAGTCTTTTTCATCAGGATGACCTTCCATATATTTGCAAGTATGTTCATTTAAATCTTCTAATTGAAGATTTTTAGCTGGCTCAAAATTTTTATCTAAAAGTAAAGATCTAAATCTGTGCTTTCTGCCTCCTTTTTTAATACTATTATTTGAAGCTATATTTCCATTATTATTTTGCGAAATTGGAGACCTTGTTTTGATCTTAGCAGATAAATTTAATCTATGTGCCTTACCAATAACTGCATTTCTAGTCACACCACCAATTATCTCAGCTATTTGACTGGCTGTTTGCCCTCTGCCCCATAGTTCTTTAAGTTTATTTACTTTATCTTCTGACCATCCCATAATACTATATTTAGTATATTATAAAGGTTATACAACACTATCTTGAAATCACAAATAACTAATTATAACAAGCTTTTTTTTTTGTTTTTTAACAATTATCAAAAAAAAAGTTTATTAATAATTACTTATGGTTGAATTGCAGAAAAAATATCAAGTTGGAAAAAGAAGATTTGGACTAATTAACTGGGTTGGTACTTATTCCTTATTTAAAAAGGAAGTTTTAAGATTTTTAACAGTTGCAGGACAAACTTTGTTTGGCCCGATATTAACAAGTATACTATTTTTAACAGTAATCTCACTTGCTATAGGAGATCAGAGAAATGATGTTTTGGGCGTCTCGTATATAAAATTTTTAGCAAGTGGCCTGATAATGATGCAGGTTATTCAACAAAGTTTTGCACATTCAAGTTCATCTTTAATGATGGGAAAAATGATGGGTACAATTACTGATGTTGTCCATAGTCCACTATCATCATCCGAGGTAGTATTTGCTATAACACTTGCCTCTGCTGCAAGAGGTATATTGATTGCCTTTGCGTCAACTTTAATATTTATTATTTTTATTGATTTATCAATACAAAATTTTGTTTTATGGTTTGCTTATTTATTTTTAGGAGGATTGTTGATGGGGTCCTTAGGTATAATTACTGGATTATATGCAGATAAATTTGATCAAATGAGTACAATTACTAATTTTATAATTGTACCATTAAGTTTTCTAAGTGGAACTTTCTACAGCATTGATAGATTACCTGATTTTTTAAAAGTAGTAAGTAATTATAATCCATTTTTTCATATGATAGATGGATTTAGGTATTCATTCATAGGACAACTAGATGGTTCAGTGTTGTTTGGTATTTCATTGCTATCATTTCTAAGTTTATTTATTACATATTTGGCATACTTTTTAGTAGACAAAGGTTATAAAATTAAATCTTAATTAAAAATGAGTTCATTAGCTAAAAACTATAAAAGAAGAAATCTTTCATTCAAAAAAGGAAAGGGATCTTTTTTGTATACAAAAGATGGAGTAAAATTTTTAGATTTTGTTCAAGGTATTGCTGTAAATTCCTTAGGTCATGCAAACCCAAATTTAGTAAAAGCAATTAATAAACAATCAAAAAAACTTTGGCATGTTTCTAACTCTTTCATAATTCCAGAAGGAGAGGAATTAGCTAAAAAATTAACAAAGAAAACTTTTGCGGATGCTGTTATTTTTCAAAATAGTGGAGCAGAAGCTACCGAGGCTGCAATAAAGGTTGCTAGAAGATATTTTTATTCTCTAGGTAAACCAAAAAAAAATAGGATTCTATGTATAAAAAATTCTTTTCACGGTAGAACTATTGCAGCTATAAATGCAAGTGGATCTAAAAAAATGGTAGAGGGATTTGGTCCAAAAGTAGATGGATTTGACCATTTTAAATTTGGGAACCACAAGGAATTAAAAAAAAAAATCACAAATAAAACTGCTGCTATAATGATTGAACCAATAATGGGTGAAGGAGGTATTAAAGTAATACCTAGTTGGTGTCTTAAAGAACTGAGAAAGATTTGTAATAAAAAAAAAATTCTTCTTATTTTAGATGAGGTTCAGTGTGGAATTGGTAGGTCTGGTAAGTTTTTTTCATATGAATATGCAAAAATCAAGCCAGATATAGTTCCAATAGCAAAAGGAATTGGAGGTGGGTTTCCAATAGGAGCGGTGTTAATGACAAAAAAAGTTTCCCAGGCTATGGTTCCAGGTACTCACGGATCTACTTTTGGTGGAAACCCTTTAGCAATGTCGGTTGGCAATGCAGTAATGGATGAAATTTTTAGAAAAGGGTTTCTTTCAAAAGTTAAAAGTAATTCAAAATATTTTATTTCAGAGTTAAATAAAATTAAAAATAAATTCCCAAATATTATTAAAGAAATAAGAGGAACAGGATTAATTTTGGGAATACAGTTACATCATGACCAAACAAAATTTATACAGAGTTTAATGAAAAATAAATTATTAACAATTAGAGCAGCTGAAAATGTAATAAGAATTTTGCCTCCATTAAATGTTAATAAAAATGAAATAAATTTAGCTTTAAAAATTATCAATAAAGTTTGTGATGGGTATAAAAAATGATTAAAAACTTTCTTCATATAAGAGATATTCCTTTAAGAGACTTAAAAAAAATTATCTCAGATGCAAAACATAGAAAAGCTAAAAGAAAAAGATTGAATACACTTGATCTCGATAAAGACGTACCTTTAAAAGGTAAAATACTTTTACAGATGTTTGAAAAATCTAGTCTAAGAACTCGATTAAGTTTTTATTTGGCAATTAAACAATTAGGTGGAGGTTCTTTAACGTTAAGACCAGAGGAGTTACACTTAGGTATTGGTAGTGAAAGTATAGCAGATACATCTAAAATTTTATCAACTTATGGTAATGCCTTTATGTTGAGAACAGATTCGGATAAAAAATTAGATCAATTCAAAAAATATTCAAGTATACCAATAATTAATGGATTAAGCCCATCTTCACATCCAACTCAGGTTTTATCTGATATTTTTACAATTCAAGAAATTAAAAAGAAAAGTATTTCAAAATTAAAACTATGTTGGATAGGTGATGCTAATAACAATATGATAAATAGCTTAATAGAGGCCTGCATAAAATTCTCTGTTTACCTAAATATTGCATGCCCTAAAAGCTATCAGCCAAATAAAAAGCTTGTTTCTTTGATAAAAAAACAAAAAGGAAAAATAAAAATTTTTAGTAAAAAAGAAATAGCTATTAAAAATTCTGATGTTGTAATGACAGATAAAATCATTTCTTTAAACGATAAAGTGAATAAGAAAAAGAAACTTAAATCATTTAAAAATTTTAAAGTAGATAAAAAAACTATGAATTTAGCTAAGAAAGATGCAATATTTCTACATTGTCTACCAAGAGGCAATGAGGTTTCAGAAGAAGTATTCTTTGGTAAACAATCAAAAGTATGGCAACAAGCTCTAAATAGAGTTCATGTCCAAAAGAGTATTTTATTATATTGTTTTGGCAAATTAAGGTAGTTGTAATGGACTATCCGCATTAGCATTCATATATAGAATTACTGAGGCTCTATCTTTCTCTTTTTTTAATCCTGCAAAAGCCATTTTGGTACCCTTGATATATGAAGCAGGTTTTATTAAAAAACTATTCATCTCTTGAAAAGTCCAATCTTTTCCAAATGCAATCAAGGCTTTTGAATATTTGTAATCTTCCAGAGCACCCATATTTCTACCTAGTACATTATAAAGTGCTGGGCCAATATTGTTTCTTCCACCTTTTTTGATGGAATGACATGCACTACATTTCTTAAAAACTTTCTTTCCATGATCAACACTTCCCATGGCTAATAGAGCAGATATATCAACTGTTTCAACAGCCGCAGAGGCTTTCGTACTATCTGTTTCAGCAAATTCAACTTTATAAGCTGATTGACTAGGCTTCTCTACATAATAGATTATGTCTGAAATTTTAGTTATTCCAAATATAACGACAAAAATTACTACTACAGCAGCTATAATTTTATTAATTTCAAATGAGTCCATGATTTTTAATTATTATCCTCGTATAACATGTTAAACAAAAAAAAAACTAAATTTAAATTCAATTATTGCGTCTGAAAGACGCATAATACTTAGTTTATGAGCAATACAGTAATTTTAATCCCTTCAAGATTAGCTGCAACAAGATTACCAAATAAACCTTTATTAAAAATCAATAACATTTCAATTATCAATCATGTTTACAAAATTGCAAAATCCTCTCTTATTGGAGAAAGTTATGTTGTGACAGGTGATAAAGAAATATTTGAAGAGGTGATTAAGCATAGTGGAAAATGTATTTTAACTAAAAAAGATCATAAAACTGGAACTGACAGAATTTTCGAGGCTTATCAAAAGTTAAAAGATGACAATATTGAATATGTAATAAACCTTCAGGGAGATGAACCAATGCTTAATATTGAGGACGTTAATAATCTCCTAAAAAAAACTATTGAAAAAAAATCTAAAATTTCAACATTAGCTTGTCAAATTGAAGACGAAAATTTTTTTTTAAATAAAAATATTGTAAAAGTAACTACAAAAGAGAAACTTCATCAAAACAATCTATCGAGAGCATCATCATTCACGAGAGAAATTAAAAATACTCAAAAAAATATTTATCACCATATTGGAATTTATATTTATAATGTTTCATATTTGCAAAAGTTCGTGCAATTAGAGCAAACTCAGAATGAAAAATCCCAAAAACTAGAGCAATTAAGACTAATGGATAACAATATTGAAATAGACGTGGGATTAGCAAAAAATAAACCAATTGGTGTAGATACAACTGAAGATTATCTAGAAATAAAAAAAATTATGGAATATAAAAATTAAATTATGAAAATTGCTTATCAAGGTGTTGCAGGAAGTTATAGCGAAAGTTGTGCTAAAAAAATGTATCCAAAGAGTGAAACAATACCTTGCAAAACCTTTGATGAATGCTTTGAAAGGTCTAGTGAAGATAATTCAATAAAATCTTTAATTCCAGAATCAAATAAAACAACTGGAAATATTGGTGTTGAATATTTAATCTTTAAATACAGACTAAATATTTATGCAGAGCATTTTTTTCCAATTAATCATAATCTATTAGGATTGAAAGATTCAAAAACAGAAGACATAAAAGATGTTTACTCACACGCTCAAGCATTAAGTCAGTCTTCAAGATTTATTAAGAAGAAAAAATTTATTGAAAATGTTAGAGCAGATACGGCTGGTTCAGCAAAATTTGTTTCAGAAACTAAAGATAAATCTAAAGGTGCCATAGCCTCTAGTCTAAGTGCAGAAATATATGGTCTTAAAATTCTACAAGAAAATGTCCAAGATGATAAAGATAACGTGACTAGATTTTTATTACTTGGTAAAGATATTTTTCAGCCAGATTTTTCTAATAATAATTATATAACATCAATATTATTTAAGTTGAAAAGTAAACCTGCTGCTCTTTACTCTGCACTGTCAGGATTTGCAATAAATGGAGTTAATATGAGCAAACTACAAAGTTTTCCCGAAAAGAACTCATTTTCCTCATATTTTTTTCTATGCGATATTGATGGACACATAGAATCTCCTGAAATCAAAAACTCACTTGAGGAATTGGGTTTGCATTGTCAAGATATGCACGTTCTAGGTGTTTATAAATCTGATAAATTTAGACAAAAATAAATTTATAACTTTCTTGTAGAATAGAAATTTTTATTGATATAATAAAGTTGGAGGCCGATCAGGTGGCGATACCATAAATCCCCCAGGATCGAAAGATAGCAAGGGTAGTGAGTATTTTCCAGGTTGGTTGGTCTCCTTAAAAATGACAGAAAATTCAAAAGTGCTAGCATTAAAATATAGACCTCAAGTATTTGAGGATTTAATTGGCCAAGAGATTATTGCTGAAACAATTAAAAATTCAATAATTTCAGATAAGTCACCTAACGCATTCTTATTTACAGGTATCAGGGGAGTAGGAAAAACAACTTTCGCAAGAATAGTTGCAAAGTCATTAAATTGTGAGCATGGAATTGAAAAGATGTGTAAGAATAAATGTAGTAACTGTGATGCAATTACAAACTCAAATCATATTGATGTTTTGGAAATGGATGCTGCAAGTAAGACCGGCGTTGATGATGTTAGAGAGCTTATTGAATTTTCAAGATATGGACCAACAACTGCTAAATATAAAATATTTATTATTGATGAAGTTCATATGTTAAGCAAACAAGCATTTAATGCACTTTTAAAAACATTAGAGGAACCACCAAAATATTTAAAATTTATTTTTGCAACAACCGAAATCAAAAAAATTCCTGTAACAGTAATATCGAGATGTCAACGTTTTGATCTCTCTAGAGTGAAATCTGAAGAGCTTTTTAATTATATAAAAATGATTAAAGACAAAGAAGGTGGTAAAGTTTCTGATGAGGCTTTAAAATTAATTGTTAAAATTTCAGAAGGATCTGTCAGAGATGCATTATCTTTGTTAGATCGTGGACTTGTAGCCAATCAAAATGATGAGGAATTAAATCTAGATAAAGCACAAAGTATTTATGGATATTTTGACAAAAGTTCTCTGATAGAATTAATTAAAAATCTGTTTAGTGGTGACGAAAAAAAAGTATTTGAGCTGTATAGAAAAATTTATGATTCTGGTGTAGATCCAAAAATTTTTTTGAATGATTTTCTTGAGGTTTTATACTACTTAAAAAATATCAATTTTATAAAATTAGATGGAAATAATTTTTTTTTAAATGATCAAGATTTTAGTAATCTTTCCACAATATCTGAAAATTTAGATTCAAAGGACATAATCCTTTTTTGGCAATTTACACTTGATACAATTGAGGAAATTAACATTGTTTCAAATCCAAATTTATCAGTTGAAATGTTTCTTTTCAGATTAATGAGAATAAAAGGTTTTAAGGAGAAGGATGTTGAGGGAAGCTTTACTGGAAAAAATCCTGATACTTTAATTAAACAACCTGAAAAAAAAATTACAAGTAAAACAATAGATCAAATCAAAAATGTTTCACAACAAGAAAAAATTGAACCAAATTTAAATAAAGATGAGGTAATTAATGAACTTAAAATAGGTTCATTTGAAAGTTTGATAAATCTATGTACGGAGAGAAAAGAAGCTAAGCTTAAATATGAGCTTGAAACTAATACAAATTTAGTTTCATTCTCTGACGGTTTAATAGAAATATCTTTTAATGAAAACTTAGACAAAGACTTTATTAAAAATCTATCTAACAAACTGTACGAATGGACATCTAAGAGATGGATTATCTCTCTGTCAAAAAACCAAGGACAAATTTCAAAAAAAGAAAAGAATAAAATTGATGAGAAAAAAATATTTGATGATGTTAAAAAGTCTGAAGCCTATAAAAAAGTGATCGAAGCATTTCCTGATGCAGAATTAATAAATTTTGAGTTGAAGGAGGATTAGAATGACTGATTTTTCAAAATTAATGGAAAAAGCCAAAGAAATTGAAAGCAAAATGAAAGAAAGCCAAGAAAATATTAAAAAGATTGAGGTTGAAGGTGTTTCAGGAGCTAATGATGTAAAGGTTACTTTAAATGGAGAGGGTACAATGATTTCAATTAAACTTAGTGAAAATGTTTTGAAAGAGGAAAAAGTAATATTAGAAGATCTTATTACCGCTGCTCATAATAACGCAAAATCACAACTTAAATCAAAAACTGCAGAGGAAATTTCTAAGGCTTCAGGAAATTTTGGAATACCTGGATTTAAGTGGCCATTATAATTTAAATGCAAAATATTCCTGAAATAGAAAATTTAATTAAGCTAATTTCAAAATTACCGGGGTTAGGACCTAAGTCTGCAAAAAGAATGATTTTGAAAATGATTAATAATCGTCAAGAATTATTAAAACCATTGGCTCAAAACTTAAGTGAAGTATTTAAAAATGTCATTAGATGTAAAATGTGTGGAACTTTAAAATCAAACAATAGTCCATGTGGTAATTGTGAAAATAAGAGTAAAAAATTTAATAAAATTTGTGTTGTTGAAAATATTTCAGACCAATGGGCAATAGAAAGTTCATCTATTTTTCAGGGTTACTTTCATATTCTTGGAGGAACACTTTCAAATAGTAATAGTCAAAACAAGGAAGACTTGCTGATCAATTCCTTAGTAGAAAGAATAAGTAGGGATAATATAGATGAGGTAATTTTGGCAACAAGTGCAACTGTGGAGGGCCAAACTACTGCATTCTATATTCAAGATGCTCTAAAAAAAACAAACATTAAGATTTCAAAACTAGCGCAAGGTTTACCAGTAGGTGGTGAAATCGAAAATTTAGACGACGGTACTCTTATATCTGCTTTTAAAAATAGAAAAAAACTAGAGGCTTAATTAACTTTTTTTAATTAATCTGTTTAAGTGCAAGAGAGGTTCTGTATAACCAGATGGTTGTGACTTTCCATGAAAGATTAATTCACATGCTGCTTTAAAAGCAATAGATTTATCATACTCTGGAGACATACTTTCGTAACTAGAATCGTCTTTATTCTGTTTATCAACAACTTTTGCCATTTTTTTTAAAATTTCAAGAACCTGTCTATTCGAACATAAGCCATGATGAAGCCAATTAGCAATATGCTGAGATGAAATTCGTAAGGTTGCTCTATCTTCCATTAATCCAATATCATTTATATCTGGAACTTTGGAACAACCTATACCCTGATCAATCCATCTGACTACATAACCCAAAATAGTTTGGGCAGAATTTGAAATTTCAGTATTAATTTCATCGACAGACCAATTAGGACGATCTGCTATTGGAATAGTAAGAAGATCAGATAATTTTGATGGCTCTCTTTTTAATATTGCCTTTTGTTTTTCGAAAACATTCACCTCATGATAGTGCATAACATGTAATGCAGCGGCAGTTGGAGAAGGAACCCAAGCACAATTTGCGCCTGCATTCACATGTCCAATTTTTTGTTCCATCATTTCGTTCATTTTGTCAGGCATGGCCCACATTCCTTTACCTATTTGAGCGACCCCTGAAAATCCACATTTTAAGCCTATATCTACATTATTATCCTCATAAGTTTTAATCCATTTAGACTCCTTCATATCTCCTTTTTTGATCATTGGTCCAGCTTCCATTGATGTGTGCATTTCATCACCAGTTCTATCTAAAAATCCAGTGTTTATGAAAAATACTCTATCTTTAAGTGTCCTAATACATTCTTTAAGGTTTGCAGATGTTCTTCTTTCCTCATCCATAATTCCACACTTAATTGTATTTTTTTCTAATTTTAATACTTCTTCAACTTTTGTAAAAATTAAATTAGTAAATTCTGTTTCCTCTGGACCATGCATTTTTGGTTTAACAATATAAATTGATCCCTCTCTCGAATTACCTTTTCTTTTTAAATCATGAATACAAGCTGCTGAGGTTATGAAAGCATCCATTATTCCCTCAGGAACTTCTGATCCATCATTTAAAGTAATTGCAGGGTTTGTCATTAGGTGTCCAACGTTTCTCACAAGCAAAAGACTTCTTCCGTGAAGTTTTAACTTTTCACCATTCAATGAAGTGTAACTCCTATCTGGATTAAGTTTTCTTTCTAATTCTTTACCATTTTTCTCAAATATTGATTTTAAATTTCCTTTCATCAATCCTAGCCAATTTCTATAACAAATTACTTTATCTTCAGCATCTACTGCGGCCACACTATCTTCATGGTCACAAATTGTTGATACAGCAGACTCAACTATAATATCGCTTATACCAGCAGCATCTCTTGCAGCACTGAATGCTCTGGGATTAATAATTATTTCAAGATGAAGATTATTATTTTTTAAGATTATAGCATTTGGTTTGGCCGCATCCCCTCTATGACCAATAAACTTCTCTAAATCTGATAAAGTATATTCTTTATTTTCCTTATAGATTGAGAGTTTTTTATTATTTACTGCTAAACCTGTAATATCTTTCCAGTCAAGATCATTTATTGGAAAATATTTGTTCAAAAAGTTTCTAGTATATTTAATTACTTCTTGTCCTCTTAAAGGATCATATTTTTCACTTCCACTTTCTTCAGACTCTATTATATTTGATCCATAAAGACTGTCATATAAGCTTACCCATCTTGCATTAGCAGCATTCAAGCTATATCTAGAATTCATTATTGGAACAACTAATTGTGGTCCTGCTATATTTGATATTTCTTCATCTAAATTTTTAGTTGTTATTTTAAAATCTTCACCTTCTTTTTTTAAATAACCTATCTCTTCCAAAAAATTTTTATATTTATTATAGTCAATCTCGTGGTCTCTATTTTTTTTATGCCACAGATCTATTTCTTGTTGTAATGTTTCTCTGATTTCGAGTAATTTTTTATTTATAGGCGCTAATTCATGCACTGCTTTGTCAAAACCTTTCCAGAACTCGTCAGGACCAACGTTAGTATCCAGTAAAAGCTCATTTTTGACAAAATCAGCTAATTCTTTTGCTACAGATAAGTTGTGGATTTTGAGGTATTGCTCTCTCATAAATTGAAAATCTTATAATAAATTGTCATTTTTGCGCAATCAAAATTACTTATTTTAACAATTTATTGCCTTTTTTGTTTATAATACATACTTTAAATGAAAAATTACTTAAATTTTGAGACAGATATCAAAAATCTTGAGGAAGAATTAGATAAATTAAAAGATCCCTATAATCAGGAGGGATTATCTGAAGTCGATACTTCAAGAATAAGCAAAGTTGAAGAAGAAATAAATGAAAAGTTAGAGAAAATTTATTCTAACCTAGATCCATGGCAGACAGCATTAGTTGCTCGTCATGAAGATAGACCCAAAGCAAAATTTTTTGTTGAAAATCTTTTTGATGATTTTATTCAACTTTCAGGAGATAGATATTATGGTGAAGACAAAGCTGTTATAGCTGGTTTTGCAAAATTTGATGGTAAATCTGTTTTAGTAATTGGTCAGGAAAAGGGATCAGATCTTAATAAGAGAATAGATCATAATTTTGGAATGATGAGACCAGAGGGTTACAGAAAAACAATTAGACTTATGGAGTTAGCTAACAAGTTTAAAATTCCAATCATTTCTATTGTAGATACTCCAGGAGCATACCCAGGAGTTGGTGCAGAGGAGAGAGGTCAAGCTGAATCAATAGCAAAATCTATTGAATGCTCTATGAAGTTAACAGTCCCTACAATTGCTATAATAATTGGCGAAGGAGGGTCTGGTGGAGCAATTGCTTTAGCATCATCTAATAAAGTAATAATGCTTCAAAATGCGATATACTCTGTCATTTCTCCAGAAGGATGTGCTACCATTTTATGGAGAGATCCAAAAAAAACTCTAGAAGCTGCAACTGCAATGAAAATGTCATCTAGCGATCTTTTAAAATTAAATATAATTGATGAAATAATTCCAGAACCAGTTGGAGGTGCTCATCGAGATAAAGATCTTATATTGGATAATGTAAGAGACTCATTAAAGAAAAATTTAGATTTTTTTGAGACAATGGATAAAGATGAAATTCTTACTCATAGAAAAAATAAATTTTTGTCAATTGGAAGAAATAAAGGATTTACAACTAAATCAGATGATGGAAATGATTTATCAATGAAGGCAAATGTATTTGAAAGTATTAATCAAAACTTTAAGAAGAATTCTAAAATTTATTATGGTGTATCTGCAGCAGTTTTATTAATATTATTTTTAAGTATTGTTTTATAAAGCTCCGTGACAATGTTTATATTTCTTTCCAGAATTACAAGGGCAGGGTTCATTTCTTCCAATTTTTTTTGTTGAAAATTCGTTAAAATTTTTACTTAAATTCTCATTGTTATGTTCTTCTTGGCTACTTTCTATAAGTTTTAAATTAAATAATATTGTAATTAAATCATACTTAAGTTTACTTAATAAATTTTCAAAAAGTGTAAATGCTTCTTTCTTATATTCTACCAAAGGATCTCTTTGTCCATAAGATCTTAAACCAATGACTTGTCTTAATTGTTCTAAATATTGAATATGTAATTTCCAATTTTGATCAATTAGTTGTAAAAAAATTCTTTTTTCTATTTCATTATATTGTTCCTCATTTAACATTTTTATTCTCTCTTCCCTTGAACTTTTAAATTTGTTTTTTATTTTTTCTTCAAACAACTTGTTTTCAAGATTAACTAATTCATTAATTTCACTTTCTTCAAATGATTTTCCAAATAAAGATTTCAATTGCATATTGATTTCATTCGATCTTGCATTAGCTAACTTTTTAGTTTTCTTAAGTTTCAAATCATCAATAATTTCATTCAAAAAATTTTCAGAATATTGCTTAGTATCTTTATTTTCTATTACTTCATTTCTTTGTGAAAATATTACCTGCCGTTGATCGTTTAAAACATTGTCAAACTTCAAAAGAGTTTTTCTGATATCAAAATTTCTTGCTTCAACTTTTTGTTGTGCTCTTTCTAACGCTTTATTTATCCATGGATGGTCTATACTTTCTCCATCTTTAAGTCCAAGTTTTTCAAGCATATTATTCATAGACTCAGACCCAAATATTCTCATTAGATCGTCCTCCAAACTTACATAGAATATAGAACTACCTTCATCACCTTGTCTTCCTGATCTTCCTCTAGCTTGATTATCTACTCTCCTACTTTCCATCCTTTCTGTACCAATAACAAACAATCCTCCCAATTTTTTTATTTCAGCTTTATCACTCTCATCCTGACCTCCTAATTTGATGTCAACGCCTCTTCCTGAAATACTTGTCGTAATAATTATTGAGTTTCTTTTTCCTGCATCTGCAATAATTTCAGCCTCTCTTTGGTGATTTTTCGCATTTAAAACTGTATGTTTTATATTTTTTTTATCCAATAGATTTGAGAAGTGTTCAGATTTATTTATACTTGAAGTGAAAACTAATAATGGTTGTCCTTTTCCGTTACATTCAACAATCTTACTAATTATTGCTTCATCTTTTTCTTTACTAGTTCTAAATATTTGATCGTTCGAATCTTTTCTAATCATCTGCTTATTAGTAGGAATAGATAATACTGGTAGATTATAAATTTCAAAAAACTCCTCTGACTCTGTTAAGGCTGTACCAGTACATCCGGCTAATTTTTTATAAAGCTTGAAGAAATTTTGGTAGGTAATTGATGCTAAGGTTTGATTTTCAGCATTAATTGTTAAATTTTCTTTTGCTTCGAGACTTTGATGAAGACCATCACCAAACCTTCTTCCAGGCAATTGTCTACCTGTTTGTTCATCAATTATTATTATTTGTCCATCTTTTACAATGTAATCTCTGCCATTTTGAAAAAGATGAATTGCTCGCAAAGATTGATTTACTAAATGAACAATATTAAGATTTTCGGGATCATAAAAATTCTTATTCTTTGTAATCCCTGCATTAAAAAAAATATTTTCTACATTATCTATACCTTTATTAGTTAACAGAATATTCCTGTCTTTCTCATCTATTTCAAAATCTTCTTCTTTCAAATTTTTAACTAGTTTATCAGTTGCTATATATTGGTTTGTTTTATCTTCTAATGCTCCTGAGATTATTAGAGGTGTTCTAGCCTCATCAATTAAACAAGAGTCAATTTCATCAACAATCGCATAATTATGTTCTCTTTGAACCATGGATCCTTTTGAAAATTTCATATTATCTCTTAAATAATCGAAGCCCAATTCACTATTAGTAGAATAAGTAATATCTTTTGAATAATTTTCTTTTCTCTCCAAATCATCTTGCCCAGTATTAATATATCCACATGTTAAACCTAAAAACTCATAAATCTTACCCATATTCTCGCTATCTCTCTTAGCCAAATAATCATTTACAGTTACTATATGGACACCTTTTTTTTCGAGAGCGTTAAGGAAAGCTGCAAGAGCTATGGTTAATGTTTTACCTTCTCCAGTTTTCATTTCTGCAATTTTATTCTCATGGATTACAACACCACCAATTAGCTGAACATCAAAGTGTCTTTCATTTCTAATTCTTTTAGAGGCCTCCCTAACCATTGAGAAAGCTTCAGGCAATACATCGTTTAAACTTTTACCATTTTTAATTTCTTCAATAAGTTGCTCAGTCTTTTTTGGGAACATTTCGTCAGATAAATTTTCTAAATCTTTTTCTAAAATATTAACTTTATTGACTATTTGTTGAATTCGGTCTAGTTCCTTTTCATTTCCGCTTTTAATAAGCTTTGAAAATATTTTAAGTGGGTTTAACATTTTGATATAAAATTAAATATTTGAAATATATAGTAATAAATTAATTATTTTAAATATCATGAAATTTAACATAAACAATTTTATAAATACTAGCAGTCAAAGCCCTAAAATTGTTGATTTTCAGGATTTAGATCATATTGATGGAGTTTCAATTTCTGCAGTCAGTGCTGGCTTATATAAATTTAAGAGAGATGAATTAGTTTTATTTTATTTTAGAGATGGTGCAAATTATGCCTCTGCATATACCCAATCAAAGTTAATATCAGAAAACCTAAAATGGAATAAAAAAATTAAAGCAAAAAAAATATTTGCATTATTAGTTAACACTAGAAATGCCAATGCATTAACAGGTCCAGAAGGCTATGACGCATTGAAGAAAATATCTTTAGACTTGTCATCAAAATTAACTGACATACAGAAAAGAGATGAAGATGTTCCGAAACAAATTTCTCCAAAAGAAATACTTTTTGGTTGTACAGGTACTATTGGAGAGAAATTTCCATTAGAAAAAATTAAAACTTCGTTAACAGAATTAGTTGAGAAAATAAAATATACACAAAATAAATTAATCTGGATGAAAGCTGCAATGGGTATAATCACAACAGATTTAAAACCCAAAGTATCAATGGCTGAAACAAAAATTGGTTCATCAACAATAAAAATTTATGGAATAGCAAAAGGCTCAGGTATGATTTATCCAAATATGGCAACTACATTGGGTTATATATTTACTGATGCAACTTTATCTTCATCAGTTTTAAATGATGTCTTAAAAAATAACATAAAGACAACATTCAATGCAATTTCGTGCGATGGAGACACAAGCACAAATGATATGGTTTCTATATTTTCAACAAGTAAAGTAAATCACCCAGAAATTAAAAAAAATAGTGATAGTAGACTTAAAAATTTTAACAAGGCAGTTCATGACGTTTTATTAAATTTAGCTAAGCAAATTGTTTCTGATGGAGAGGGAGCTTCAAAATTTATTTCTATTAATTGTATTAATTGCAGAACTGAAAAAGATGCAAAAAATATATCTTTTAAAATAGCAAACTCATTATTAGTTAAGACAGCAATTGCAGGAGAGGATCCAAACTGGGGGAGAGTAGCCATGGCAATTGGAAATAGTGATACTAAAATTAATGAACAAAAATTATCTATTTCTTTTGGAGCATATAAAATTTATCACAAAGGATCTTTATATAAATCTTACGACGAAGAAAAAGTTAAGGAATACATGAAAGGTAAATCAATTGAAATTGAGGTTGATATTGGTCAAGGAATTAAAAAATTTAAATCTTACACAATGGATTTAACAAAAAAATATATTGAAATTAATGCCGATTATAGGACTTAAGTATATTGAAATTTCATAGATCAATATTTAAATATTAACCATGATCAAGTATTTGTTAAAATGTAAAGATTGTAAGCAAGAATTTGAAAGCTGGTTTAGTACCTCTAGTGAATACGATAGGTTGCTAAAATTAAAGCTTTTAAATTGTCAATCTTGCGAGTCAATAAACGTTGAAAAGTCCCTGATGTCTCCTAATTTATTGAATACTAAGAAAAAAGAAAATTTAAAAGAAATAAAAAAATATAAAGATATTCGAAAAAAACTTTCCAACTACAAAAAATTTGTGAAAGATAATTTTGAGTATGTTGGAGAAAATTTTACTTATAAAGCAAGATCAATTCATTACGATAAAAAGAAACAAAAAAAAGGTATTTATGGTAGTGCTTCTATTAAAGATATCCAGGAATTGAGAGAAGAAGGAATAGAAACTGATATTATTCCATGGATTGAAGATGATAAAAATTAAACCTTTTTGAATTCTGAAATATAATTTACAGATTTGTCAGATGTAACAGACCATTTATCTAAGATAGGGTTAAAAGTCATTCCATCAATCTTTTTTAATTTTAAAGAATTTTTTTTACAAATATTTGTTAAATACTCTGGTTTAACAAATTTTTCCCAATCATGAGTGCCTATCGGAAGCCACTTTAAAACATACTCTGCCCCTATAATTGCAAATAAGTATGATTTAAGTGTTTTGTTTAAGGTAGCAATGAACATTACACCTGATTGTTTTAAAAATTTTGAACTTTCTTTAATAAAAAAATCAACATCTTCAACGTGTTCAACAATTTCCATGTTCAAAATTATATCAAATTTTTTTTTTATTTTTAAATTTTCTGGAGAGGAATTGTAATATTTTATTTTAAGTTTACTTTTCTTTAAATGATACTTAGCCACTTGTATATTTTTAAAAGAAGCATCTA
>CABZJN010000018.1 GCA_902526085.1 uncultured Pelagibacteraceae bacterium
AATTATTGGAAAAAAATTAAAGAATGATAATATTTATTTCGCTGGAATTGACTTCATAGATCAGAAACTAAATGGGGATATTAATGTTACGTCTCCTACCGGATTAAAAACATACTATGACCTATCTAAAATCAATCTTGCTAAGATATTTTGGAAAGGTTTAAGAGCTTGAATAAATTATCAGATCAAAAGAAAGGTTCACTACTAGCCTTCGTAGCTGTAATGTTTATTACACCTGACTCATTGCTAATCAGGCTTTCAGACATAGAAACATGGGGAATGCTTTTTTATAGAGGAGCCATACCTTTCTTTATAGTTTTAATTGGATTATTATTGTTTTATAGGCAAAATTTTATTAATGCTTTTTTAAAAGTTGGTACAGTTGGTATATTTTACGCAATTAGCTTTTCTATTTGCAATATTACTTTCATTGTCTCTATTCAAAATACTAACGTAGCCAATACGTTAATAATGATTGCTTTAGCGCCAATGCTTTCAGCAATACTTGGAGCAATATTCTTAAAAGAAATGCCTAGTAAAGGGACTTGGATTGCTATTTTCATTACATTTCTAGCGGCTTTGTTTATTTTTTACGACTCGCTACAAGTCGGTAATCTTTTTGGGAATATAATGGGATTTGTTACAGCTGCAGGATTAGCAGTAAATGCAGTTCTTATTAGATATGCCAAGGATAGAGATCTTTTGCCTTCTGCTGTAATGGGCAAATTAGGAGTTGCAGTATTTGCTTTCTTTTTTGTCGAAAACTTTAATTTAAATGGAACCGATCAAATTTACATACCAGTAATGTGCATTATTTGCGTAGCCTTACCTTTTGTTTTGGTAACAATCGCACCAAGATTTATACCAGCAGAGGAAGTAAATCTATTTTTCTTATTAGAAACGATTATAGGTCCAATTTGGGTTTGGTTAGTTATCAAAGAGCAGCCAACTCTAGAGACGATTATTGGGGGTGCCGTGATCATTATTACTTTGGGTATCCACTCATTTATAAAACTAAGAGAGACTGAAAAAATAATTAATTAATTTCTTGATTTAATATCAAATCATCCATAGATAGCGAAATTATGGAAAAGATACTTAAAAATTCCTGGGCATTATTTACAGGCATGGGTCTAATCATGATAGCACATGGCTTTCAAGTTTCATTATTAGGAGTAAGAGCTGTTTATGAAAGTTTCAGCTTAACAGCAACGGGCTTTATGTTGTCTGGTTATTTTGTAGGCTATTTTATAGGAGCAAAAACAGTTCCAATTTTAGTTTCAAGAGTTGGTCATATAAGAGTATTTGCTGCTTTTGCATCGATTGCTTCTATCGTTGTTTTAGTGCACTCTATAATCATCAATCCATTTACATGGTTTATATTGAGAATTGCTTCGGGTTTTTCAATGGTATGTTTATATACAATTGCTGAAAGCTGGTTAAACGACCGAGCAAGCAATAAAAATAGAGGAAGTGTTTTATCAATTTATATGATCGTTCTTTACGCATCTATGGCGATTGGAATGTTTTTTTTAAACTTCAGTAAACCAGAAAATTTTCAGCCATTTATACTTGTTTCGTTATTCATGTCACTTTCACTTGTTCCAATATTATTAACTAAAAAAAAACCACCAAAATTTAAAAAAATTATTGGAATGAAAATTAAAGAACTTTATGAAGCTTCTCCTTTTGGAATGGTAAGTGCACTTTTATGTGGAATTTGTCACTCAGCAATGTTTGCTTTAATTGCTGTTTATGCAGCGTCAATGAATTTTAGTATTTTTGAAATTTCTTTTGTAACATTTTTAATTGCTATTTCTGGTGCAATTTCGCAATGGCCAATTGGTAAACTATCAGATATTTATGACAGAAGAACAGTTACAGTATATTCTACTTTTGCTTCGGCTTTCTTTGCATTATGTGCAATTTTTTCAGTTGGTACAATGCATTTACCTGATGGTTTAGCTAGCTCAAAATTTTGGTTTTATATTTTTACAGGGTTATACGCTTTCTTTAGTCTTCCAATGTTTGCATTAATTTTTGCTCATACGAATGATTTTATAGCTAAAGAAAAATTTGTGGCTGCAGGCGCAGGTTTGCAATTTATCTTTGGAATGGGTGCAATTAGCGGACCTTTTTTATGTTCTTTATTTATGGATTTAATTGGAGAAAATGGTTATTTTGTATTTCTAATTATCTTTCACTGTTTAATAGGAGCATATGGAGTTTACAGAATGAAAGTTAGAGAGGTTATTGAAAACCCCGACTCTCAATTCATACCTCTTCCTACAACAATAACACCTATTGGCCTTGAACTTAATCCAGCGGCAGAACCTATCGAGGACCCGATAAAACCAGTAGAAACCGAAGAAACAGTTATTGTACAGAACAACCCTTCACAATAATTAAAATCTTATTTAAAATTTTTATTCTGCTAAAATAGTTTATGACTAAAACTATAAATCTAGGAGTATTAGGTATTGATCATAGTCATATCTTTGACATGCTTAATGAAATGCTTAAAGAGGGATGTAGTTGTAATTATTTTTGGACCAAAGGATTCCCGTTAACATTAAATGAGTTTTGCAAAAAATATCCACAAATAAAAAGAGTGGACAATAAAAGTGAAATTTTAAAAGATGATACAATTGATATGATATTAATTTCATCCATTCCCAAAGATAGAGCAAATCTATCTATAGACGCAATGAAAGCTGGTAAAGATGTTATGGTTGACAAGCCAGGATGTACAACTCTTGAGCAACTTAATAATCTAAAACAAATAGTTAAGGAGACAGGAAAAATTTGGTCAATTAACTTTTCAGAAAGATTTCATGTAGCAGCTGTTGCAAAAGCAGAGGAACTAGTTGCTGAAGGTAAAATTGGTAAAGTTAAACAAACAATTGGTACTGGTCCCCATAGGCAAGGTAATTATGAAAGACCTAATTGGTTTTATGATCGTAATAGTTATGGCGGGATAATAACAGATATAGGCTCACATCAAATACACCAATTTTTAGTATTTACAAATTCTATTGAAGCTAAAATAAATCATTCGTTAGTTGAAAATACGACTAAAAAAGATTTTGCTGGTTTTCAAGATTTTGGAGAAGTTAATCTTACTGGAAATGGTGGTCATGGATATGTTCGTTTAGATTGGTTTACTCCTGATGCACTTTCTACTTGGGGAGATGGAAGGTTATTTATCCTAGGTGATAAAGGTTTTATTGAAATTAGAAAATACACAGATTTAGCAAAATCTGAAAAAGGAAATCAGTTATTTTTAGCAAATAATGACGAAGTTAAACAAATTGACTGTTCAAATGTAAAGCTCCCCTACTTTCCTAATTTAATTCAAGATATTTTGAATAGAACTAATACTGCTTGTTCGCAAGAACTTACTTACTTATCAATGGAACTAGCAATTAAAGCTCAAGAATTAGCAGAAAAAAAATGAAAAAATATCAGGTAGCAATAATAGGAACTAATATAGGAGCTAAACATTTTGAAGATTTTCAAAAAGTATCGGAACGATTTAGTGTTCATACATTGTGTGGTTTAACAAGAGATGCAATAGATAAAATATTGGCGTCAAATAACGATACTAAAATGTCATTAAACTTTGATGATGTATTAAAAGTAAAGGAAATTGATATAATTGATATTTGTCTCCCACCCCATTTACATTTTTCTGCGTGCAAAAAATCTCTTGAAGCTGGAAAGCATGTAATTTGCGAAAAACCTTTGGTTTCAAGTCTTAAAGAGATTGATGAGCTAGAAAATATTAGTAAAGAAACAGGAAAGATAATTTTTCCTGTATTCCAATATAGATATGGATTAGGATTTTCTAAATTTAAGGCACTAATAAAGTCAGGACTTGCTGGAAAACCTTTAATAGCCTCATTGGAGACTCATTGGAATAGAGGAAAAGATTATTATTCAAAACCTTGGAGAGGTACTTGGGACGGTGAACAAGGAGGAGCAATTTTAAGTCATGCTATACATATTCATGACTTAGTGAGTATGATACTAGGACCAGTTTCAAATGTATTTGCAAAATTAACAACGCGAGTAAATGATATTGAGGTTGAGGATTGTGCAGCTCTTTCAATTGAAATGGAGGATGGAACATTAGTTACTAGCTCTATCACACTCGGTGCAGCAAATGATACCAGCAGACTTAAATTTTGTTTTGATGGGTTAACAGTCGTATCAGGTGCAGCTCCAGACAAAGCTTATAATCCAGCTGATGATGAATGGAATTTTTTGCCTAGAGCACCTGTTACTCAGCGTCAATTAGATGAAGTATTATCAAAAATTAAGAAACCTAAATCATGGTATGCGGGAATGTTTGATGAGATAGCAAATAAGTTGGAAGGTGAAACAAGCGATGAAGTAACTTTGTCAGATGCAAGAAAATCTTTGGAATTTGTTACTGCGGTATATGCCTCCTCAAGACAAAATGAAAATATAAAACTGCCAATAAATAAAAATAATCCCTTATATTATTCATGGATACCTAAATGAACTATAGGTTTAAAAATTATATGTAGAAATTTAAAGATGAATAGATTAAAAATTAGTATTGTCTTTTCAACAATTAAAGGTTTTTTTTATAATAACTTAACAAAAAAAATATGAAAATTTCAATTATTATTCCGTGTTATAATGAAGTTTCTACGATCGAAATAATTATTGATAAAATTAAAAAAATAGAGATTGATAAAGAAATTATTATAGTAGATGACTTTTCTGAGGATGGTTCAAAAGAAAAGATTAAAAGTGATATAAAAAATAAGTATTCAGATATAATTGATATTTATCACGATCGAAATATGGGCAAAGGTGCTGCAATTAGAACTGGCATAAGTAATGCAACTGGTGAAATCATAATAATTCAAGATGCTGATTTAGAATACGACCCAAATGATTATCATAAACTAATAAGGCCAATTAAGAATGGATATGCTGATGTAGTTTATGGCTCTAGATTTATAGGTGGTAGCGAAAAAAGAGTTTTATATTTTTGGCATACTATTGGAAATAAATTTTTGACAATTCTGTCAAACATGTTTTCGAATTTAAATCTAACTGATATGGAGGTTTGTTATAAAGCATTTAAATCTGAAGTTATAAAAAATATTGATTTAAAAGAAAATAGATTCGGATTTGAGCCTGAAGTAACGGCAAAAATTGCAAAAAAAAATATTAGAATTTATGAAATTGGAATAAAATATTTTGGACGTAAGTATAGTGAGGGGAAAAAAATTACTTGGAAAGACGGTTTCAGTGCAATTAGATGTATTTTTAAATATAACTTTTTTAATTAAACAATGTTTTTTTGTTTCTAGGTTCACATATATAAAGATAAAATAATGAGAAAACTATTTGATACTATTTATTGCTATTAAATGATTGAAATTATTTTAGGTATATTCGTTATTGTTGTAGTAGGTTTTTATTTATTTAGACCTACCTCCAAAAAAGAAGAGAAAGACTTTAAATCCAAAAATAACTGGCGAGGTGGATTTTAAATGAAAAAACTTTTAGGGATCGTGGTTCTAACTTTTTTTATATGTAATTTAGTTTATACGGAGCCTGTTACAGTCAAAAAAACGAAGTGGCATCATATGGATATCAAAAAACATTTTGAAATAATCAATAATAATGTTCGCGCTGGTAAATCAGCTCAAAAGTTTGAAATTAGACATGGTGAATGTAAAAAACAAGACTGTAAATGGGGTGCTCAAAGAACAGAAAGACATTTAAAAAAACTTCATTACTCAAGTAAAAAATTTAAAGAACCAGTTTTTTATGCTTTGAGTATCTATATACCTGAAGATTTTGGATACGATTTCGTAGCCTCAAAGATGTCTTTATTTCAAGCTAAAATGAAAGGTGTAGATATGCCATTATGGATGGTTTCTACACAGGGTTCAGGCTTTCAAGTGAGATTAGGTCACTATAAGAGATGCCATGGATTCTCTTTTAAAAAAGGTAGTTGGAATGATTTTATAGTTAAAACTAATTATAGTAGAGAAAGAATTAAAGGTGAAAAATATTTTGAGCTATGGTGGAATGGAAAACAGATTAATGAGTGCACCCATTATATTCCTTTTGTAAAAAGTAAACATATTAAAGAGTCCAAAAGCCATGGGTGGAGCAGTAACAAACAACAAATTAATATGAGATATGGGATTTATAAATTTAGAGTTGGTGATTACTTGTCTCAAATAAATAAAAATAAACCAAAGGGAATGAAGACCATGACTCAACCAAGTGGTCAAAAAAATATAATAAAACCTTTTAAATATAAATGGGAAAATAAAATTCCAACAACCGTAATGCTATTTGATGAAGTAAGATTTGGTAAATCCTATGATGAAGTAGATATAAATAAGAACAAACCAGTTGATTAATAAATTAAAAAATCTTTAAAGATTGTGGTTCTGTGTTGTAGGATTTTATGGAGAAACTAGTCCCGAAACTTGAACAAGTTGAGATAAATTTGTTGAAAATCTTATTGATTGGGAATTTATTGTGTCTATATTATTTTAATTTAATAAAGAAAGGAATAACTATGAACTTTGTTGGAACAACAACATATGAAGGAACTAAAAAAGATGCAGATGAATTATACAGTATGTTTAAAGATGATCTTGCAAAATGCACGTCATCATTTGAATGGGCACACATTCGTGAAGGTAAGATGATTTTTATTGCAAATGTCACTGATGAAGAAAAATTTTATGCCTTATTTGAAGATCAAAGATCTAAAGACTGGAACGCAAAGTTTAATGCTAAAGATGAAGCTTGGAAACTTGAGAAAATAATGTAACTAGTTCACAAACTAGAATTTTTTTAGGTAAAACAAGAAAAGTGAAAGTGTGAACAAAGAAAACGCAAGTAAACTATGGAAAATTATCCAGGAAGCTGGCGATTATTTACAAGGACAACTTTCAGATCATCCTAATCATCCTAAAGGTAGAAATCCTTATGCACATGTTGCAATTTGCGTAAAGAGTAAATTTAATGCAAGTTATAAAGATATTGAGGATGAAAAATTTGACGAAATAGTAAATTATATAAATTTCCTTAAAGAAAATCCTAGCTAAATTAGGATTTAATTATATTTAAAAACGATTCTACATCCTCTGGATGAGTATTCCAGGCAGCAACTAATCGAACAGCTTTATCTTCCCACTCGTCATCGTTAATTTTGTAACCATGCAAATTAAATTGATCAATTATATTTTTTGGTATTTTGACAAAAACTTCATTTGCATCTGTTGGGTAAGCTAATTCAATATTTTTGTGTTTCACTAAACCTTGGCTTAATTTTTTACCCATAGCATTTGCATGCTTTGCATTTTTTAACCAAACCTCATTTGAGATATATGCATCTAATTGAGCAGATACAAAACGCATCTTTGATAGTAAATGGCCTGCTCTTTTCATTAAAAAAGCTAAATTTCCAACTAATTCTGGTTTAAAAAAAATAATGGCTTCTGCTGCTAGGCACCCATTTTTAGTTGCTCCAAATGACAGTACATCAATTCCAGACTTCCATGTCATTTCTGCTGGAGTACAGTTTAATGAAACTAATGCATTTGCAAATCTTGCACCATCCATATGAATATTTAGATCGTGTTTATGAGTAATCTCTGATATTTTTTTTATTTCATCTAAATTATAAGCAACACCTGTTTCACATAATTGGGTAATACTTACTGACGATGGTTGAGTATGATGTACCACGCCTTTTCCAGAAATATTTCTATCTAGTTCATCTGCTATTATTTTTCCATTATTACCATCCAGATTTACTAACTTTGCACCTCCAGTATAAAATTCGGGAGCTCCGCATTCATCTACATTTATATGGGAAAGTCTATGGCAATAGATATTTCCAAAAGAAGGAGTCATAGTTGATAAAGCTAAAGCATTAGCTGCTGTTCCTGAGGCTGTTGGAAAAACTATAACTTCTTTCTCAAATATTTCTGAAAATTTATTTTGTAAGTTTTTTGACAGCTCATCATTACCATATGGGGTTTTGTCTTCATCATTAGCTTTAAGAAGTGCATTTAAGACCTCAGGACATGCACCTGTAACGTTATCTGAAGCAAATTTTACTCTTTCTCTTTTTGTTTTTATCTTTGTCACAATTATTGTTTTGGAAAATAATCTTTTAATTCACCTTCTCTATAAACATCTGCTGTACAACAATGTAATCCACCTCCAAATGCATAAGCGTCTCTAAGCTCTATAGGAACAACCTCCATTCCTAATTTATCTAGTTGTTCTGCTTGGTATACTTCACTTTTTTCAACACATACGGTTTTAGGATCTAAAACTAAAACATTCATTGATAACCATGTTGAAGAGTAACATAGAGGTGGGGGTTCGTTATGTGCAGGCTGAGCGCTATCAATAATTTCCCATCCGTTATTTTCAAACAATTTTCTTTGCTCTTTAGGAAGCCTTCTTTGAGGATTGTTAATTATTAAACCCTCCTTAATAGGCGTAAAAGTTGCATCTATATGAATTGGATAAGGATCACCTGGAAAATTAACAGCATGAACCCTATGATCTTTGTAATGTCTTTTTAACCAATCAATTCCTTTTAAATTTGTTGTAAAACCATGTTGCACTACTAAATCTTTACCAAATCTTAGAACGTCGGCAGCATCAAATAACGGCTCCTCTTCAGTGGTTACAAAATATTTATTTTCTGTCCATTCCAGTCTTTTTTGAATTCCTATTTTATCTGATAAGTAATCTTCTCTGTAATCTTCATCTGTTAATCTAGGTTTAGGAGCAGATTCGTGTCTCATATTTGGATCTAAGTTATAATATTGTTTTAAAAGTGGTCGGTAACATAGATATTCAAACCACCGGCAACGATAACTCATCGTAGCTTCTAAAATTTCATTTCCGACAGTTAACAAAACATCTCTCGGTGGCATGCAACCAAACATTGTCTCCGTCTGCCAATCTGGTGTAGATGTTTTTTGATTGAAATCAATTGGATCTGGTCTATCAACTTTAATCCCTCTTTTTTTTAAAATGTTTGTAAAATTATCTAAAAGCTGATTTGCTTTATCAACAGTATCTTTAGTTCTTGGACCAAATTTTCCTCTCATATCGCTGTCTTCTGGAACTTTGGCGTCTAATGCTGGCTCAGGGGCAGGTATACAAGTACCATCTGCTTTACCTACTATTACATGTTTCAATGGATCCCATTCATTCCAACTATTAACAATTATTTTTTCATTATTCATTTTAATTTAAACCTATAAATCTTCTATTAGACTTCATAATGAGGCTATAGTAAAAAATTGACATAAAAATAAAAAATCCACCAATAATAGTATTAGTAGATGGGACTTCATTAATTCCCATCCATGGTAACCACACCCAGAATATTCCACCTATTACTTCAGTAAGTGAAAGTAAAGTTAAGTCAGCTGCTGGAATATTTTTTGATCCAATTGAATACAAAATCAAACCCATACATACTAGAGTTCCATGAGTAGCAAATAACGCTTGATTTTTTCCAGTAGATAAAAAATTAGCATCGTTTGACATAAGCATTACAGCTGAAAATATGAAACAGAACAACCCAGCAAAGGCTACAGTTGTAAATTTTGGCGTTTCTTTTCTCCATCTAAGTGAAACAGAAAAAATTGAGAAACCTAATGCAGAAATAAGCCCAAACACAAGCCCTGGAAATGAATTTTTACCAGAATGGTCAAAAGCCATTATACATATACCCGCTGCTGCAACTACAATGGCAATCCATACTGTTAATGAAATTTTTTCTTTTAAAAATAAAAATCCTAATAAGGCTGTTATAAATGGCATTGCCGCAAGACAAAGTAAAGTGATAGCTGCTGTCGTATTAGTAATTGACCATATAAATGTTATCATTGCGGTACCAAGACCAATACCTCCAATTAGACCCGATATACCAACTTTAAAATAATTTTTATAAAACTCTTTTCCTTCCTCCAGGAACAAATACATATTAAGCAAAAGAAAAATAACTATTCCTCTTGTAAATAAATACTGCCAAGGAACTGTTTCTGGCTGATCGATGTGTCTTACAACATATGGACCAAATGACCAAAAAATACCTGCAATTAATACGATTGGGATAGCTACTTTAGGATTTTTTAAGTTTAGCATGTGCTATTTTTTTATTTAAGAAGTATAAAAATATAAATATAAATTTGTATAATAACAATCAAATAAATACTCAAATTAATGGATATTAATATTTTAAAAATAGCTTCTGATACCAAAAACAATAAACATATTAATAACTGCACTCATTCAATGAAATATAAAAGTCAAATTTGTGGTGATGAGATTGAAATTTTTTTAATTATTAAAGACAATGTTATAAAAGATTTCTCTTATCAGTCTCAATCTTGCATATATTGTAATGCATCTGCAAATCTAGCTGCAAAAAATTTTAAGAAAAAAAGTAAAGATAAAATTAAAAATTTTTTAAAATTATTGGATAAGTTTAATGATAAAGAAAATATTTCATTTCCAAATGAATGGAAAGAGTTTAAAAAAATCTTTGATAAGAAAAATTATGCGAGAAAAGAATGTATAACACTTCCAATAAAAGCTTTAAAAAAAGTAATACAATAAATGAATAAAGATAAAATTTTAAAATCTCTTATTGCACTAATTTTTTCAACTATAACAATTGGTGTTCTCACTTTATTAACTTATAAAACTAATTTTGGGCTTTTTTTAATTGCATCATTTGGATCCTCAATGGTTCTTTTATATGGTTACCCAGAAAGTCCATTTGCTAAACCTAAAAATATATTATTTGGTCATCTAGTAACTTCAACAATTGGAATTCTGTTTTATAATTTTATCCCCTTGCCAATTTATATATCAATACCTTTAGCGGTAGGTCTTGGTGTTGGATTGATGATTTTACTAAATGTAACCCACCCTCCAGCTGGAGGAAACCCTGTTATAGTCATATTGGGCTCAGTATCGTTTGACTATTTATTCTCCCCAATATTAACTGGATGTTTGATAATAATAGCCTTTGGAATTATTCTGAATAAATTCGTTGCTAAAAAGAAATACCCCTAATCAACTACTATTCATTTGATTGATGTTCTTATTTTATGCTACACTTTCACAAGAAAATATCTATAGAGAGATTTTAAAACATAAATATTAGGAGAAAAAATGAAAGTACTTTGCGTGTTATATGATGATCCTAAAGGTGGTATGCCTAAAGCATACCCTTTGTCAGATCTTCCAAAATTAGAAAAATATCCTGATGGAATGACTTTACCTAGTCCAAAAGGTAGGGATTTCACACCTGGGGAATTGTTAGGATGTGTATCTGGAGAATTAGGATTAAGAAAATTTTTAGAAAGCAATGGTCATGAGTTAGTTGTAACAAATAGTAAAGATGGAGAAGGATGCGAGGCTGATAAACATATAGTAGATGCAGACATAGTTATTTCTCAACCATTCTTTCCTTATTATTTAACAAAAGAAAAGATTGAAAAAGCAAAAAACTTGAAGATGGCAATAACTGCGGGAATTGGTTCAGATCACGTAGATTTACAAGCAGCAATGGATCATAAAATTGATGTCGTAGAAGTTACTTTCTGTAACTCAAGATCAGTTGCTGAGCATATAGTAATGATGATAGTTTCACTTGTTAGAGATTACCACAACCAACATCGAATCGTTAATGAAGGTGGATGGAATATAGCAGATGCTGTTCAAAGATCTTACGATGTTGAGGGAATGCATATTGGAACCGTAGCAGCTGGAAGAATTGGTTTAGATGCACTCAGAAAAATGAAACCTTTTGATGTTCATCTTCACTATTTTGATAGGCATAGATTACCAGATTCAGTTGAAAAAGAGTTAAATCTTACTTTCCATGAAACTGTGGAGTCTATGGTTAAAGTATGTGATGTTGTAACAATCAACTGTCCTCTTCATCCTGAAACAGAAAACTTATTTGATGATGAAATGATAGGTAAAATGAAAAAAGGTGCATACATTGTAAATACTGCAAGAGGTAAAATTTGTAATAGAGATGCAATTGCAAAAGCCTTGGAGAGTGGACAATTAAGTGGATATGCGGGAGACGTATGGTTTCCTCAACCAGCTCCAAACGATCATGTGTGGAGAACAATGCCAAACCATGGAATGACACCTCATACTTCTGGAACATCACTATCTGCTCAAGCTAGATATGCTGATGGTGTAAGAGAAATCTTGGAATGTTTCTTTGAAGGTAGTGAAATACGTAACCAATACTTGATTGTTAAAGATGGACAATTAGCTGGAATGGGAGCGCATTCTTATAGTAAAGGAAGCGCAACTGGTGGTTCAGAAGAAGCGGCAAAATATCAAAAAAAATAGAGTTTTAAATAGAAATTATTAAAGGTAAGCTATCAATATTTAGATAGCTACCTTTAATGAAAAAATTTTTATCAATAATTTTCATTCTTATTTCTTCAACGAGTTTTGCAAATTCACCAAATTTTGAAAGAGCTTATTTTGCTGGGGGGTGTTTTTGGTGCATGGAGGAATCTTTTGAAAATATTCTTGGTGTATCAAAAGTAATTTCTGGATACTCAGGTGGTACTACCGAAAATCCTACATATAAAGAAGTTACATATGGAAACACAGGTCATTTTGAAGTTATAGAGGTCATATATATCCCAGAAGTAGTTAGCTACGAAAAACTTTTAGAAGAATTCTGGATTAATATTGATCCTTTTGATGCTGTGGGACAATTCTGCGATAAAGGATATAGTTATAGATCAGTAGCGTTTTATCAAAATGATAAGCAAAAAGAATTAATAGAAAATAGCATTAAGGAAATAGAGGAGAAGTTTAAAAAAAAAGTAGTAACTTATGTAAGAAAGTTTGATAAATTTTATATGGCAGAAGCTGTTCATCAGGATTATTACCAGATAAATTTTCTAAATTATTTAAGATACAAAAAAGGGTGTAGGCGAGAGGCAATATTAAATAACATATGGGGATCTTAAATTACCTATGCTAAGTAAATACGTATCTTTAAAAAATTATATTCCAACTGGCTTACCAAAAGAGACAGATTTTGAAATAAAATCAAAAGAAATTTCAATTAATGATGAAAAAAATATTTTAGTATCAAATTCATATATATCAGTTGATCCATACATGCGTGCAAGAATGACTGAGAGAAAAAATTATAAACCACCATTTAAAATTGGTGAGGAAATGGAAGGGTATGCAATTGGTAAAGTAGAACTCTCAAATGATAAAGATTTTAGCGTTGGAGATTTAGTATTTAGCAGTCTTGGTATGAGAGATAAATTTGTTTGTAGTTCTGATGAACTAAAGAAACTAAAACCAATTGATTTGCCTATACAGTCGTACTTGGGTCCACTTGGAATGACAGGTCATACAGCATACATTGGACTTTTCAAGCATGGAGAATTAAAATCTGGGCAAACTATATTAGTATCTTCTGCTGGAGGTAGTGTTGGATCTACAGTTTGTCAAATTGCAAAAAATCTTGGTTGTAAAGTTTTTGCAAGCACAGGGTCCGATGAAAAAGTTGATTGGTTAAAAAATGAATTAAAAGTTGATCATGCTTTTAATTATAAGAAAGTAGAAAACCTTGTATTACATTTCAAGAAAATTTGTCCTGATGGTTTTGACCTTTATTTTGATAATGTTGGTGGAGACTTTTTGGAGTCCGCTATTTTCCAAATGAAAACATATGGTCGTATTGTGATTTGTGGAAGAATTTCACAAATGAATGCAACAAATCCTGGATCTGGTTTGAAAAATATGGCTTATGTTTTAGTAAAAAGACTTACAATTAAAGGATTTCTTATTTTTGATCACGATAATGAAAGAGAGCCATTTGAAGCTGAAATGTCAAAATGGTTGGCGGATGGTAAAATAAAATTTAAAGAAACTATATACGAAGGAATAGAGAATGCTCCAAAGTCATTTATTGATTTATTAAACGGTAAAAATATTGGCAAAATGCTTGTCAAAATTTAATTTGGAAAATTTGTGACTTAAAATCCTCAATAAATGATTAAAACATTTCCTTTATTATTTATATTGCTGTGGTCATCAGCATTCATCTCAGGTGATATTATAGTTCAGAATGCATCACCTTTTGCAGCACTTGCCTTTAGATTTGGAATTGTAACTATAGGTTTCTTCTTATTCGCATTACTTAAAAAAGAAATAATTCTTACTAAAGTAAGATATATATTAGAAAGTATAACCACCGGTGTATTGTTTCATGGATTATATCTTGGTGGTTGTTGGTACGCTTTTCATGTAGGAGTTCCTGCAAGTGTTGTAGCATTAATAGTTACTCTTCAGCCAATATTAACTAACTTATTATCAGGACCAATTTATAAGGAAGTAATAGGGTGGAGACAGTGGGTTGGTATTATATTTGGTTTTATTGGTTCTTTGTTAGTACTTGGGGTAGATTTTGGAGATGAGTTTCCAAAAGATGGACTTGTAACTTGTTTTATTGCTCTTGCTGCAATCACTACAGGAACCTTGTGGCAAAAAAAACTAAGTGGGAATGTCCCATTATCAGTTAATAATGGATTTCAAGCTTTTGGAGGCTGTGTTTTTAATTTAATTTTAATATTAACATTTGAAACTCCTTTTATAAATTTTACAACAGGATTTTTATTAGGAATGACACATCAGATTATTCTAGTGTCATTTGGAGCCTTCACAATTTTAATGTTTTTAATAAAAGCAGGCTCAGTGAGTAAAACTTCAACATTATTTTTTCTTGTCCCACCTACAACAGCTGTGATGGCCTATTTATTTTTAGGAGAAAAGTTATCTAATATTGATATAGCAGGATTTATACTTGCAACAATTGGTGTTTATATTGCAACTAGAAATTAAGTGAGAATTTTAAATTTTGTAAAAAAATTTTATCGACCTTTTATTTTAACTTATCTTTTTTTTTCAATTGGTATAGGTTTTTACCCTTCCTTTGAATTTTTCTCTTTTAAAGGACAATTATTAATATTAGCTGTATCTATATTTAATGGAATACTAGGGGTTTATGTTAAGAAATTATAAAACATAAGGTTCAGGTCTAGCATTACTTTTCAAAACTCTTTCTACATCAAAAACACTTATATCTATTGATTGATAGCTACCTGTTGTAATCAATTCAGTTAGAGCCCTTCCAATACCTGGTGCCTGCATCAAACCTCTTCCAGTAAAACCAGAGGCTAAATAAACATTATCGTATTTTGGATGTTTACCAACTACCGCATTGTTATCAAGTTTATTACAATCATAAAATCCAGCCCAGCCACCAGTTAATTTTAGTTCTTCAAAATCTGGAACTCTTTTTGCCAGAGCAGGCCAAACTAATTCTTCAAAATCATTCCATGCAGGTTCTAAATCTTTCGCATCGAATACAGATATAGGTGAACCTGCTAAAAATTCTTTACCCTCCGGTCTCCAATATACGCCAGTTGTTAAATCTCCAGTTAATGGCATATCAGGAAAATGTTTTGGACATTTTACTCTGAATACAGTGTGCTTTTGTGGTTCTACTGGAATATCTGATAACAATTCTTTAGTCCAACATCCTGCAGCTGAAATGATAGTTTTTGCATTTATCTCAGACAAATTTTTAACCTCACCTTTAAGAAACTCTGCGCCTAACTCAATTGCTTTACTTTTTAAAGCACTATGAAACAAAAAAGGATCAATCCAACCTTCACTTTTATTATCAGTATAAGTGGCTGTCTCTATCCCCTCGTTATTTATATATGGAAAAATTTTATTTAATTCTGAACCTTTAATATTTTTTGTACCAGCATCGCATTCTCTATGATTTTCTAATGCTCGGTATTGTTCCTCTGCATGTTCTGGTCCAAACATTAAAAGGTATCCATTAGGAACCATGCTTGCTGTTGGGTTTGGATTTTTTTTTGTTTTTAATAATTCTGGTATTTTAAAAATGAATTCTCTAGCAAATTTACCTAAAAGTATGTTTTCTTTTTGAAAAAATTGTCTTCTAAATCCACCTAAAGATAAAGGAAATGAGGCAGTCTTATATGTAGGGTCTCTCTCTATTACCTTAACTTTTCTACCTTCAATCGATAAAAAGTAGGCAGTTGCAGCGCCTATTATACCTCCACCAACTATGACGACATCATCCATAAGCTTTAATATATACTATTTTCTTTGCATTAACCATAAAGCATCTTGACTTAAAAAATAAATTTTTCCATTCGTCGGATGAACCTGAATATCTCTTATTCTTCCAATTTTATTTTTAAAAATAACCTCTTCTTTTACATTTGATAAGTCATCAAATATCAATTTCCTCAAAGACTTATCTTTTAACGAGGTGATCAAAGCATGACTATTCCACTCTTTAAATTCTTCACCTTTATAAATAGTTATTGCGCTAGTTGCTATTGAGGGCACCCAATATTGAATAGCTTTTGAAAATCCAGGTTTCCATTTAGGGCCAATTGGAATTCCAGAATAATTGGTTCCTCCCCATCCTAAAATTTTCCATCCATAATTTTCACCTTTTTTAACTTCTCCAAACCAATCTCCACCTTTTGCACCATGATTACTCATGTAAACTTTTCCATCAAATTCAGAAAGCGCCATCCCTTGAGGATTTCTAATTCCAATTTGATAAATCTCTGGTAACCAATCTACCTTTCCCTCAAACTTTGGATTATCTTTTGGTATACTACCATCTAAATGAATTCTTATAATACTACCTGGATGCTTTGAGGCGTCTTGTGCAATCATACCTTGTCCTCTCTCACCCGCAGAAGCAAATATAAAATTATCTTTGATAACTAATCTTGATCCAAAATGATAACCAGAGTCTATTGGGGGATTTGCTTGAAAAATATTTTTAAAGTTTAATTGTTTCTTATTAAATTCTGCTCTTGCGATAGAAGTGCTAGTTTTATATCCACCTCTATCTTCAGTATATGAAATCCAAATATTATTGTCCTTATGAATAATGTCTAATAAGCCTCCTTGACCATGCACAACAAAGTTAAGTTGATGACTAATTTCTTGAACTTCTCTAGATAAAATATTAACAATTTTTATTTTGCCACTTTTTTCTGTAACTATTATTTCATTACTATTAATAAAAGAGGATCCCCAAGGTGAGTCTAGATTAACTAATTTTTCTAAATTAAAGTTTTGTGAATACGATTTTGAGCCAAATAATAAAAGAAAAATTAAAAGGTATATTATTTTTTTCACTTTATGAAAGTTTTGATCTTCCACCATCAACAGCTATTATTTGACCTGTTACCCAAGAACTCTCTTCAGTAAGTAAAAATTTTGCTAAAGCTGCTCCATCTTTTCCTTCTCCTAATCTTTTGAGTGGGTGGGCTTTAGCTATACCTTGTGCAATGGCTGTATTTTTTAACATTGGTTGAGCTATCTTAGAATTAGTTAAACTTAGAGCAACACTGTTAACTCTTATGTTTGGAGCAAATTCTGCCGCCAATGAAACTGTTAATCCCTCAATCGCAGCTTTAGTAGATGCAATTATTGAATGGTTTGTAAAACCTCTTTGTGCTGCAACAGTTGAAAATAAAACGATTGAGCCTTTATTTTGTTTAAGATTATCTTGATATCCTTTGATTAATTCTACCGCCGAATAAAAATTAAGTTTCATACATTTATGAAAATCTGTCTCATTTGCCATTTTTAATGGCTTCAAGTCTATGGAACCAACACAATAAGCTACACCTTTGATTTCTGATATGTCTGATTTAATTGTATCCACGAATTCTTCGTTTAATACATCTGCTACAGTATAAGAAGAGTTCAATTTCTCTGCTAAATTTTTAAGTTGGCTTTCATCTCTCCCGACTAAATGAATTTCCTTGCCAGATGAATACATTTGCTCCGCTAAATTGGATCCGATAGAACCTGTCGCACCGACAATTAGATATTTTTCTGACATAAAATAATTAATGAAATTATTTTTTATACTTGGAAATCAACTATTTCCATTAAAAAACCTCGACCGCTTCAAAAAAGACCACCTGTTTTTTATGTCAGAAGACTACGAATTATGTACATATGAAAGACATCATAAATTAAAAATACTGCTATTTTTGTCTTCAATGAGATCCTATGCAGACAAATTGAAGGAAAATAAATTTAAGCTAAATTACTCAAAAATTGATTCTGTTGATTTTAAAAAAAATTATACGAAAAAATTAGAAAAAATATTAAAGGTAAACAAAGTAAAAGAAATAACTAGTTTTGAAATAGAGGATAAATTTTTTGAAACAAAAATAAATAATTTTTTAAAAAAACAAAATATTAAGTGGAATATAATTCGATCTCCAATGTTTTTAGATAGTCGAGAAGATTTTAAAAAATATTTAACTAAAACAAAAAAACCCTTTATGGCTAAGTATTATAAAGAAAAACGTGAAAGATTAAATATTTTGTTGAACAAAGATGGCACACCAGAGGGAGGAAAATGGAGTTTTGATGAAGATAATAGAAAAAAACTACCAAAAAATATCTTAATACCTAAATTTCCAGAAATTAAAGAAACTAAACATACAAAAAGTTTAAAACCAATTATTGAAAAATTATTTAGTAAGCATCCGGGTGATACCAAAAAATTTTGGTTTGCAACTGAATATAAAGATATTTTAAACTTATTAGATTTTTTTATTAAAGATAAATTAAATTTATTTGGTGATTATGAGGATGCAGTTGATCAAAACAATAATATTTTATTTCACAGTGCTCTTAGTCCATATTTAAATCTAGGTTTAATAACGCCAGATATAATTATTCAAAAAATAATGACCTATCACAACAGTAAGGGTGTGAGACTAAATTCTTTAGAAGGCTATATTAGACAAATAATTGGTTGGAGAGAGTTTATGAGAGGAATATATCAAAATTTTAGTAAAGAAATGGAAAGTGGAAATTTCTTTAAACATAATAGAAAAATGAAAAATACATTTTATGATGGTAGTACTGGTCTGGATCCTTTGGATCATGCAATTAAAAATGCTGACAAATTTGGTTGGTCGCATCACATTGAAAGATTAATGATATTGTCAAATATTATGAATTTATGTGAAGTTGAACCAAAATCAGTTTATAAATGGTTCATGGAGATGTTTGTAGACTCATCTGATTGGGTTATGGTCCCAAATGTTTATGGAATGGGTTTGTTTAGTGATGGTGGAATTTTCGCAACTAAGCCTTATATCTGTGGATCAAGTTATTTCATGAAAATGATGGATTTTAAGAGGGGCAACTGGTGTAATGTTATGGATGGTCTTTATTGGCGTTTCATAGATAGAAATAGAAAATTTTTTTTGAAAAATCCAAGGTTGTCTATGATGGTAAGAATTTTTGATAAAATGAAAGAAGATAGAAAAAAATTAATATTATCAGAAGCAAACAAATTCATTAAAGATAATACTTATGGGAATTAAAGTTTATTTTAACGATTCTTGCAATATTTGTAGAATGGAAATTAATCATTATAAAAAAATTGCAAATAGTGATTTGGAGTGGATAGATATTACAAATAATGATGATGCTATAAAAATAACATCTAAGTCGCAAAAAGAGTTGCTCAGAAGGTTGCATGTAATCAATGATGGTGAAGTTATTGGGGGTGCTAAAGCATTTATTATAATTTGGTCAAAAATACCAAAATATAAAATCCTATCTAAGATTTTTTCAATAAAACCCTTATTTATTATTTTTCATTATATATACGAAATTGCTGCATTTTTATTATTTTTAAAAAACAGAAAACAATTAAATGAAAAAACAAAACCTACCAACTAAGGTATGCAAAGTTTGTAATAAGCCTTTTTCTTGGAGAAAGAAATGGAAACTTAATTGGGAAAAGGTTAAGTATTGTTCTAAGAGATGCGCCTCTAATAATTAATTATTGTGTATTGCTTTTTCTAGGATCTTTAAGTGATTTTAAAATTTTTGATAATCCCGTAATTTTTAAACTATAATAAATCACATAAATTAAAGTTAATCCTAAAGCCATTGTAGATAAAAATACAAATATGGCTGTCAAAATTTTTTCTTGAAACCAGTTCTCTACCCCAGAGTTAGAATAATAAAGAATATTCCAAAACGCGACGAAAATTAACTCATATATGATTATAATTTTGAACATATGGTTGATATAGTTCTCAATATAATTAATACTATCCAATTCTTGTCGCATGTCGATAAAAATTTATGTGATAAAACAATGAAAAATAGATGAAAAAAGTAATTTGGATAACTGGTGGAAGCAGTGGGATAGGAAAAGCAGTTGCATTAAAGTTTGCAAATAAAGGATGGCAGGTAATCATATCATCAAGACGTGAAGAAGTTTTAAAAGATATTTCAGATAATAATGAAAATATTGATTATTTAAAATTAGATATCGTTGATTATGAGGCATGTCATTCAGTTTTTAAAACTATTGTGGAGAAATACAACAAGGTTGATATTTGTTTTTTTTCTACTGCAATTTATGAGCCTGAAAAGGAGAAGGATTTTGATCTTCAGAATATAATTGATGTTACAAATATAAATTATATTGGAACTGTAAATTGTATTAAAGCTGTTGAAAAATATTACAAAGAAAAAAGGCAAGGAGTAATATCTATTGTATCTTCTACTGCAGGATACAGAGGATTGCCAAATTCAACTGCCTATGGGCCTGCAAAGGCTGCTCTTATTAATTTAGCAGAAAGTTTATATCTTGATTTTCAAAGATATGATGTTCGCGTTTGTCTGGTCAGTCCTGGGTTTATCAAAACAAGATTAACAGATAAAAACACATTTAAAATGCCATTTTTAAAAACTGCACAATATGCAGCTGAACAGATTTATGATGGTTTAATAAATAAAAATTCATTTGAAATAGCTTTTCCTAGAAGTTTATTTTTAATATTAAAATTTTTTAAGATTTTGCCAAATGGGATGTACTTATATTTGATAAGAAAAATGACGAAGCTTCAAAAAAAATAAATTTAATCTTTAACAAACATTACAGTCAATTCGGCAACTTTTATACCAAACTTGGTCATTTTTGCTCTATTAATTGCTACTCTCTCATCTTGCATGAAAATCCAATCATCAAAAGTTATTTTTATTTCCCTTCCCTTAACCGGAACTAATAGAACATATTCAAATTTAAATGCAGGACCATAAGAGAAACCTTTTGCAGTTCCAACTACATCTCCTGCAGTGCCTTCATAGTTGTGTTCATCGATTTTATTGATTGTCCATTGTCTATTTTGAATTTCTCCATCATTCCAAACAAATTTTTCGTCAAGTATCAATTGTTGTCCATCCCATGTTCCATCTAGGTCTGCAGAAAATTGTCTTGTCACTTTACCTGATCTATTTTGTAAAATTCCCCATGCTTTTACATTTCCAGATAAATACTCTTCTATTATTAATCTAGGTTTTTGGTTTTTAAAATCTTCTGGTTTCATTGCTTGGTTTGATGAACAACTTGTAATCAATACTGAGATTATTATCAATAATAAATATTTTATTTTCATAGTGTTATTTATTTTTGAAGAGCAAATTGGATTAAGTCTATATTTTTAGACTTAAAACCTGCTTCACAATAAGATAAATAAAAATTCCACATTCTTTTAAAAGTATTGTCAAAGCCTTGGGATGAAATTTGTTCCCATTTTTCTAAGAACTCTTCTCTCCAAATATTTAGTGTATTTGAGTAATGATCACCATAAGAAGTGCAATTCTCAAACTTAAGTCCAGATTGGTTTGCTAGATTTACTAACTCATTTTTACTAGGTAAAAAACCACCAGGAAAAATATATTTTTGGATAAAATCAGTTTTACTTTTATATCTATTATAAATGGAGTCATCTATAGTAA
>CABZJN010000019.1 GCA_902526085.1 uncultured Pelagibacteraceae bacterium
TCAGGTATTTGAGTTTTTTTTTTCGCTCCTAGATTAAAAATTATCAAAATAGCTAAAGAACTAATGACCATGAATAAACTTGCATTAGTGAAAGAGATATCGACTGAGCCTAATTTAATTTCTGGACCAATTCTATAAACATTGAATTGGTACATTGGATTTGATGCCATTATATTCTCTTATTTTTTTTGCATTTTTTTTGCTGATTTAATTACATTCATAATTCCTGCAATTACTCCTACAAAAAAAAATATTAAAATTAACCATGGTTTAGTACCAAACCAATTGTCTAAAATAAACCCAATAATTGTCCCAACAGCTACTGCAGCAACTAATTCAGTGCTCATTTTAAAAGCATGTCCCATTCCAGATGTTGACTGCTCTTTGCTCTCAGAATATTTTGATTTTGCTCTATTTTTTGCACTTCTAAGGCGAGTTTTAAAATCTTCCTCTTCCATTAGCCTAAGCTACCATGCTCTCAGCTTTTTGAAGGTCAACAGCAACTAATTGACTTATCCCTTTCTCTGGCATTGTGACCCCATATAATCTATCCATTTTCGACATAGTTAATGCGTGGTGGGTTACTATTACAAATTTTGTAGAAGTAATCTTTGTCAGTTCATTTAAAAGATTACAAAATCTTGTTACATTTGCATCATCTAGTGGAGCGTCTACCTCATCTAAAACACAGATAGGTGCTGGGTTTGTTAAAAATACTGCAAATATTAATGATAATGCTGTTAAAGCCTGTTCACCACCTGAAAGCAGAGTAATCGACTGAAGTCTTTTTCCAGGAGGACTTACTAGCATTTCTAAACCAGCATCTAATGGATCATCAGAGTCTACTAGTTCTAATTTAGCGCTACCCCCATTAAATAATTTTGTGTAAACTTCATTAAATTTTCTACTCACTCTCTCAAAAGCGTCCAATAATCTTTCTCGACCTTTTTGATTAAGTTCAGTTATGCTTTCTTTTAATTTTAATATTGATGTAACAAGATCTTGTCTATCCTGTTCCATTTTTTTTATTTCAGTTTTATACTTTTCAGTTTCATCATCTGCTCTTAAGTTAACAGATCCAAGCTTCTCTCTTTCTCTCTTTTTTTCATCTAGAAACTCTTCTTGAGTAACTAAGTCAGGTAATTCAGCATGTTTTTCAAGATTTGAATAATTAAGTATATTGTCTTCTTCAATATTCAACTCTGTCATTACTCTCTCCAAAAGATCATTTCTTCTTTTATTTAAACCTTCGATGGTTGCCCCGGAGCTTGCTTTCTTTTCTCTAATTTCTATTGAACTTTCTTTTGTATTATTTAACCGAAGTCTAATTTCACTGATATTATTATCAATTTTTTCAACTAAAATTTCATTTTCATTTTTTTCATTTTCTGAAATTCTTAAGTTTTCAGAAATCTTTCCTTTTTTTTCTGCTTGGGTTTCTGGCTGTTTTTCTAGATTGCTTAATTTATCTACAAGCTTAATCTTTCTCGCATTGAGTTCATTTACCATTTTTTCAGAATTACTTAAAAGATTTTGCCAGCTTTCAAATTCCTGATCAATTATACTAATTCTCTCTTTTCTTTTGACAGACTCATTTTTTATGTTTTGGTTTTTACTATAAGTTTCAGCATAATCGTCCTGTAATTTTTTTATTTGATCACTTTTTGATGTTAGAGTTGAAATTACATCGTCATTTTCAACTTCTTTTACTTTCATAGTTAAGAAAGACAAATTAACTATACACTCATCTAAAATTTTTATTGTCTGGTGATTTCTATTTTCAGAAACTAATTTTTTAACTTCTTCGATTTGATTTTTTATGCTGCTAATAATTTCATTATATTTTTTTAATGTCTCGGCACTGAAATTCTCCAACAACATATCCATTCTGTCTTGTTCATTCTTTAATTTTGATTTAGAATTTTCAAGGTCTTGATTTGAGAGTTTTTCTGTCTCATAATATTTTGAATCTGTATCAATTAGTATATTTCTCTCCTCTTTTAATCTTTTTTCGTTAGAATTTGCGTCAATTACAATGCTTTTTTCTCTATCTATGTCCTCGTCTATAACTTTTATAGAACTCTTTATTGTGTCTATCTCTTCATTTATTCTAGTACTTTCCTCATCTAAAGCCTTTAGTTCAAGATTTAACCTTTGAATCTTCGATAAATTTTCAATATTTTTTTGTCTTATTGGCTCTACTCTTTCAATTTCATTTTTAATTTTATTATCTAAGTCATCAATTTGTCTATTAAATTCCTCAACTTTCCCATCTGCTTCATTATTCACTTCATTTTCTAAAGTAATTTCTTTATCAATTTCTATAAGTCTTAAATAATAAAGCCCCGCCTCTACTTTTTTAATTTCCTCGGAAATTAATTTGTACTTTGCAGCCTCCTCTGCTTGTTTTTCTAGGTTTGCCAATTGTTTTTCTTGTTGTCTTCTAAGTTCGTCAGCTCTCTTTAAATTATTTTCTGCTGCTCCTAATCTAATTTCTGCTTCATGCCTTCTAACATGCAATCCAGCTATTCCAGCAGCTTCTTCTAGTATAGCTCTTCTATCAGATGGTTTTGCAGTAACTAATGCTCCAATTCTACCTTGACTGATTAATGACGGTGAATGAGCCCCTGTAGATAGATCTGCAAAGAACATTTGTGCATCTTTTGCTCTAACTTCTTTGTTGTTTATGTAAAACTTTGATCCTTTATCTTTCTCAATCTTTCTTCTAATTTCTATTTCCTCTAGATCATTGTATTGGTGTGGTCCATCTTTATTTTCATTGTTCAAGCTTAAAACTACTTCAGCAATATTTTTTGAAGGTTTATTTGATGTGCCTGAAAATATAACATCTTCCATCCCAGAACCTCTCATGCTTTTTGCCGAAGTCTCTCCCATACACCATCTGAGAGATTCAACTATGTTTGACTTGCCACAACCGTTAGGACCAACAATTCCTGTAAGACCTTTTTCTATTAGAAAGTTTGTTTTTTCTGCGAAAGACTTAAAGCCATTTAATTGAATTTTTTTAAACTCCATTAAATGACTTATATCAGTTTTTCTATATATTTTTTTAATTTTTTATAGTTGGATGTATTTTCGAACTTTTCACCATTGATTATTAGTGTTGGTGTTGCCTCTATTTTGTAGTTTTTAGCTCCGTTGATTCGGTCTTCTAAAATAAAATCTTCAATTTTTGAGTCTGCTATACATTTATCAAAATCTAATTTAAAATTTGATTCTTGAATTACTTTTTTTAGATTTTTGTTGAGATCTTCAATAGTGCTTCCTCTTACCCAGCTACTTTGATTTTTATATAAATGATGGAGTATTTCTGAATTTCCATCATTCTTACAATGAGCTATTTTAGACGCATTAAATGCAGCCATATCTAATGGAAAATTTCTAAATTCGATCAAAATTAAACCTTTATCTATAAAATCAGTTTTTAAGCTAGGATAAACATTTTTATGGAAATCTGCACAATGACTACATGTTAAAGATTCAAAAACTATTAGTTTTACTTTAGCATCTACATCACCCTCTGTGATCGATTTAATATCTGCTTTTGCATAAATGCTTACAAAAATTAAAGATATTATAAAAGTTTGTATAAATATTTTTTTCATCTCGATTTTAATAATTTATTTAATTCTAATAGTGAATGTTTTATTTTATCATTTTTAATATTGGTAATCTTCTTAATATTTTTATTATTTGTCGCATTATTTATTTTTTCCTCTTTAATTTTTTCAAACTCTCCCTCAAAAGTCTTTAATTTTATGTCGTCAACTACATTATAACCAAAAAATATATTCATTTTTTTTATTATTTCTTTTTTAGAGTATTCAAGATCTACTTCATTTCCTCTTTTGACCATTATGTTTAAACAGCTTCCATTTAATTTAGAATTTTTAAATGATCTTGGATAAGAAACATTAAATAATTCCTTACCGACAAGAAATTTCCAATTATCCAAAGTATTTGAATAAATTTTACCTTTTTTATTCAATATTCTTTTTGCTTCTTGGGGCAAAGTATCTTTAAAAGATCTTAGTCCTTGAACAGATTTAGTTCTCTGCTTAGTATTATATTTAAAATTCATATGACAAGCCAAAACATACCAAATAAAATTTTAAATTGGTACGATAATAATAAGAGAGATCTACCTTGGCGAAGAAAAGTCTCTAAAGTTCAAAAAGAATACTTTACTTTAGTGAGTGAATTTATGTTGCAGCAAACTCAAGTTAAAACCGTAATACCTTATTTTGAAAACTTTATTTTTAAAATCCCAGATTTAAAAAGTTTATCAAGAGTTAGAGATGATAAATTGATGAAATGTTGGGAAGGATTAGGGTATTATTCAAGAGCCAGAAATCTTAAAAAAACAGCAAAAAAAATTATAAATGAATTTAAGGGGCAGCTTCCAAAAAATGAGGAAGATTTAAAATCTCTTCCTGGGATTGGAGATTATACATCTAAAGCAATTATGGCAATTGCATTCAATAAGAAAATAATTCCTTTAGATGGAAATGTTGAAAGAGTTTTAAAAAGGGTATTTTATTTAAAAAAAGAAAAAGAAATTTCTAAGGAAAATTTACATAAAAAAAAAACTTTTTTTGCAGAAACAATAAGAGCTAGTGATTATGCTCAAGCTATAATGGAAATAGGTGCATTAATCTGTAAACCATCTCATCCACTTTGTGATCAATGTCCCATCTCAACCAATTGCAAATCCTTTAAAAAAAATGACTTTAAAATAATTAAAATGAGTAAATTTAATAAACAAAAGTTTTTTGAAGCAAATATTTTTCAAAATAAGCAGAATAATTACTATCTTTTAAAAAACAGAAAATTTAACTTTTTAAAAGATATGCCTATATTCCCTATGAATGAGATACCTAAGACAAAATTTAAAAATCATGTGGGAAAAAGAATCAATATAAAAATGTCAAATATCGACATGAGAATTGCAATTAATATGAAAAATAATTTACCAGAAAATAGTGATGGATTTTTTATTAATGTTAAAGATTTAAGTAATTGGACTTTACCTTCGTTTACAAAGAAAATACTTAATAGTATTAAATAAATTAATGAAAAAAATTGCAATCATTGGTGGAGGAATATCAGGCTTATATTTTGCAAATCTATTAAATAATCAAAAAGATTTTGAATATCAAATATTTGAAAAAAAAGATGATTATAATTTCCTTGAAGGTTATGGAATTCAATTATCAGTAAATAGTATAAAATTATTAAATAGTATTGGATTTAAAAATATATCCGTATCTGAGGTCAGTTTTCCCTCAAAAGTGAATTTCATACAAGCAAATAACTCAAAAAAAATTTGCGATATAGACCTCACACAATTTAATGATTACTCTAATAGATACACTACCTTAAAAAGATCAACATTATTAAAATTCTTATTTCAAAACATCCCACAAGAAAAAATAAAATTTAATTCAAATATAACAAAAGTAGATAACTCTAATGGCATCAGAATTTTTTTTGAAGATAATAAAAATGAAGAATTCGATTATTTAATTATTTCGGACGGTATTTTTTCAAAAACGAGGTCACTAATTTTTAATGAAAACATATATCCAAAATATAATCTTAATGTTGCACTGCGAGGTAAATTAAAAGGTCATTATGGTACTGATATTTCAATATATATGGGATCAAATAGTCACTATGTGATCTACCCTGTAAATCAAAATAATGAATACAATTTTGTAGCTATTATAAAAAAAAAATTATCCCCAGATGAATTGCAAAATCATCATTTATTCAAATCTGAAGAATTTTTAACATCGCTATTATCAGGTTTACAAAAAACATCGCATATAAGCTCAGAAAATTTAAGTGACTTGAAATCATTTCCTGTTCACGTTAGCAGCGAATTTCCAAGTCTAAATAAAAAAAATATATTTTTGTCAGGCGATGCTTTATTCACTTTCCCCCCTTCATTTGCTCAAGGAGCTTCCCAAAGCATTGAAACTGCAAACGATGTATTAAAAAGTATTTTGAGTGGTACAAATGAATTCTATCAACAACGGATACGTTGTATTTCTTCTATTAACAATAAATCAAAGTTAAACCATTTTTCGTTTCACTTATCAAATCCCATTAATATTTTTATTAGAAATAAAATTTTGAAATATCTTACAAAAAATGAAACATTTCTTGAAAACTACTTGGGAAAAATTTACAGATCTTAATTTGTAGGCCTTAATCTTTGTCTCAAATCGTCAATTGGTTTTAAAGAATTTCCAGATTTATAATGCCAAAAAGTCCATCCGTTACAACTTTCTGCACCAACAATTTTTGCTGCAACTTTATGGATAGAACCCTCTGATTGTTGATACTTTATACTTCCATCCGCCATAATTTTAGCATTTACTTTTTTCTTTTGATCATAAATTTCTGTTCCAGGTTTAATCAAACCCATTTCAACTAATGATCCAAAAGGAATTCTTGGTTTAGATCTATTATTTTGAAGTGTATCCAGATATTCATCTTTTATAACATTTGTATTGTCTAATCTTTTTCTTGTAGCATCAAAATAACTTTTTTCTTTTTCAATTCCAAAATACTTTCTACCTAATTTTTTAGAAACAACAGCCGTGGTACCTGATCCTAAAAATGGATCTAAAATAAAATCATTTTTATTTGATGAGGCTAATATTATTCTATGGAGTAACGCTTCTGGTTTTTGAGTAGAATGGACTTTTTTTCCATTATTTTTTAATCTTTCTTTTCCATTACAGATTGGAAGGTTCCATGTAGATCTCATTTGGAGGTCATCATTTAAGCATTTCAATGATTGATAATTGAAAGTGTATTTCGACCCCTCACTTTTTGATGCCCAAATAAGTGTTTCATGTGCGTTAGTAAACCTAGTTCCCCTAAAATTTGGCATTGGATTATTTTTATTCCAAATTACATCATTTAGTATCCAAAAACCTAAATCTTGGATTGTAGCACCCACTCTAAAAATATTGTGATAACTACCAATTACCCAAATCGATCCATTCTTTTTTAAAATTCTCTTACATTCTTTTAACCAATTAAAAGTAAATTCATCATAACTTTTAAAACTTTCAAATTGATCCCATTCATCGTCTACAGCATCTACTTTAGATGTATCTGGTCTACTCAATTCTTTTTTTAATTGTAGGTTGTACGGGGGATCAGCAAATATAAGATCAAAAGTTTCATCAGGAATTTTTTTTAATTCCTTTAAACAATCTCCATTAATAATTTTGTTTTTTAAAGTTTGATTACTCATTTATTAATTATTAATTAGACTCCAGAGTAGAGTTTCCGTCAACCTGAGATTGAATTATTTTGAGTCTATTTGTTACTATTTTTTTCTGTGACTCAATATATTGTGTATAGGATTGAATGTTTTTCGATGAAATCTAGTTACTCCATATTTTCTAATAGCATTAATGTGATCTCTAGTTCCGTAACCAGCATTTAAATCCCATTTATATTTTTTAAAACTTTCTGACATTTTGAGCATCAGTTTATCCCTTGAAACTTTTGCAATTATTGATGCTGCTGATATTTCTTTAATTTTTTGGTCTCCTTTAATTATTGTTTTAATAAGATAATTTCTTAATTCTGGTGATTTATTTCCGTCAATAAGCACTAAATTTGGTTTAACTTTTAGTTTTTTTATAGCTCTCTTCATGGCTAATAAACTAGCATTTAAAATATTTAGTTTTTCTATTTCCTTAACTGAGGCAGATCCTATTGCCCAAGTAGAATTTTTTTTTATAAATTTTGCTAATTTTTCTCTATCAATCTTAGTTAACTTCTTTGAGTCTTTGATCTCTTTTTTTTTAATATTTTTTTTAAGAATAATAGCTGCAGCATATACTGGACCAACTAAACTTCCTCTACCAACTTCATCAACTCCAGCTATAATTTTTCTCATTAATTTATAAAAAAATGATATAAAAGAATTCCAATTATCAAACCTTTAATAAAAGTAATCCACAATAATCCATAATTTGAAAGATTGAGTTTTTCTCTCCACCAATTTACATATTTTTTATGTATTTCTATCATCGTAAAGTTAGACTGATATTCTTAATTCATCAATTTTCTTTCTGATTTGTTTTAAATCAGCCCAAGAATATTTTTTTTGTTCAGTCTGCCTTAATAAATATGCTGGGTGAAATGTAATCATTGTCAAGTATGTTTTATTATGAATTATTAAATCTTTCCAAACACCTCTCTCTTTTGAAATTTTTATTTTAGATCCAAAAAGTGACTCCATGGCTGTACTACCCATCAGAATTAAAATTTTAGGATCAATAATTGAAATATGTTTTCGAAGAAAATTCGAATATCTATTAATTTCTGAAGGCTCAGGCTTTCTGTTATTTGGTGGTCGATAATTAACTACATTAGTAATATAAATATTATCTCTTTCTATTTGAACAGCCTTTAACATTTTATTCAATAATGCTCCAGCGTCTCCCACAAATGGCTTCCCTTGCTCGTCTTCTTTTTGGCCTGGACCTTCACCGATTACCATAATTTTACTTTCGCAGCTCCCGTCAGCAAATACTAGTTGCGTAGCATTATTTTTCAGTTCACAATTATCTATATTTTCGATTTCACTCTTTAATTTTAAAAGAAGTTTTTTTTTATCTTCTAGCTGTGGTTTAGTTTTAAGTCTGTTAATTGGCTTATCGTTAAATATATATTCAATTTCATTTGAGTTAAGATTTTCAAGGTTTAATATGTCATTTTGATTTTTGAGATTTAAAGTCATAAATTTAAATATGAAAATTTTATTAGTAATTTTATCATTTTTAGCACTGCAGACCAGTACATATTCAAGTACTTCTGCAGATAATAAATTCAATCAAAAGTATCTCTCTAATTATTTTTCTGCTTTAGTTTCATCAGGTAATCAAGAAAATGAGGCAGCACTTGATTATTTTAATTCATCTAAATTTCTTATCCAAAAACATGATAATTTTTTAAAAAAGTATGTATTTTCACTAGTTTTAAATGGAAAAGTTAAAAAAGGAATAGACCAAATAAAAATTTCAAAAAATGATATTAATTCAAATACCTTTGAGCTTAACCTTCTCCTTTTAGTTGATAGCTTTAAGAAAAAAGATTTTAAACAAGCCAATAAAAGAATCAAAGAATTTCAAATGGACAAAGATGATGGAACTTATGAATACGTAATTTACAAAATTTTAAAAGATTTTAATTATCTGTTTATTAAAAAAGAGGCTATTGAAGATAATAAATATGGATCATTAAGTTTAATTTCAACTGCTTTTCAGAATTGTTATTTAAACTCACAACAAACAAATTCATATTTTGAAAGGTTATTAAATAGCTCTGATGGAGATTATTCAAGATATATGTATTTTTATTTTGCAAATCTGATTGAGAATAAAGAACTTAAAAAAGTAAATGAAGTATCTAAAAGAATTAAACCTTTAGGAGATAGTATATTATTACATCAAATAAAAGATTGGATCGATAATGAAGATTATAAAAAATTTAAAACACATTTTTCTTGTAAAAATGAAAATGATATTTTGGCTGAGATCTTTTATTTGGTATCTAATTTATTTTCTACTCAAAATATTTTTGATCAGTCAAATTTTTATTTAAGAATATCAGAATACTTAAATCCTAAATTTTATTTCAATCGGACTTTGCTTGCTGAAAATTATTACTTAAATAAAAATAATTACCAAGCTAATAAAATTTTAGAAGATTTCAAAAAAAAAGATAAATTATACTTTTGGTATAAAACAAAAAAGATTGGGAGAATACTATCTGAAGATAATTCAGAAGAAGAAGCTACAATTTATATTAAGAAACATTTCAATTCTATAAAGTCTCCAACTTTAAAAATCCTTTATGACTATGCAAACATTAATAAAGGATTTGAAAATTATGAAATTGCTATCGAATATTACACCGAATTAATGAAAAAGGTTGAAAAAAATTCTTATGCACTCTCCAGGATTCTTTACAGAAGAGGTAGTAGCTATGAAAGGATGGGAAATTATGAAAAAGCGGACAAAGATATGTTGGAGAGTTTAAAAATATATCCAAATGAACCATATACTATGAATTATCTTGCTTATAGTTGGCTAGAGAGAAACCACAAAATAGATGAAGCAATAGAAATGATACAGTCAGCCTACAAACAAAAAAAGGACGATCCGTATATAACAGATTCTGTTGGTTGGGGATATTATTTGATTGGTGATTATATCAATGCTGAAAAATATTTAAAAAGGGCCTTGCAGCTTATGCCAGACGATCCAATTGTTAATGATCACTATGGTGATGTTCTTTGGAAACTAAATAAAAAACTACAAGCAAATTATTATTGGCGGGCTGTTTTAGAGCTTGAGGAAACAGAAGATAAAATGAAATCGAAAATAAAATCTAAGTTATTAGAAGGTTTAAAAAAATCATAATTAATGAGATTTGAAAAGATTAAGTCACACGCAAAAGTTAATTTATCTCTCAACGTGCTAGGAAAACGAAAGTCAAAACTTCATAATTTAGAAACTCTAGTTGCTTTTGTCGATTTACATGATCAAATTTTTATAAAAAGAATAAACAATAAAAGTCATGTAGTAAGATTTTCAGGACATTTTTCTAATAAAGTCCCAAAAGCAAACACCGTTAGTAATTTGTTAAATATTCTAGATAAAAAAAAAAAATTAAAAAATCATAAATATTCAATTTTAATAAAAAAAAATATTCCTCAAAAAGCTGGACTTGGCGGAGGCTCTATGAATGCAGCCTCTTTAATAAATTACTTTGAAAAAAAAAATAAAATCAATTTAACATTAAAGGAGAGATATAATTTATGTTCAAAAATAGGATCAGATGTAATTTTGGGTATTGATCAAAAAAATTTAATTATTTCTTACAAAAAAAAAACTACAAAAATTAAAAAAAATTTAAAAATGTTCGTTTTAATGGTTAAACCTAATTTTGGCTGTTCTACAAAAGTTATCTTTAACAGAGTTAGACATTACTCAAAACCACAATTATCAAAAATTAAGTCAAAAAATATTGACTTTAATTTAATGTCGAAATTAAAAAATGATTTAGAAATCATATCTACAAAAAAATATCCTAGACTTCAGAAACTTAGAGATTATTTTTTAAATATTGATAAAAATTCATATGTAAGAATGTCAGGATCTGGCTCAACAATCGTTGGGTATTTTAGGTCCAAAAAAGCCGCACTAAATGCAAAGAAATTATTAAGAAAAAATTATAAAAACTATTGGTGTAATTTATCAAAAACTATATAAAGCTTTTTTTTTGTGATATATGAAATTAATTTTGGGGTGTAGCCAAGTGGTAAGGCAGCGGTTTTTGGTACCGCCATCCTAGGTTCGAATCCTAGCACCCCAGCCATTTATGTACAATTTTTTTAGAAAAATATTTAAAACAAACAGAAAACTTACACCGAAAGATAGCTCTTTTTTAAGCATTTACAACAATACTGAAGTTTCAAAACTTTTTGAAGTCATATCAAATTTTAATAATACAAGTGAACTTAGATATGTAGGTGGATGTGTTAGAAAAATTTTAAATCAAGAAGATGTGGATGATATTGATTTAGCTGTAAATTTAAATCCAAACCAAGTTAAAGAATGTTTGCAATCAAAAAACATTAAATTCTTTGAAACTGGCATAAAACATGGAACTATTACTGCAAATATAGGACAAAAAAATTTTGAGATCACATCATTAAGAGAAGATGTTGATACCGATGGAAGACATGCATACGTTAGATATACAACAGACTGGTTGAGGGATTCATCAAGAAGAGATTTTACCATTAATTCTATTTATGCTGATAAAGATGGTAATTTGTTTGATCCAAATGGAGGTGCCAAAGATATAGAAGAGGGGAAGGTAATTTTTATTGGTAATGCAAATAATAGAATTCAAGAAGATTATTTAAGAATTTTAAGATATGTGAGATTCTTTATAAACTATAGTAATCACCCCCATAATTCATCAGTAAAAAAATCAATTAAGCAAAACATTGCTGGTGTAGCCAATCTTTCAAAAGAAAGATTAATGAGCGAATTAAAGAAAATTATTTTATCTAAAAATTTTTTACAATTATCAAAAGACTCTTTTTCATTAGAAATTTTAACAACAATTTTTCCTCAGCTTGTTAATCTTAACAAATTAGAAAAAATGAATGACTACTCAAAAAATATATTTAAAAACAAAACATTTATTTTTTTGATTTCTTACTTAATTATAGATGGAACTGATAATGCAAATTATTTTTTATTTAAGTATAATTTATCAAATGAAAATAAAAAAAGAATAAAGTTTCTTATTGAAAATTATGAATTATTCTTTGAAAAAGACCATTTCAATAAAAAAAATCTTCAAAGGATTTTTTATTTTAATAATAAATCTTACGTTATTGATTTAATAGATTTGAAAATTTTTAACTCTAAAACAGTACCAAAAAAAATAATTCAATTAAAAAAATATTTTGAACAATTTGAAAAACCTATTTTTCCGTTAAAAGCACAGGATTTACTTGAAAAATACAATTTAAAAGAAGGTAAAGAATTTGGTCAAAAAATTAGACTACTCGAGGACTTGTGGTTAAATAACAGCTTTAAATTAAGTAATAAAGAAATTGATAACGTATTAAAAAATTAAATATATTTAACGTCTTTTATTTCAAAATTTTTTACACCTGCAGGAGTTTTAATTTCAACTAAATCACCCTTATTTTTACCAATTAGACCCATACCTATCGGTGATTTAAAATATATTAGTTTTTCTTTTAAGTCTGCCTCATCTTTTCCAACAATCTTATATTTCAAACTTTCATCAGTATCTAAATCTTGAAGCATTATAGTTGAGCCGAATATAACTTTTCCGTCGTTATCTAATTTTGAAACATCAATAACATTTGCTCTAGCTATAATATCCTCAACTTCTTGAACTCTTCCCTCACTGTGAGATTGTTGTTCTTTTGCAGCATGATATTCAGCATTTTCTTTAAGATCACCATGTGATCTTGCTTCAGCTATAGCTGCAACTATTTCAGGTCTTTTCTTCTCTTTTAAGAAAATTAATTCTTCTTTTAACTTTTCTAAACCTCTAACTGTGATTGGCTCTTTTTCCATAATTTATTTCCATTTTGCAACAGGTGGTAGTGACATTAAAATAGCCTCAACATTACCGTTTGTTTGTAAACCAAATTTTGTACCTCTATCATAAAGTAAATTAAATTCAACATATCGACCTCTTTTTTCTAATTGAATTTCCCTCTGTTTATTTGACCATTTTTTTTGGTATTTTTTCAATATAATTTCCCTAAAAATATTTTTAAAACTTGTTCCTACTTCTCTCACAAAGCTAAAATCTTTCTCCCAATTTTCTTTTTTATAATCAAAAAAAATTCCCCCTATACCTCTTGGTTCTCTCCTATGCGGCAAGTAAAAATATTCATCACACCATTTTTTATATTTTTTATAAAAATTTTTATTATGTTTGTCACAAGATTTCTTTAATTCGTTATGAAACCATTTTTCTAAACTTTTATCTTTCAGGCAAGGGGTAACATCCATCCCTCCACCAAACCAACCATGAGAAGTATAAATATATCTAGTATTAAAATGCATAGCAGGAACATGAGGGTTTTTCATATGCATTACTACTGATATACCTGCTGCCCAAAAGTTTGGATTTTTACCTCCCCCTGGGATTCTGTTTCTAAAATCTTTTGAAAATCTTCCGTAAACTTCTGAAAAATTTACTCCTGCTTTTTCAAAAATTTTTCCATTTTCAAATATTCTAAATTGTCCCCCACCTTCATTTGATTTATTTCCTCTTTCCCAATTTTTAATTTTGAAAATATTTTTTTTTCCTTCTAATTCCTCTATTTCATGACAAATTACTTCTTGCAAAGTCTTAAACCAATTTCGAGCTAATTTTTTTTTAATTGTTTGATCCATAGATATTTGATTGTCTTATATTTTCTGACAATACTATTGCAACTGAAGATGCGAGGTTCAAGGATCTTTTTTTTTCAATCATTGGTATTTTTATCCTATTCTCTAGTCTTTTATGTACCTCATCTGGAACACCTGCACTTTCTCTTCCAAATAGCAAAGTGTCATTGTCTCTAAATTTAAATTCAGTGTAAATTTTACTTGCCTTAGTAGTCATTAAAACTACTCTATCATTTTTCTTTGCTTCAAAAAATTCATTGGAACTTTTGTAAATCTGCATCATTTTTTCATCCATGTAGTCCATTACTACTCTTTTAAAACGCTTGTCATTTAATAAAAATCCACAAGGCTCTATTATCTCAAGAATAGCTCCAAGGCAGGAGCAAGTTCTAGCTATTGCAGCTGTATTTTGTGGTATATCAGGCTCGTAAAGTGCTATTTTGGGCATCGATCTGGTTTTTTTGTGTGTCATTGTTACCATGGAAAAATAACGTTTTTCTTCATATATGAAATCATATATTAAGAAAAAATTAAAATATTAAATGACCGATTCAGAGAAAAAAAAGCCAAATAGGAGAGATTTTATAGTAACTGCAACTACGGCAGCGGGTGCAGTGGGCGTTGGCGCTGTTGTTTGGCCATTAGTTGATCAAATGAACCCCGACGCATCTGTAAAGGCATTAGCAAGTACAGAAGTTGATATAAGTGCAGTAGAGCCTGGTCAATCAATAACTGTTTTGTGGAGAGGAAAACCAGTTTTTATAAAAAGGAGAACTCAAGATGAAATTGATAGCGCAAGAGCTGTTGATTTAAGCGAATTAAAACATCCTGAAAAAGATGAGGATAGAGCAAAAAATCCAGAGTGGCTTGTAATGTTAGGAGTATGCACTCACCTTGGATGTGTACCTTTAAATGATAAAGGAGATTATGGGGCATGGTTTTGTCCATGCCATGGTTCACACTACGATACATCTGGAAGAATTAGAAAAGGACCGGCACCTACAAATATGGAAGTGCCAAAATACGAATTTGTAAATAGTAACACCATTAAAATTGGATAGAAAATTTTATGAGCGATCACGAATACACACCTAAATCAAAAGTTGGAAAATGGTTTAATGATAGACTTCCATTACTAACACTTGCAAATCATTTAACAGATTATCCTACTCCGAAAAACTTAAATTACTGGTGGACATTCGGTGGAATTCTTACTTTTTGCTTAATCACTCAAATAATTACAGGTATTGTTTTGGGCATGCATTATGTAGCACATGCTGATTTAGCTTTTCAAAGCGTAGAACACATTATGAGAGACGTGAATTATGGTTGGTTAATTAGATATGTGCATGCAAACGGTGCATCAATGTTTTTCTTAGCTGTTTATATTCATATCTTTAGATCTTTGTATTACGGCTCATATAAATCACCAAGAGAAGTTATTTGGATCATAGGTATGTTGATTTATTTCCTTATGATGGCAACCGCATTTATGGGATACGTTCTTCCATGGGGACAAATGAGTTTTTGGGGTGCAACAGTAATAACTAATTTATTTAGTGCTATTCCTTTAGTGGGTGAGAGTATAACAAATTGGCTATGGGGAGGCTATTCAGTTGATAATCCAACTTTAACGAGATTTTTTAGTTTACACTATCTGTTTCCATTTTTGATTTTAGGTTTAGTAGTTCTTCATATCTGGGCACTACATGTTCCAGGGAATAATAATCCTATTGGAATAGATATAAAAAAACCGTCTAAGGACACAGTTCCATTTCATCCATATATAGTAATAAAAGATGCTTTCGCACTTTTAATATTTTTATTAATATTTGCATTCTTTGTATTTTTCTCACCAAATATTTTGGGTCATGCAGACAACTATATTGAAGCAAACCCACTAGTCACTCCTGCACATATTGTTCCTGAATGGTACTTATTACCATTTTATGCAATTTTAAGATCAGTACCTGATAAACTACTTGGAGTAATTGCAATGTTCGCTGCAATATTCGTACTAGTAATTTTACCTTGGTTAGATACGTCTAAGGTAAGGTCAACAGTGTTTAGACCTATTTATAAACAATTCTACTGGTTTTTAGTTGCTGATGTTTTGGTTCTTGGGTATGTAGGTGCGATGCCAGCTGAAGGGATTTACTTGTTGATAGCGAGAGTTGCAACTGCTTATTATTTTGCACATTTCCTAATAATTCTCCCGTTTTTAGGTTTCAAGGAAAAAACAACTCCATTACCACTAAGTATAACTGAACCAATTTTAGGTGGATCGCCTGATATTGCAATGGCTAGAAATAATTCTAACTATAAAGAAAAACTGTGAGAAACTCATTAAAATTAACTTTTTTTTTCATTTTAGTTTCATCTTTATTTTTTTCCAAAGTCCACGCAGCTGGAGAGCAAAATGATCTGTTGGAAGTAGATTGGTCTTTTAAAAGTTTCTTTGGCAAATTTGATAGAGCATCTTTGCAAAGAGGATATCAAGTTTATACTGAGGTTTGTGCTTCTTGCCATTCACTTAAACACTTAAGTTATAGAAATCTTGCTGAAAAGGGCGGACCAGAGTTTACAGAGCTTGAGGCTAAAGCAATCGCTTCAAATTTTGAGGTAACTGACGGACCGAATAGCGATGGAGAAATGTTTGAAAGGCCTGCTAAATTGTCTGATAAATTTGTAATGCCTTATGCAAATGTTCAGGAAGCGATCGCAGCTAATGGTGGAGCATATCCTCCTGATATGTCAGTGCTTGTAAAAGCTAGAAAAGGTGGAGCAAATTATATTTACTCTGTTTTAATGGGCTATGAAGAACCACCAGTAGGCATGGAGCTAGACGATGGTGTCTATTATAATAAATATATGTACGGTAACAAAATAAAAATGTCGTCTCCCCTAGATGATGACATTGTAGAATATTCAGATGGAACGAAAGCGACAGTTGATCAAATGGCTAAAGATGTAACAACTTTTTTACAGTGGACAGCTGAACCACACTTAGAAACAAGACATAAACTAGGTTTTAGGGTAATTATATATTTATCAGTATTAACAATTTTAGTTTACTTCAGTATGAAAAAAATCTGGTCACGTATTGAAACGGAAGTTTAAAATATCTCCATCTTTTACAACATAGTCTTTACCTTCTAATCTCATTTTTCCAGCTTCTTTGGATTTAGTCCATCCTTGATTATTTAAAAAATCTTCATAAGAAACTGTTTCTGCTCTAATAAATCCTTTTTCAAAGTCAGAATGAATTTCTCCTGCAGCATTTGGTGCAGTGGATTCTTTTGTAATGGTCCAAGCCCTTGACTCTTCAGGTCCAGATGTAAAAAAAGTTTGTAAGGATAAGAGTTCATATCCTTTTCTTATTAATGAATTAAGTCCAGTTTCCGACATATTGATCATTTTCATATAATTTTTTTTTTCATTTTCATCCTCTAGCTGGTTTATTTGATTTTCCATTTCTGCAGAAATTATTAATGTATTTTTTTCACCAAATTTCTTTATAAATTTTTCAGTATACTTATTACCTAACTCAATACTTTCTTCATCTACATTGCATACATATAATTTTGGCTTAGTAGTAAGAAGTCCAATATTTTTTATAAGTTTATCCTCAAATTCATTTCCGATTAATGCAAAATTACCATCTTCATCAATTATTTGTTGAGCTATCTTTAGTAGTTTAAGTTCTTCAGTATCAATATTTTTTTTATTTTTCTTATCAAGTCTTTTATGTATTGACTCTAAATCTGCCAGCTTCATCTCTGTTTCGATAATTTCTAAATCTCTAACTGGATCAACAGTTGGATTTACATTCTGAATATCTTCTGAGTCAAAACATCTAATCATATGAATAATTGCATCTACTTCTCTGATATGTGATAAAAACTTATTACCTAAACCTTCGCCTTTTGAAGCTCCTTTGACTAAGCCAGCAATATCGACAAAAGATATTGTGGTATTTATTTTTTTTTTAGACTCTGAAATAACTGCAAGCTGGTTTAGTCTTTCGTCTGGAACTAAGACAATACCAATATTTGGATCTATTGTGCAAAAAGGAAAATTTTCTGCTTGCGCCTTATTGGAGTTTGTTAAAGCATTAAATAAAGTAGATTTACCTACATTTGGTAATCCAACTATCCCGCACTTAAAACCCATTTAATTGTTATTAACTTTACTAGAAAATAAGTCTAATTTTTTGTCAATTAGTATTGATAAAGACTCAATTATATTTTTAGTAATTGAGTCTAAGTGAATTTGTTCATCTTCATTAAAATCATTTAAAACAAAATCAGACACAGAAATTTTATTTTCTGGTTTCCCTATACCAATACGAACCCTTGAATATTCTTTACCAATAAACTTATCAATAGATGCTATTCCATTATGACCTGCGCTTGATCCACCAAACTTTGCTTTAATTTTACCAAATTCTATATCCAAATCATCATGAAATACTATTACATCTTCCGCATCTATCTTAAAATATTCAAGTAGTTCTCTAATACATATTCCAGAATTATTCATAAACGTGAGAGGTTTAATTGCATATATTTTCTTATCCCCAATATTTCCTGTAGTAAGTAATCCCTTAAATTTTGGTTTTTGCTTCGACAAACTAAATTTTTGATTAATTGCATCCAAAATTTTAAAACCGATATTATGTCGATTATTTTGACTATTTGGAGTCGGATTCCCTAAACCAACAAGTAACAACATATCAAATTAGATTTGGAAAAACTTTCACTATTTATTATTTTTTGTCTGATGAAGATTTATCTTCTTCTTTTGATTTATCTCCATCGGACTTATCACCATCAGTTGAGGTTTTATCATCACCTTCTGTAGTTGCCGCTCCATCTTCACTTGCGTTAGCTTCAGCTGCTTCTGCCGGTTTTTCTGGCTCCTTAACTACCGTAGGTGCTGCAACTGTTGCAATCACAAAGTCTCTCCCTTGAATCGTAGGAGTAACATTTTCAGGTAAATTAATTGAAGAAATTTTTATACTTGTACCAATATCTAAACCTTCTAAATCTACAACAAGTTCAGTTGGAATATTTTCTGCAGGACATCTTAGCTCTACTTTACGTCTTACAATATTCAGTACACCTCCACGTTTAAGTCCTGGTGATAGTTCATGATTTATAAATTTCACAGGTATTTCTAAAATAATTTTTCCACCTTTAACAATTCTCATTAAGTCGAAATGAATAGGCTCATCATTTACAGTGTCAAAAGCAATATTCCTTGTTAAAACTTTTTGTTCTTTCCCATCTAAATTGATAGAAATTACATTAGATAGAAAATTTTCCTTATTTATTAAATTCTTTAGCTCTTTAGTTGTAATTGAAATCTTTTCATTTGGCTGTTCTCCGCCATAAACTATACCTGGAACATAACCTTTGTTTCTTAGGTCGTTCACTTGGCCTTTAGTTTTTGTTTCTCTAATTGTAGCTTGTATTGTGCTCATAAAAAGCTGGTTTTTAACCGAAGTTTGCAAATTTTACAAGTTTTATTTAAAAAGATCTGAGACAGATGTTGAATTAGAAATCCTTTTAATTGCTTCAGCTAACAATATTGATATTGATAATACTTCAATATTTCTTACTTTTTTTAATTTGTCTGAACTGTCTATACTATCTGTAATAACTAAATTTTTAATTTTTGAATTCTTTATCTTTTTAACTGCATCACCGCTAAAAACACCATGAGTTGCATATACATGAACTTCTTTTGCACCTCTTTTTAATAAAGCACCCGCCGCATTAACAATTGTTCCTCCAGAATCAATTATATCATCAGTTAAAATACAAATTTTGTTTTTTACATTTCCAATGACATTCATAACTTGTGACTTTCCAGGACTAGGCCTCCTTTTGTCTACTATTGCTAAACCGACATCTAATTTTTTCCCTAAAGCTCTTGCTCTTTCAACTCCACCAACGTCAGGTGCAACACAAATTATATTATTACTTTTAATTTTCCTTTTAATATGCTTTGCAAAGATTGGGGTAGCAAAAAGGTTATCAACTGGGATATCAAAAAAACCTTGAATTTGTCCTGCGTGTAAATCCACTGTCACTACTCTGTCAGCTCCTGCATTTGTAATTAAGTTTGAGACTAATTTTGCAGAAATAGAAGTTCTTGGCACAACTTTACGATCTTGTCTGGCATACCCAAAATAAGGAATCACAGCAGTAATATTTTTTGCAGATGATCTTTTAAGTGCATCTATACAAAGAAGTAACTCCATTAAATTATCATTTGCAGGCGAGGACACTGATTGAATTATAAAAATACTGTTACCTCGTATATTTTCGTTAATTTCAATATAGATCTCACCATCTGCAAATTTTCTAATACTGGTATTGACTAACTTATTTTTTAAATTTTTTGAAATTTTATTACTTAGCTGTTTATTACTATTTCCGGTGAGAATCTTCATTTTAGAGAATAATTTATTTAATCATAATTACAGAAATATTTCTACCATAATCATTTAATTTATTTTTAATTGATCTCCTAGCACTGAAAAAGTTGTTACTTAGTAAATATGTATCTTTTTTGATAATTTCAATGTTTTTTACCCCAAATTTTACTAGTTGGTCTTTTATAAAATCTATTAAACTGAAATATATTTTATTTCTTTTGGTTTTAAAAAATTTTTTATTAGATTTTTTTTGTTTAATAAATTTATCCAAAAAATCATTTCTTACCTCATAGTTATCTTTTCCTATACAAGGTCCAATTACAACTATTAAATCATTTAAATTACTACCACTCGACTTAAATTTTCTTAATGTAGTGGATACTATTTTTTTGTATGCCCCCTTCCATCCTGCATGTAGAGCACTAATTAAATTATTAACTGGGTCATATATAAGCACAGGAGCACAATCAGCTGTTAAAATTCCTAAAGCGATACCTTTTTTATTTGTTACTAATGAGTCACCTTTTAATTTTTTCTTTGGAATTTTACTTATTTTATAAACATTATTACTATGAATTTGATCTAACAATACAAGATTATTTTTATTACAGCCAATTTTTTGGCA
>CABZJN010000020.1 GCA_902526085.1 uncultured Pelagibacteraceae bacterium
TAAATTACAAAATTATGATATGTCCATGCAAGAATTTAAAGTTATTTTTTGGTGGGAATGGGCTCATAGATTTATGGGAAGGTTAATAGGCTTAGCTTTTCTAATTCCACTAATATATTTCACTTTCAAAATAAAATTTAAGAAATTAATAAATCTTTATTTCATTTTTGCCTTAATATGCTTTCAAGGATTTATAGGTTGGTATATGGTAAGTAGCGGCCTAATTGATAGGGTTGATGTTAGTCATTTTAGATTATCTATACATTTATTAATAGCTTTTCTTATTTTATCTTTAATTTTTTGGAATTATTTAAAAATAAAAGTTAAAAACAACTTTCAAAATACTATAAATATAATATTCCCATTGAGTTTTCTTTTTTTAGTCTTTTTACAAATTTCTATTGGTGCATTTGTCTCAGGAATGGATGCGGGTAAAATTTATAATTCCTGGCCATTAATGGGTGACTCAATTTTTCCAAATGATAATAGTGTTGTTAATTTATTTAAATTATCTGCTTTTAGCGAACCTTCTCTTGTTCAATTTATACATAGAAAATTAGCTTATTTAATAGGATTATTTTACCTGTATTTATTATTTTATATTTACAGGAATAAAAAAACTGATTTATATAAATCAGTAAACGTTTTAGGAATTTTTATAATTTTGCAGATTGTCTTAGGAATATTTACTTTATTATATGGTGCACAGATATTGATTTCATCTATGCACCAGATAAGTTCTATATTTTTAGTAGCTTCTTGTATCTATTTTTTATTTATAAATACAAGATCTAACTTACAGCTTTCAAGCTAGGTTTTCCAGAAGCTCCTAAAGCTTGATCTAGATCAGCTATAATATCGTCTGGATGTTCAATACCTATAGACAATCTTACATATCCAGGTGTTACACCTGCAGCTAAAAGTTCCTCTTCAGTTAATTGGCTGTGAGTAGTAGTTGCAGGATGAATAGCTAAACTTCTAGCATCTCCAATATTTGCAACATGGTAAAACATCTTTAATGACTCTATAAATTTTTTACCTGCTTCAACACCACCTTTAACTTCGATACCTATAAGTGCTCCATTTCCACCCTTCATATATTTTTTGGATCTTTCACCAATTTCTCCCTTATGCAAAGTTGGGTAGATAACTCTGTCCACGTTTTTATGTTTTTGTAAAAATGCAACGGCTTTCTCGGCATTAGAACAATGTTGTTTCATTCTTAAGGGAACAGTTTCTAAACCTTGAATTATTCCCCATGCATTATCAGGTGCCAATGGTGCTCCTAGATCTCTTAATAGTACAACACGTGCTCTTACTGCGTATGAGACATTTGCTCCTGTTAATTGTGGAACAACAACACCCCATTGCGCGCCACCATAACTAGCATCAGGCTCGTTAAATAAAGGTTGTCTTTTTGGATCCTTTGTCCAGTCAAAATTACCTCCATCAACAAGACATCCTCCTATTACCGTACCATGACCACCAATAAATTTAGTAAGTGAATGAACTACTACAGCTGCCCCATGTTCTAAAGGCTTACAAATTACAGGTGCTGCAGTATTATCCATAATTAATGGAATACTGTGCTTTCTGCCTATGTCAGATACCTCTTTTATTGGAAATACTCTTAAATATGGATTAGGCAAAGTTTCTGCATAAAAACATCTTGTCCTATCATCAATTAATTTTTCAAAATTACTTGGATCTGATGGATCTGCATATCTACATTCAATACCTAATTTTTTAAGTGTGTGAGTGAATAGATTTACCGTTCCACCATATAAATCAGTTGAACTAACAAAGTTATCTCCTGATTGACACACGTTCATTATAGCGAATGTTGATGCCGCTTGTCCTGAACCAACAGTTACAGCTGCAAGCCCACCTTCAAGCGCCGCAACTCTTTTTTCAAGTACGTCATTAGTTGGATTCATAATTCTTGTGTATATGTTTCCAAATTCTTTTAGTGCAAATAAATTTGCAGCATGATCTGTATCATTAAATTGATAAGATGTTGTTCTATAGAGTGGTACTGCTACCGCTGTTGTAGCTGGATCACTTCTGTAATCTCCACCATGTAAAGCAATTGTTTCTGGATTTTTATTTTTACTCATATTTCCCCTTCTGTTTAAAATGCTATTAAACTAAAATGAAAAATACAATCAAGCTTTTTTTTAACTTGATAATGGGGGATAATTAGTTCTTATAAACTTTTTTAGAACTGTTAAAACTCTATCTGCTTCTTCTAATAACATCATATGTCCGCAATTATCAATAATATCAACTTGACTACCATCAATTAAAGAAGCAAGTTTTTTTCCCTCTTTAACTGGACACATTTTGTCATCAGTTGCTAAAATTGAAAGAGTTGGGCATTTAATTTTTTTAGCTGCCTCAAATCCGTTCTTGTAATTATCACAAGCTCTAAAATCGACACCTAATGTATTCTGTATGGTTCTAGATTTTGCAAGCATTGTTCCTGTGTTGATATGGTAAAGACCAGGTACTGGATGACCACCAAAGTGACCGGCAGGACCATGAGCCCAATCCATCATTAAATCTACTGCTTTTGGATCGTTATTTTCAGCTAATGAAAGTAGTTCGGGATTCATAGGTATAGCACCAGCTCCACCCATCAAACTCAAAGTTTTAATTTTATTAGGATATCTTGATGCGCATTCTACAGTTACTAAACATCCCTGCGAGTGTCCTACCAATGAAGCTTCTTTATGACCAACAGCATCAATAACAGAACTTACCCAATCAGCCATTTCTTCAATTGATTTAAGACTTTTGCCACTTGACAATCCATGTCCAGGAAGGTCAACAGCTAAAGAATTATAGCCATGAAAAGCAAAGTATCTTGTTTGAAGAACCCAAGTCATGTGAGTTAAACCACTTCCATGAACAAAGATTATCAAAGGTTTTTTTTTATCAAAAGGTCTTCCGCCAGTAGAGGCAAAAACCTCATGACCATTTACTTTAAACTTCATTGATTTGAAACAAGTCTTGGTTTTCTTGCTGCTCTAAAACCAATCTCGAAATCATTTTTTATATCATCAATATCTTCAATACCTACAGACAATCTAATCATGTCGTGAGACAACCCAGCAAACTTCAATGTTGCCTCATCCATTTGCGAATGGGTACCAGATGCAGGATGAATAACTAAAGTCCTTGTATCGCCTACATTTGCCAAATGTGATGCTAATTTTACGTTATTAATAAATGCAACTCCAGCATCTTTTCCACCTTTTATTCCAAATGCAATCATAGAACCTCTTCCATTAGGCAAAAGTTTTTTTGCTAATTCATGATCAGGATGATCTGGGACACTTGGATGTGATACCCAAGCAACACTTTCATGGTTAGATAAATATTTGACCATTTCTTCAGCATTTGAACAATGTTTTTTCATTCTTACTGACAAAGTTTCTATGCCTTGTAAAACATTCCATGCATTTTGAGGACTTAAGCAAGGACCAAAGTCTCTCATACCTTCAGCTCTAGCTTTCATTGTAAAAGCTGTTGGGCCAAACTCCTCGGCAAACGATAATCCATGATATCCTTCATATGGTTTTGTCATTGTAGGAAATTTATCATTTTGCATCCAATCAAATTTTCCACCTTCAACTAATATTCCTGCCATTGAAGATCCATGACCTGCCATCCATTTTGTTAGTGAATGAATTACTATATCAGCTCCATGCTCAAACGGTTTACATAAATAAGGAGTTTGATAAGTTGCATCAACCATCAATGGAATTCCAGCATCATGCGCAATTTTAGCGATTTCAGGCATGTTCATTATTTCGTTACCTGGATTTCCAACGAGTTCTCCAAAAATACCTTTTGTATTTTTTTGTATTGCTTTTTTAAATCCTTCGGTATCTCTTGGTTTAACAAATGTACATTTAATTCCAAATTTAGGTAATGTTAATCTAAATAGGTTTACAGTGCCTCCATATAGTTGAGATGATACAACTAAATGGTCACCAGCTTCACATAATGTCATTACTGTCAAAAATATTGCACTCATTCCTGAAGATGTAGCTAATGCTGCTGTACCACCTTCAAGTGAAGCAACTCTTTCTTCCAATACACCAACAGTTGGATTTGAAATTCTACTATAAATATGTCCACCTCTTTCTAGATTAAAAAGAGCAGCTGCGTGATCAACATCATCAAAAAGATATGATGTGGTTTGATAAATTGGCACTTGTCTTGAACCTGCATTTTTGTGTGGTTGATAACCAGCATGTAAACTAAGCGTATCAAATTTATAAGTATTTGGTTTTAATTCTTTTTTTTTATCACTCATTAGACTCCTTTAATTTATAATTTTGTGAGTTCGTTTTTATTACGTTATTATTACTAATAAATGGTCATAATTCAATCAACCATTCAGTCCATCCAAATATAATAATTTGACAATATATGTAATTATAAGTATTAATCCCGCATTCATGACAAAGTTTGTTAAAAAAGATGAGATAAATAGCGAGTGGTTTGAAATCGATGCCACAGGAGCAGTTGTTGGTAGACTGGCAACTGTTGTATCTAAAATTATAAGAGGGAAGAACAAAACAACATATACACCTCACATGGACCATGGAGATTTTGTTGTTATCAAAAATGTAGATCAAATAAAATTTACAGGCAATAAATTTCAAAATAAAAAATATTACAGACACACTGGATATCCAGGTGGAATTAAAGAAATAACACCTGAAAAATTGAGTGAAAAAAAACCTGGTGAAGTATTAAAGTTAGCTGTTAAAAGAATGTTGCCATCGGGTGCATTGGGTAAAAAACAATTAACAAAACTTAAAATTTATTCTGGAGAAGAACACCCTCACTCAGCTCAAAACCCAAAAATAATTGAAATCAGTAAACTTAATCAAAAAAATATTGTAAGAAATTAATATGGAAACCTCTCAAACATCTACACCAAAAACAAAATTAGACTTTAAAGATAGTAAATACGCAACAGGAAGAAGAAAAAAATCTGTAGCTAAAGTCTGGTTAAAAAAAGGTTCAGGAAAATTTTATGTAAATGGTAAATCTTTAAACGACTATTTTCCAAGAGCCAACCATGTAATGCAAATTTTAAGACCTTTTGAAATAATTAATCAGTCAACTGATTACGATGTTAGATCCAAAGTAGTAGGTGGAGGGCAAACAGGTCAAGCTGGTGCATTAGTACATGGTATTTCAAGAGCCTTACTAAAATTTGATGAAACTTTAAAATCAACCTTACGTAAAGAAAAACTCACTACAAGAGACTCAAGATCTGTAGAGAGAAAAAAACCTGGTAGAGCAAAAGCAAGAAAAAGCTACCAGTTTTCTAAAAGATAATTTCTTTTTAAATTTCAACTGTTATATTAAATTATGGGCAAGAAAAATGTTCTTATATGTGGCGCTACTGGGTATATAGGATTACAACTAACTAAACTCCTATGTACACATAAAAAAATAAGTATTAAATATTTGTGTGGAAGTACTTCTGTCGGAAAAAAAATAGATTCCTATGAACAAAAATTAAAAAAATATAAACTACCAAGAATATCAAAATTTAAAAAAGAATATTTATCAAATGTGGATATAATATTTACAGCATTACCTAATGGTGAAGCGCAATCTATTTCAAAATTTTTAAATAAAAATAATTTACTAATTGATCTTGCAGCTGATTTCAGACTAAATAATAAAAAAGACTACGAAAAATGGTATAAAGTTAAACACAAAGCATTTAATCAAATTAAAAATAGTATCTACTCGATACCTGAAATTAGTGGTCACTTAATTAAAAAATTTCCAATAGTATCTTGCCCTGGATGTTATCCTACATCAATATTAATTCCATTAATCCCATTAATAAAAAAAAACTTAATTAATAATCAAACAATTATCATTGACTCAAAATCTGGTTATTCAGGAGCAGGTAGAGGTGTACATAAAAAATATAAAGATAAAAATTTATATGAGTCTTTGAGTGCGTATGGATTAGCAAATCATAGACATAATTCAGAAATTCAACAAGAGCTTGATCTAAAAACTGGCAAAAAGAATAAATTTCATTTTACACCTCATCTTACACCTATGTTTAGAGGAATTTTAAGTACTATTTATGTTGATTTAAAGAAGGGTATTAATATTAACAAAATAATTAAGACTCTTAATATTCAATATCAGAATCAAAAATTTATAAAAATCAGTAAAATAAATACTTTCTTAAGCACTAACGATGTAATTAACACTAATAATTGCTTAATTTCTGTATGTAAAAGCAAATATAAAGATAAAATAATAATATTGTCTGCAATTGATAATTTAATTAAAGGTGGTGGAGGACAAGCTGTACAAAATATGAATAATTATTATAGCTTTAATCAGAGTGAGGGTCTAAGTGTTTAAATATTTTTTTATAATTTTATTAATATTTTCATTATCACATTGTTCACTAAATAATACTCTTTCCATGAATAATTTTAAAAAAGATAGTAAGGATAATAATATTTTAAAATTAAACTTTGGATATGAAACATCTTTTAATGAATTTAAAAAAAATGTTATTAAATATGGTGAAATTAGCGACTTTCCAAAATTAGATTAATTTAATGAATAATAATATAAATATTGCTGTTATTGGACTTGGTCAGATTGGCTCATACGTTCTTAATGAGTTAAATACAAAAAAAAAAGATATTGAAATAAAAACTGGAAAAAGAATTGAGGTTATAGCTATATCAGCTAAAAATAAAAATAAGAAAAGAAAATTTAAAATTAATAAGAAAATTTTTTATTCAAATCCTCTAGATATTTTAAAGATTAAAAACTTAGATATAGTAATCGAAGCAATAGGTTTATCAGATGGTATTTCAAAAAAAATTATTGAGACTGCTCTTAAAAATAAAATTCATGTTATAACTCCAAATAAAGCATTAATTTCAAAACATGGTGATAAACTGGGAGAATTAGCTGAAAAAAATAAAGTTAATTTAGAATTTGAGGCATCTGTTGCAGGCGGTATTCCTATTGTACGAACAATCAAAGAAGGTTTAGCTACAAATAAAATCACAAAAGTTTATGGCATACTTAACGGTACATGTAACTATATCATGTCAGAAATGGAGAGAACTAAAGATAGTTTCAAAAATGTTCTGAAGATGGCACAGAAACTAGGTTATGCTGAACCTGGAAATCCAAAATTAGATCTTAACGGTTATGATGCGTTAGCTAAAATAAAAATTTTGACATCATTAGCTTTCAATAAGAAAATTTCAAAATCTGAATGTTTAATGGAAGGTATTGAAAACATCGATTATGCAGATATTAAAATTGCTGATCAGTTAGATTTTAGAATAAAATTATTAGGTATAACTGAGATTATAAATAATAGTATTTTTGAAAGAGTTCATCCATGTTTAGTTAAAAAAGACTCTTATATAGGAAATGTGGATGGCGTAATGAATGCTGTTATATTAAATGGTTCACCCATTGGAGAGTCTGTATTACAAGGGGAGGGGGCTGGACCAGGACCAACATCCTCTGCTTTGATGTCTGATTTATTGTCTATATTGAGAGGTAATATAAAATATCCTTTTGGTATATCCAAAAATAAAAGATTAAAACCTAAAATATTTAATAAAGACCAATCATCAAATTCTCTTTATTTCAGATTAGAAGTTAAGGACAAACCTGGCGTTTTATCCTCTATAACAAAGATTCTGGCAAAATATAAAATTTCAATTCAGAGATTAATACAAATACCTGATCATAAAAATAAAACAGCTTCGATTGTTCTTATTACCCATAATGCTAATGAATTAGATGCTCAAAAATGTGTTAAATCATTTAAATCAAATAAAAATATAATTAAAAATCCTGTACTTATTCGATTATTTTAATGGAACTTTACATAAAATTATTTGAAGTTCTATTTCCAGTTTTCTTTATAGTAGGTATTGGATATTTTTTAGGAAAAAAAAATCCAAATTTTGATACATCATTTATAACTACTTATTCTGCTAATTTTGGAACACCATCTATAGTAATATTCTCTATATCTGCAAGTGGTGTAAGTTTTTCAATGTTTTCAGAGTATTTTTTATATGCAGTAATTCTATTATCCTCTTTTCTAATTGTTGGTTTAATATTTTTAACTTTAATGAAAAAAGACTATTTAAGGGAATTACCAACATTTTTTTTACCGAATACAGGCAACATGGGTATACCAATATGTTTGTTTGCATATGGCAAACTAGGAATGGGAATAGCGGCAGCTATATCTTCATTAGTTGTATTGCTTCACTTTACTTTAAACATTTTCTTGGCAAAACGAGAGTTTGACTTGAATGTTATTATAAAAAGTCCTTCTTTTTATGCAATAATTGCAACAATTATTTTTCTTTATTACGATATACCGTTGCCTACATTTGTTTTAAATACTGTCATGCTTCTTGCTTATGGCATGATTGTTATGATTTTAATGTCCTTAGGTGTTGCATTGACACAAATGAAGGTTTTTTCATTAAGAGATGCGTTAATCACTTCTACTGGACGAGTTATTATTGGTCCTTTGATTGGTTTTGCTTTAATTTCTTTATTTGAGCTATCAAGTTTTCCTGCTGGGGTACTCTTAATACAATCTTCTATGCCTAGTGCAATCCTATGTTACCTAGTAGCATCAATGTATTCTCCTAAAGAAACAGTTGACAATATTTCAAGCACTATAGTTGTGTCAACCCTTATGTCGCTAATCACAGTACCCATAACTGTATTTTTCGCATTAAAATACTTTAATTGATGAAAAACTATCTTATTTTTAGAACAGATCGTATTGGAGATTTTCTATTAACTTGTATTTTAATAAACAATATTAAAAGAAATGATAAAAATTCTTTCATTACTTTGGTTTGTTCAGAGTATAATTATGAATATATTAAAACTTTTAAGAATATTGATGAATTAATAATATATAAAAAAAATTTTTTTAAATATATTTCAAATATCTTTAATTTAAGAAAGAAAGTATTTAGTTACACTATTATACATGACGAAAAAGATCGTTCTAAAATTTTAAATTTTTTTCTTAGAAAGAAAAAGTCTATAAGTTTAAAATCTACAATATTTGAGACTAAAATTACAATTATAAAAAAAATTATTTTAAATTTAGGTTTTTCTTTTTCTGATGAAGATTTAAATTTTTTAGAAAATAGAGATTTATATATAAATATGAAAAATGATTACCTTGTTTTGCATTATGATGAAAAATGGACTAAATCAACCTACATACAACAATATCAAAATATTGAGCCAAATATTATTGAGTTAACTAAATTTATTAAAAAGTTAAATAAAATTACAAACTATAAGATTATAATTTCTACAGGAATTTATACACCAAATATATTAAAAAAAATTTTCTTTAATAATAAAATACCAAACGTGGAATTTTATTCTAACCAAAGCTTTTTTCAATTAGAAAAATTAGTTACTAGTGCTAAACTATTAATATCTTGTCATGGCGCGTTATCCCATGTCGCGGCTGCTAAAAATATTAAACAAATAGATATAATTGATGTAAACATCAAAAGTCCATATTCAAATTGGACATCACATTTTAGAAATTATAATTATGTTTTTAGGAAGGATTTTCAACAACTCGCTGACAATATTTATAATCTCTTATAATTTTAATTTATTTAATGCATTATTTTTAAATAAATTTGCTTCTTGTATATACCGTCTTACCATTTGAGTTGTTTTGTGACCTGTCATCGCCATTATGTTTCTCTCTTCAGCTCCTGATTCTGCGGCTGAAGTAGCAAATCCTGATCTAAGACTATGTCCACTGTATTTTCTTGGATCTAGTCCTGCCAATAAAGCATATTTTTTTAATATTAAAGATACTGATTTATCTGATATGTTAAAAACTTTACCTGAAGTAATATTTTTGATTTTAATCCAATTTTTGAGATTTGTTACAGGGCAATATTCAACATTTTTGAAGTAGGGGATTGCTTTTATACTTCCTTCTCCTAATTGATCTGTTTTTGATCTTTGGATCAAAATTTTTATTCCTTCTTCTACAAATTCTAGGTCATTAAACTCAATATTCACAAGTTCTGATCTACGAAATCCACCTGCAAAACCAAGAAGTAATAATGATTTATCTCTAATTTTTTTAATTTTTACTTTTTCTATTTCATTTATAGCTTTAATTATTACTTTTAAATTATTAATTAATAATGGTTTTTTTGCTTTTTGATGTGCTCCATTAATTCTTTTTATTCCTAATAAATTCTCCATTACTAATGGATGTTTTGTATCCAAATAATGACCTTTCATTTTATGTATTACTTTAATTGATGCAATTCTTCTTTTTAGAGTGCTAAATTTACAAGTTTTTGATAAGTGAGTTAAATAAATAGATAATACTTTAGGTTCAGTTGGCATTGATATAAGAGAATTTTTTATACAAAATAATGAAAAGTCTTTAAAATCTGATTCGTAAGCTCTAATTGTATTATTGGCTTTTGAGTTTTTTAAATTTTTAAGTGTCTCTAATTCTAATTTTTTAACATCTGATATTATGTTATTCATAATAATTTCCGATAACCATTAATTATCGGAAATATAATATAACACATTTTATAAGTCAAGTATTTAATGTAAAAGACTTTAAATGCCTAAATATGTCTTAATTGGTCTAATTGTTGTTATTGGAACATTCCTTATTATGAATTATTGGCCAAAACTGAAAGAACAAACAAAAAATAGATTATTAATGGTTATTTTCGGCATATTTTTTATTAGCATATTTGTTTTACTATTTTTACTAATGTTTTGAGGTCATTTGATAGATATAATAAGTATTTTAGTCGCTGGAATATTTTCGTGCATAATTCTTGATATTCTGGGTTATTTACTCAAATTGATGGGTATACCAGAACCCTCGTGGGGAATTGTAGGAAGATGGACCTATTATATGCTTAAAAATGCAACTTTTTATAACCCAAATATTGCGAATATGCCTAATTTTAGGTATGAAGTTTTACTTGGTTGGATTTTTCACTATTATGTATCGATTTGTTGGGCTGTAATCTATTATTTTTGTTTTTTAATGGCAGGTCTAAAAATGACATATTTTTCAGGCTTTATATTTGGAGCACTTACAACACTAGCTCCATTATTGATATTTCTACCATTTACAGGACAGGGTATTTTTGCAAATAAGACAGGAATACCCATTAAAACATCAATTATGTTTCTAATCAGACACTCAATTTACGGAATTGCAATGTATGAGGGTTTTAGATGGTTTACTTAAAGCTTTAGATCAAGTTATCCCCACTATTCATCCCTGTTAAAAACTTAGAATATTCAACGATAAAGTGATACATACAACCTACTCTTTCTGATACATTCAAAAATGAATTAAGAGGCAACTCTTAACTGACCAGCTGGGGAAAAACCGAGAGGTTCAAGCCCAGAGGGCAGAAAACTCTACAGAGTAGCGCTAAAATAGTAGAGTGGAAGGCATGGCGGTAGCGCATAAAACGACGTGCCAAAAACTACTGTTCTTTGTGCCTGAAAAGGTACAAGGAAACAGGGTTTTTTTCTGTTTATGATCCTTAAAGGTACTAAATTTCAAATTAAAGTTTGGAAATACTTAAAAACTATTCCAAAAGGCCAAATTAGAACCTATTTAGATGTAGCAAAAGCAATTAAAAAGGAAAAAGCAGTAAGAGCTGTAGCAAATGCAATAGGAAAAAATCCTTATGCTCCTAAAATACCTTGTCACCGAGTAATAAGATCAGATGGTTCTCTAGGTGGTTATTCGGGCAAAGGTGGAATAAATACAAAGAAAAAACTACTAAAATTAGAGGGTGTTTTACTCTAAAAGCCTTTAATACCAATGTTTTTTGATTAATATTCAATATTTGGTATTTATTTTTCAATATCACCAATAAGTTGCACTGTAAAATTACAAATACTTGAAATAGACCCTATTATGGGCTTTTAAACGGTATATTCGAATATTGCAGAGCTATTTCAAAATTAGCTTTTTCTCCTAAAAATTAAATTATAATTATTGAAAAAACTTTAATAATATGTCTTTGAAACATCTAATTATCAAAATATTGGCATATTTGCTTGTTTTTTAAGTTATTTATCACTAAGTTTTAGTAATTAAAGTTTTATTTATAATCTCGTATTTAAACTCTACTCTATTCTCATCAGATCTTGCCAAATTAGGAAAAAATAATAAATTAATTTATTAAAAATAAGATTTTTTTTTAAATTAATTATTAAGATAAAAAAATAGAAAATAGTCTGTAACTTCTTAAATTTAAAAAAATGTTAAATTACAATGGTATATAATATAAATATGAAGTATTATATTAATATATTAGTAAGTGTTACTTACCTAAATAAAGTCTTGATACATAATACTCTCTCCTAGATATATAAATACCACAAAGGACTATTATAGAAAGACCTAAATATGTCCAATTATCAGGTAATTCATGGAATATATAATAACTGAGCAAAATATTAGTAATAATTTCAGTATAGCCAAGGGGAGCTAATTTAGAAGCATCAGCATATTTAAGAGACAAAATGATAAAAAGATGGGCGATAGCTGCTATAAAGCCAATTAAAGCCATCATAATCCACTGACTATTTGATGGCTGTATCCAAACACCGGGCATAAATAAAGACATGACAATAGTCCCTACTGTGCCAGCAAATAATAAAGTTAATAGAGAGTTATCTGAGCTACTTAATTTCCTTGTAATAATTAAATAAAAACCATAACAAAAACCATTACCTAAGGCTGCTAATGTAGCTAAATTAATCTCTATAAATCCAGGTCTAATAACAATTAAGGTACCAATAAAACCTATGGATACTGCTGTCCACCTTCTTAAGCCTACTTTTTCGTTTAAAAAAAAGGGAGACATTGCAGTTACACAAATTGGGGCAACAAATGCTAAAGTTAAGGCCTTGGGTAAAGAAATCTCAGATATTGCAAAAAAAAATAAATATGTTGAAAATACAAAAATCAATCCTCTTATCAATTGAAGCATAGGTTTTTTGCTCCAAACCATGGATTTTCTATCAAAAAAGAGCATTATTGAGAGTGCTAAGACAACTGTAAAAAAATATCTAGCCCAAGTAATTTGCAAAACATCCATTGAAAAGCTTAAATACTTAGCCAAAGCATCCATTACAGGAACGATCATCCATGCTGATGCATTTAAAATTATCGCTCTCATCAATTATCTACGTTGATATTATTTAAATACATTTTGATTTATTACTTATCCCAATAATATTCTGAGTTTACTCCAAAAGTTCTATCTATTATGTACCTTGAGATAACAGAACTATTGAAATACTTATGATATTTCAAATGGCCTTTTCTAGCTATTTTTGAAGCTAATTTATAATCTTTTTTATACTTTTGTATTTTTTCGGATAAATCATTGATGTTGCTGTAAAATATCAACTCACTATTATTAAAAAAATCATTATATTTTGTGTCTTTATGAATAAAAGTTAATAAGCCGTTTCCAATTAATTGAGCAATTCTATCACTACTGTAATACTTAACTGGTTTGCCTCTACTTAAATTAATTGCCATGTTCGAATTTGCTAATTTTTTTAAAAATAAATCACCCCAAACTGGTTCTCTTCCATACATTCCATAAATATCAAATTTAACATCTTTGGTAATTTTTTTTAATTTTGAAATAAATTTTTCACGTTGATCAATTTTACCAGGTCTTAGATTTCCTCTATGCACCCCATGACTAATAGCATAAAAAATATCAAAGGATTTATTTTCTCTGAAGTTTTCTAGGTAGTCTAGAGATTTATCACAAGGATTTGGTAAATAAAATGAATTTTTAATTTTGTAATTTAAAGCATCTGGGCTAGTTGTTATAAATGTTGCATCACATAAATTACTTTTGTCAACAACACGAAGTTTATTTTTATTAAAATCGGGACCATGTTTAGACAAAGGATCAAGAAACCATTGACTTATTCTCAGGTTTGAATGATTATCTTTTGCATTAATCAATGTCTCTTTATCAATACGATCTGCGTGTCCAAGAATTAATAAGTCAGGTTTAAAATTGTTAATTGTATTGCTTACCATCTTATTCAAATATTTTTCACCAGTTGGATCTCCTAGTGATCGCATATAGCTAATTATATCTCTATCAGATAGACTTAGAACATTATGTCCCTCTCTAATTAATCCATTATTAATACGTATTCCTGTATTATATTGAAGTCTACCAAAATATCTGTAATTAAAATTAGTAATATGTATTATTTTTAATTTTGAATTTTTATTAATATTAATTTTATTTTTAAGTATATTTTTAAAAATTGTATCTCTTACATCATCAATTATTTTAGATACATAGCTATGTGTAAGAAAAAAAGATTTATAATTTAAATTTTGTAATTTTTTTCTAAGTTTAGAATTAGTAATTAAATATTTTAAAGACTTATATAACGAATTTTCGTCAATTTTTTTGAGAATTATAGGATGTTTTGTTGTTTCTACCAATCCTCCTCTATTTGTTATAATTGTAGCGCAGCCCATACTAGAAGCTTCAAGGCTTGATCTACCAAAAGGCTCTTCCCACTTAGAACATGCTACAAATATACTAGTTTTTTTTAAAACATCTAAAACAAAATCATTTTTTTGAAAATTTAAAATTTTTAAATTTTTATGTTTAAATATATGTTTCTCTCTTGGTTCATCTCCTATAACTATTGATTTCCATTCAGGAAATTGATTCAGAATTTTTGTAATAGATTTACCAAATATATCATATCCTTTGGCTGTATTAAGTTTTCCTACAAATGATATTAATTTTTGTTTTTTTAACAAATTAACGCGAGTTTTTTTGCTAGATTGAAAACAAATTTTAAATTTATCTAAATAGTGCAGCTCATTTATGTCATTAAAAAATTGATTTTTTGTCCATTTGCTATTGAAAAAAATAAAATTACACTTTTCAATAAGATCCAAACGTTCATTTTTAGTTTTTGATCCAGACAGAGTTAGTGGATCGTTATGAAAATAAATAATTATCTTAGATTTTAATTTTTTTTTAATAGTTTTAAAATATGAAGGTCTGTTGTGAATTTCTATCAGATCAAAATTTTTTGATTTAATTATATCTATAAATTTGTTTAAATATATTTTGTTATTGCTTGATAGAATTGTTTGATTAAATCTAATATTATGAAAATTTCTAGTTAAGTAATTAGTGCTTTTGGTATTTCCATAAATTGTAGTTGTCGACTTAAATTTAGAAAAATTTAATAAACTTGAAACATGTATCGATACAGCGCCAGAAAATTTTGGTGTATAATCTTCTTTATAAGGTAATAGAATTGCAATTTTCATAATTTTTACTTATGTGTTGACTTTTAATTTTATTGCGTAATTTGTAATTCTTTTTTAATTTATACTCTTCCTTCATAGCTCTGATCTTTTCTTTATATTTCTTATAATATATTACCTTCCAAATATTCCCTTTTGTATATTTTGCACCTTTCGAATTATTGTGAAGATGTAATCTTTTTTCAATGTTATTTGTATAACCCACGTAAGACCTATATTTATTATGTTTTTTTGATAATATTAGATATACATAATATGCCATTATGTTTTATATACAGCCTAAATACTGTTAATTAAATATATAAATAATGTTTCCAAGAAAATATAAAAAATTAAGTGGTTTTAAAAGATTTATATTAAAACTTTTAAATGTTTATGCTCTGGATAGAGAAACGTTAAACTTAGTTAATCCAAATTATAAAAATTCTGGGAAAAATACATTTAAAATTAATAAAGAGTCCATAATACTTTCAAGTGGTTTTCTTAAATTAAAAAGAAAAGTTAAAAGTTTTGATATTTTTTATAGATATGCTCCAAATAATTTGATGTGGAATTCAACAACTAGATGGAAAAGAATTATTCCAGATATTACTAAGAGGGATTTAATACTAACAAGCTTAAATAGTTTAAAAAAAAGTATAATAAAATTTCTATCATTCAATAGGATCAACACTACAATTAATTTAATATCTGATAGTTCAGAAAAGAATTTTGATGATGCTATATTTGAACTATTAGACCATCCTTTAATAAATATTAATTTTATTGATTCAAAAATTAAAGGAAATAGAGGTACCTATATTGAATGTTGTAACCATGCAGAAAATGCCGAAGATTTAATATTCTTTATTGAAGATGATTATATTTTTGAGGTGGATTGTATTGAAGAAATGATAATTACATATTCTAGATTGTCAACTCTATTTGATAATGACGTATTTCTTTGTCCAAGTGACTATCCTTTTTTTTATGACTCAAGCTATAAAACATCAATTTATTTAGGTAAAAAATATAAATGGAGAACAGTTGAAGAAACTTTACTAACATTCATGATGTCTAAGGCCCTATATAATAAATTTAAGAGAAATATAAGGTTGGTAGGTGAGCAAGAAAATGAACCTTTTGAGAAACCATTGCATGAAATTTATAAAAAAAATCCTTGCTTATCACCAATTAACTCTTTGTCTTATCACATTTCTAGAGATCATCCTGCCACAACCGAAGAATGGATAGATCTATGGAATAATAATTATAGAAAGTTTATTGGCTAAATTATTATCCAGCAATAACAGCAAGTAAGAGCAAAGCAACTATATTAGTAATTTTAATCATTGGATTAACAGCTGGGCCAGCGGTATCTTTATAAGGATCACCAACAGTATCACCTGTTACGGCTGCCTTATGGGCTTCAGAACCTTTACCACCAAATTTACCATCTTCAATATATTTTTTTGCATTATCCCATGCACCACCACCAGCCGTCATAGAAACGGCAACAAACAGACCAGTTATAATTACTCCTAACAACATTGCTCCAAGTGATGATAATGCAGCAACCTGTCCGCCAATAAAATAAATTACCACGTATAAAACAATAGGGGATAAAATTGGTAATAATGATGGAATTATCATTTCTTTAATTGCAGCTCTTGTTAATAAATCAACCAGTTTACCATAATCAGGTTTAGCTTTTCTTTTCATAATTCCGGGTATTTTTTTAAATTGTCTTCTTACCTCAATAACAACAGCACCCCCTGCTCTACCTACTGCTTGCATACCCATTGATCCAAATAGATAAGGAAGCATACCACCAATAAGAAGTCCAACAACTACATATGGATTAGACAAATCAAAAGTAACAGCTATACCTTCTAAATTTGACCCTGAAACTTTTGAGAAGTGTTTAATATCCTCCGTATATGCAGCAAAAAGAACCAATGCACCAAGACCTGCAGAACCTATTGCATAACCTTTAGTAACAGCCTTGGTTGTATTTCCAACTGCATCAAGAGCATCAGTCGTTTTGCGAACATTTTTTGGGAGATTTGACATTTCAGCGATGCCGCCCGCATTATCTGTAACAGGTCCATAAGCATCTAAAGCAACAACCATACCAGCTAGTGCAAGCATTGTCGTTACAGCAATAGCAATACCATAAAGTCCTGCTATATGATTTGTCCATAAAATTCCTCCAACAATTATCAATGCTGGAACAGCTGTAGCCTCCATTGAAACCGCTAAACCTTGAATAACATTTGTGCCGTGGCCTGTTGTTGATGATTGAGCAACACTTTTAACAGGTCTGTAATCAGTACCTGTATAATATTCTGTTATCCAAATTATTAATCCTGTTATAACTAAGCCTATGATTCCACAAAAATATAGACTTAAACCATTGAATGACTTTTCATTAGCCACATATTCTGTCGTAAAGCCTATAACATGCTTGGTTATTGGAAATAGAATTACCAATGAACTAATAGCTGTTATCACAAATCCTTTATACATTGCTTTCATAATATTTTTATCACTACCAAGAGTAACGAAAAAAGTTCCAAGAATTGAAGTTAAAATACAAGCACCACCAATTGCTAAAGGATAGATCATCATGTTAAAATCATTTACAAAGAAAATAGATGAAAGAACCATTGTGGCAACAATAGTGACAGCGTAAGTTTCAAAAAGATCAGCTGCCATACCCGCACAATCTCCAACATTATCACCAACATTGTCAGCTATCACAGCTGGATTTCTTGGATCGTCCTCAGGTATACCAGCTTCAACCTTACCTACTAAATCAGCACCAACGTCCGCTCCCTTTGTAAAAATTCCTCCACCTAGTCTTGCAAAAATTGAGATTAATGAAGCACCAAAGCCTAATGCGACCAAAGCATTAACTATTTCTCTCTCGTCAACACCATTCTTTACTAAAAAAAAATAATATACGGCTATTGCAAGTAAAGCTAGTCCAGCTACTAACATACCAGTAACTGCACCTGATTTAAATGCGATTGATAAACCACTTGCTAAACTTTTTCTTGATGCCTCTGCAGTTCTGACGTTTGCTTGAACAGATACAATCATACCTACGTAACCTGCAATACCTGATAATGCGGCTCCAATTAAATAACCTAATCCCACTAAAGGGCTGAACAATATTGTAATAACAATTAGAACTACAACACCAACAATTGCGATAGTTTTGTACTGTCTATTTAAATATGCTCTAGCACCCACCTGAATTGCAGATGCGATTTCTAGCATTTTTGCATTACCTGAGCTTGAATTTAAAATATTTCTTCCTGTTATAAAACCGTAAACGATGGATAATATTCCAGCCGCTATAATATAATACATTATTGTTTCAGTTGATGTGTTCATTAGTTCCTTTGTTAATTAAAGTTATGAAAAACATGTAATACAAAATATGATATAAAACGCAATATTTAACTTTGTTAGAAATTGTGCGAATATCCTTCATTATATGTATGTTTTATTCGCTTATCACCATCAATAATTTCATTATTTTTTGCATCTTTAGTTAAATTGCCAATTAGTGTTACTTTTTGATTCATCTTTTTGAAATATTTTTGAATATAATTTCTCTTTGACTTCGGAGATGTAAATATGATTTGATAATCATCCCCTTTTGAGATGAAATTGATTTTCTTTTTTTTTGATTTAGAAAGATATTTTTTTAAATTTATTGAAATTGGAATTTTATTAAGATCAACCTTGTAGAATAATTTACTTTTATTGATTAACTTACTCAAATCTCCAAATAAACCATCTGAAATATCGATTGAGGAATTTGCAAAGTTAAAAAGTTTTGAGCTAATTTTAGTAGGTAAGTCTGGTAAATAGTATTTTTTAATAAAATAGTTATACTTTTTTTTATTTAATAAAATATTTCTTTGTAAGATTTGTAATCCTAGGTAGCTATCACCAATATTTCCTGTTACATATATATCATCACCATTCTTACATTTATTCCTTTTAACTATTTTTTTTGAATAACCTAATGATATTATAGTAAAGATAGCTTTATTTGACTTTGTAGTATCTCCACCAGATAATTTTATCCCATATTTCCTTTGCTCTTCTTTAAGACTTTTAGAAATAATATTAAGATTTTTTTTTGAGAAAGAATTATTGTTCCCGCTTGCACCTATAAAAATAAATTTTGGTTTTACACCCTTGCAATACAAGTCTGAGATTGAGGATCTTACTATTTTTTTTATTACAAAATAAGGATTTACAAAATTAAGGAAATGAATACCTTCTACATAAGTATCAATAGAAACAACAACTTTAAATTTTTTATCAAAAAAAACATCATCATTTAGTTCTAATGCTGAT
>CABZJN010000021.1 GCA_902526085.1 uncultured Pelagibacteraceae bacterium
ATCATAATGGATGCTACATTTCTAAATGGATCATCATATTTTTGTTTAATACCAATAATATTATGTGGAACAGCTATATTATATTCAATCCCATATGTATCACAAAGATTTATTAATATTTTTTCAGCTGCTAATTTCGATATACCATAAGGGTCTACAGGATTTGGAATATCATTTTCTTTAAATGGTTGTTGAATATTTCCATATCTAGCCATGGATGAACAGAAAACAATTCTTTTAACTTTGTTACTTATTGAGGCGCTAAACACAGAGGTTGATCCAGACACTATATTAGAACAAATTAAATTTGGTGACACATTTGATAATCCCTCATGAGCATAAGCTGCTGCATGAATTACAACATCTGCTCCCTTTGTAATTTCTCTCATTTTATCTAAATCTTCACAATCAGCCTTATGAAAATTTACTCTATTATCAACATTCTTTAGATCTCCCCCAATTAAACTGTCACATCCGGAAACTTTGTACCCTTTATTAATATAATAATCTGCTAAGTTCGCTCCTAAAAAACCTGCAATGCCAGTTATAAAAATATTCATATTTATTTTGAGTTATATTATTAATATTGAAATGTCTATATTAATAAGAAATAAATAAATTATTATGATTAAACTACTTAAAAGACAATTATTAAATTTACTAAACTATTTTGATTTAGAGGTAATAAATAAAAAACAGGTAATTGTTGAATTATCCAATCATGATGAAGAATTAATTAAATTAGTTTCTAAATATTCAATGACGACAAGGTTAAGAATTTATAATCTTTTACAAGCATTAAAATATGTTAAACAAAAATCTATTGATGGAGATTTTGTAGAATGTGGCGTTTGGAAAGGAGGAAATTTAATATTATTTCAAAAATTTATTGAAAAAGAGTTTAAAGATGAAAATAGAACTATATTCGCTTATGATACATTTGAAGGAATGAATGAACCAGATGAAAATGATTTTGATTTAAAAACTAAAATATCAGCAAAAAATTTGCTAGAGGTTGAAAAAGATAAAAAATCAAATTTATGGGGAATATGTAGTTTAGAAGATGTAAAAAAAAATATTTTAGAAAATACATCAAGTCTTAAAAATATTAAATTTGTTAAAGGTAAGGTTGAAGATACTCTAGATAATTTAGATAATTTACCACAAAAAATAAGTATCTTAAGATTAGACACAGATTGGTACAAAAGTACAAAAAAAGAGTTAGAGGTTTTGTATGATAGAGTAAGCTCTGGTGGTGTAATTATAATAGATGATTATGGTCATTGGGGTGGATCAAAAAAATCCGTAGACGAATTTTTTACAGGTAAATTTGTATGGATGCATTATGTTGATTATGCTTGTAGGTTAATAATCAAAGATTAATTTTTGGTTTAAATTATGGATAGAGAAATTTTTTATCAAAAACAATTAGATAAATTTATTAAAGATAAAGATGCTAATATATTAGTAATAGGAGCAGGATCATTAGATAAAAAGGTTTTCAAAAAATTAGATTATAAAAACGTAACTTTTTCAAATTTGGAAAATACAATTGAAAATAATTTAAATTTTTATGTAAATATGCATGAAATTCAATTGGCAGATAATAAATTTGATTATTGTGTAGCTCATGCTTGTATTCATCATTCTTCAAAACCGCATAATGCTATTCTAGAATTTTATCGAGTTTCTAAAAAAGGAATTTTAATTATCGAAGCTCGAGATAGTATTTTATCAAGAATTGCATGTAAATTTAATTTATCTGAAGAATATGAATTATCAGCTGTAAAAAAAAATGTTAATACTGGTGGAGTCGATAATTCAAATATTCCAAATTATGTATATAGGTGGACAGAGAGAGAAATTTTAAAATTAATTAAATCTTATAAGCCTGAGTTTAAGCACAGAATTTTATTTGATTATGGGCACAATATAAAATTCTCAAATTCTTTAATTGTAAAGTTTATTTTTGCTACTCTCTTCTTTTTTTTTAAAAAACAGCAAAATCTTTTTTCTGTGTACATTGACAAAGAATTTTCAAAAAATAATTACAATGATTGGATAAAATAGTGAAAACTTTAATTAATTTTTAGAAAATTTTAATTAATTTTTTCATCTAACGTTATTAACGAAACATATAAGCTATTTAAAACAACTAATACTGAAAATAAAATTGTAGAATAATTTAATATGTCGAAAAATATATTATCATTCATAGGAGCATAATCAAAAATATTAAAAGAAATTATTGTAGATATGCAAACAAAAGACAGATAGAATGCATATCTTAATTTAAAAATTTTAAAAAAATTGTTTATAAATTTAGACTTCAATAGTTTCAGTTTAATAGCAATTAATGAGGCAAATAATCCAAACATAAATATTTGGAAACTTAATAAAAAGTAAGTTATAGATTTAGTTAAAATAATATAAGAGAAATAAATTTGTACTCTGTTAAGAGTATTTAACAAATCATAAAGATTATAAAATGAAAGAATTAATAAAATTAAAGATGGAAAAAAATAAATCCATTTAGGAGAAGCGACCAATAAAAATCTTAGTGTTTTCCATCCATCTGAAATTGTATTTAAATGGCTTTTGCTTTTCTTTCTTCCATCTTTATGTAAGACGACTGGTATCTCTGCACATTTGTATCCATTAACTTTAAACTTAATCAAATTTTCTATGGCAAATACCATGCCATTAGAAAAATGGTTAAGTTTTATAAAAATATCTTTTCTAAACCCCCTAAATCCACAATAAACATCATTAAATGGAAGTGAAAAGAAAATTTTTGAAATGAAGCTGAATAAAGGATTGCCAATATATTTGTGGGATAATGGCATTGCGGATTTTTCTATTTTTCCTCCTCCAATTGAAAATCTACAACCTTGTACAATATCATAACCTTCTAATAATTTTTTGTAAAAATCATCTAGTTTACTAAAATCGTAACTATCATCTGCATCACCCATAATAATGTATTTACCTGACGAACTCTCTATGCCTTTTATTAAAGCATTGCCATAACCTTTTTCTTTAACATTAACTATTTTAACACCTAATTTTTTTGCAATCTCAATTGAACCATCGGTACTTCCATTATCAGCAATTATAACTTCACCTTTAATATTAGACTTATCAAAAGATTTAATACATTTATTAATACATATCGATAATGTATCTTGTTCATTTAAACACGGTATAATAACGCTTAGGTCCATTTAAAAAGATAACTCACCAATTATTTTTGATCAAATAATAATTTGTAGGAGTTTTTTCAATTACAACATTATAGCCTTGATAAGAACAAAATTCTTTAAAAAAATTGCAAAAACTGTCATCTGTAGGTCTAAAAACTCTATAAGAATTTGAAGCATATATCATTTTTATTCCCTCATAATTAAATCTTCTATCAAATGGGTTTTCATTGAAATATTTTAAATTGTTTCTGTTATCATAAATTAAAGAACATATAGAAATTACTACAAATAATTGGCAAGTTTTAATAGCTAGTTTCACCAAATTCAAATTTCTTAAGGTAATAAATATAAAAAATACTGTGATAGAAATAATTGGGCCATATCCGAGCCTTATTTCTGGAGCATTAAGCCACAAATATAAAGAGAAAATTAAAATAATTAGAATTAAAAATTCGTTTCTATTAAAATTTATTTTTTTTTTTAAAAAGTAATTTTTAAAAATTAATAAAATATTAAGCGTAAGAAGGAATAAAATTATTACAAAGGAAATTGTAAGTAACTCTGTATTTAAAAAATAATGTTTAAACCAGGGTAAAAACCAGTCGAACGAATTAATCGTAAAATCAAAATTTGACCACTCCTGTTTAGTAAAAATACCTCTATTAAATGCACTTATTATATTTTTATAACCTTCTACATTTTCATGACCTAGAGACCATTTTAAATTGAAGCAGGTTTGTTTTATTGGAAATATCAAACACCCACTTAATAAAAAACTTTTTAAAATCCATACTATTGAAGCGGCAGATAGGAAAAAATAGTATTTTGAAAAAAAATTTTCCTTTAATTTAAACTTGTAAATTAAAATAAATATTGCAATTACAAACAGCAGAATATTACTTATTTTTGTTGTAATAGATAAAAATATAAAAGCTAATAATAGATTAACCACATTTTTCTTTTTAAAAGCATCAACATCCAAAAAAAGGGAAATTGTGATTATAAAAAATAACATACTAATTGTATCGACTTCTGGAGAGCCTATATTATTTAAGATTGTACCGTTATTATAGGGGTGAAATAAAGAATAAGTTAAAATATATAGCAAACTAATAATTAAGTATAAAGAATAATTCTTAAAAATTTTTTTTTCTTGGAAAATTGAATTAACAAAAAAGCTATAAATCAATATATTTATGAAATAAATTGGATTATAACCAGCTATACTAATGTTAAATATTGACAGAAATGAGTGCCAAATTGAATTCATTCCCAATCTTGGCTCTATGTTTGATAAACCTAAAATTGTTTTAAATTGATAATTATATTTTATAGTTTGTAAATGATATAATTTGCTATCATATACTAAATTGTTATTTGATGAAATAAATATGAAAAAAGAAAATATTAAAATTAATGCTAGATAGTTAACACTAAATTTTTTTTTGAGAAAAAAATAAATAAATAAAATAATACCAACTAAAAATAATAAATGTGAAACATTTGCCAGAGGTATAAAAAAATTTATAAAAATTGATAAAAAAGATAAAAATAAAATTCCATATATAAAATCTATTGGAATAATGGCACCTGTATCGTTTAAAAATATAGCCTTAAAAAAACCAGAATATCCATAAATTATGATTGAAATAATAGATATTATTAATAGAGAAAAAAGCATTTATTTTAATGCTTTTCCTTCAAGAATCTTTTTTCCTCTTGTGGTATCTAAATTTATCCAACACTTTATTTTATCTCTAGATTCCAAAAATTCATAAAGTCTTCCAAATTTAAATTTTATATCTATTTCAGCTGACACAGCCTGAACATTGTTACATTTATCTTTATTCAAGTAGCTGATATTTAGTGGTTCAATTTCAATGAACCAAGAAAAAAAATTTATTAGGATTGCAACATAAATATATGATTGTTGAAGATTTATGACTGTAATAAGAAAAAAAGAAATTATTAAAGGTTGTAAATATGACATTTCAGCAGGAATAAAAAAAAATATTAATAAATTAGAAATTATTAAACCAACCAAAACCTTGTTTGTTTTTATTTTTTTTACTTTTATGTAATATAAGAAAAATAAAAGTGATATTGTTATGACACTTAATACAGAAAAAGACATGACTATCTTGTAAAAAAATCTAGCAATAAGTCCTATAATACCCTGATCATTCGGAGTAACAGCTGTCAACCAATTTAAAGCAAACCCATTTTCAAACCAGATGGGTAGATAGAACAATCCTCCAACAAACCAAGATAATATAAAAAATAATAGCTTTCTCTTTGTGCTTATTTCTTTTTTATAGTTAAAGAAAAGCACTATTATAAATACAAACACGAGAAAATAAATTCTTGTACCAATAGAAATACCAAACAATATTATTGCTAATTCAAAATAATTTTTTTTAAGTGCAAAAGCTCCAAGTGCTAATGGTAGAAATGCCCAAGAATAATCCATAGGCTCTAAATTTTCGAAATATAATATGGGATTACTTAAGCATAAAATTAAAAATAACAAAATTTCAGATTTTTCGTATTTGTCAATTATGGCGAAATAAAAGATAATTACCCCAAATATAATAAAAGAAAAAGTAATTATATTTGTAACTGCACTACCAAAATTGTACGAAAGAAACCCTATACCAAGTTCCGCGACAGGATATGGAGTGAATCTAGATGCCATTAATTTATTTCCTGACATCATAGATTCATAAGCACCAATTAAAGGAAGAGTATCTTCATCAGAACCATACCCGCCAATATATGCTAAATATATTCCATAAAAAGCTAAGCTTAAAAACAACAAATAATTAATTGAATTTTTTTTCATTAAATTTTTCTACTAAATATAATTAATATTGTAATAATTCATTATTTTTTTTGTTTATTTTTTGTCGATAAATTTTCTGAAATTAATAATGAAATTAAAATTATACTAATTAGAAATCCTGAGTTAAAATATCCAGTCCCTCTTATAAATAACTGTGTAAATAACATAGTAAGAAAGGTTATTTTAACAACATCGGGCAATTTAGATGTAAAACTAAAAAATAATATTGGAAATAAAATCAAATATATTAACAATCCAAATTCTGTAGTAATCTTTGAAATATTGATTGATCCAGTATTTTTATTAAATTTAATTACATATGCGCGAATTCTAGGTATATTTTCGTTATTAAGGCAACCATATTTACACTGATAATCATCTTCTATTATTCCATTTGTCTCACCAAACCAATTTATAAGATTTTTATCAAACTGATTTCTAAAATTTATATAATTATTAATTCCGACTCCTAATGGAAATTCAGTTATAGATTGTTTTGATACAAATAGAGAATAAATATATATTCCAACTGATAAGTTGTGAAAGTCATTTTTTAGAAAAGGACTTGTAATTTTATCTTGCATAGTTAAGATTTTTCCTTTGTGTAAATTTTTATGGCCTAGATCATACTTTTTATTCATTTCAACTGCTTTGGACTTACAAATATCAGTGTTATTTGGCATTAAGCTATAAATTGATTTATCAAAGAGCATGAAGATAGTAGTGAATGAAGCAAATAATATAAATAAAATTACTGATACATTGCTTAATTTTTTACAAATTATTAAAATTATAATTATAGAGGAAATAATAGATAATGATAATGTTAGTGAAATATTACCTAAAGTAAATATAAAGAATAATAGGTAAAAAGTTAGTTTAATTTTTTTTTTTATTAAAGTTTTTATATTGTAGATAAAGTACATCAAAACAGGTAATGCAATTAGAGAAAAGTGCGAATTTTCTTTAAATATGAATTTGGTATTATAAAAAAAACCTAAGTCACAATTAAATAAATTTTGGGTAACAATTCCACTATATTTAAAATTAAAATAAAATAATAAAGGTATAAATATATAGACAAAATTATCTATAAGACTTCCAATATTATTGACTAACAAATCCTTATAATAAAATATTATTAAAATTGATAAAAAAATGACTGTCGATTGGAAAAAAATCTTCAAAATAAATTTTTTTGTTTCAATATCTTTTATTAATAAAAAAAATTGGGAATCATTTAAAAAATAAAAATAAATAATAAAACTATGAACAAATATTAATAGTGATAATACAAAAGAAATAAAAAATATACTATAAGGAATTTTTTTTGAAAAAAATAATTCAAGAATTATAAATACAAAACTTATCAAATATAAAAATCGAAACTCAATTAAAAGAAAATTTGTGTGGGAAAAGAAAATTGAAAGTGTGAATAAAAGTATTATGAACTTATTTTTTAAAGAAAAGTGAATTTTTTGATCTTGGTTACTCATTTTTTGTGAACAGCCAATTTTGTATTACCAACATATCCATTGAAGTTTTAGAGAATATTTCAAAAGCATTTTCAGGATTTTCACAAATTGGTTCATTAACATTTAAAGATGTATTGAGTAAAATTGGAACTCCAGTTAAGTCATAAAAATTTTTTATTAATCGATAAAATTTTGGATTTATTGTCTCTTTCACTGTTTGCACCCTTGAAGTTCCATCAACATGGACAACTGATGGAATTTTTGATTTATTTTCTTTTTTTGCATCATAAACAGAGCACATGTATGGTGAATCTTCATTATTCATTAAAAAATAATCATTAGCAAATTCAAATAAAACTGATGGTGCAAAAGGTCTAAATTCCTCTCTTTTTTTAATCTTGAAATTAATTATATCTCTCATATTTGGATTTCTTGGATCTCCCAATATAGATCTGTTTCCTAAAGCTCTGGGGCCCCATTCCATCCTATCCTGAAACCAACCAACTACTCCCTCATTTATTATTTTTTTACAAACAATTTGAGTTAAATCGTTAAAATTTTTATAAAAATTTGCTTTGATATATTTAATATTTTTTAGATAAGGAATTATATTTTTTTCAATGTAGGAGTCTGTGTAATCTGGGCCAAGATAAGGGTTTGAGTCGTAAACTATTTTTTCATTATTTTTTTTTGCCTCATGTAGCGCAGCACCAACTGAGCCACCTGCATCTCCTACATTTGGAGAAAACAGAATTTTCTTAAATTTTGAATTTCTTATTATTTTACCATTTAATGATGAATTATATCCACAACCACCTGCCAAACAAAGGCTATCAATTTTATATTTATCATAGATTTTATTTAGTTTATTTATTACTATTTCCTCAAATACTTCTTGAAGAGAAGCAGCTATATCTTTATGGATTTGTTCAATAGGCTCATTTGATTTGCGAGATTTACCCAACAATTTTTCTAATTTGTTTGAGTATAAATCGTCAAAAAATGGATATCCAGACTCAAAATCATAGTCAATTACTGCTTCATGATGATCGAAATAAGTAAGATCAAGTTCAAAAAACTTATCTTTTGATTTTATTAACTTATTTATTCTATCTTTATAAATAGGTTTTCCATAAGATGCTAATCCCATCACTTTGTATTCGTCACCGTAATTTTTAAAACCTAGAAATTGAGTTAAGGCTTGATATAAAATCCCTAAAGAATGTGGATAATTTATTTTTTCAATTAGTTCTATTTTTTTTTCTAATAAAAAAATTTCTACTGTCGAAAAATCTCCAGATCCATCATAAGAAAAACCTAATGAATTTTCTACTTTATTGTAATAAAACGTTGAACATATATGTGCAATGTGATGTGGTACGTATTTAATTTTATTTGAGATATCGATGTTGTAAAATTTTTTGAAAAAATTAGGTAAAGATTTTTTTTTTAGTGAGAAATAAGCTTTTCTAAAAAAATTACTTCTATAGAAATTCTTTAGTGAGAATAAATATTTTTCTTTTAAATTATAACTTTTATTGTAATTAACACAGATAATATCAATTTCATTTAATGTTAGATTTGAATAATTTAAACAAAAATCAATTGAGTTTTTTGGAAATCCAGTAAAATGTTTTATTCTTGTAAATCTCTCCTCCTCAACTGCAGCTACTAATTTACCATCTCTAACAATACACGCTGATGTATCTGCATGAAAAACATTCAATCCTAAAATTATCATTTTTTATTATAATAATTAATCATTTTGAAAAGGAAATAAATGCAAATTAAATTAAAAGATATCGCTAATATTAGTTTATATGAGTTTTGAGGTAGATATCCAAAGTGAGCTAACCTGTAAGCTAAAATATTGCCTATAACATAAGAAAATATAATGTTTCCTCTGGAAATTTTGTATGAAAAATATTCGATAGTTGAACAAAAGATACACAAAATAAAAATACCACAAAATAAAAATATTAATGATTTTGTATAGAATAGAAACGCTACAATTCCTGGAACATAAACTGTATAAATTTTAGGGCTTTTCTTATAAATATGTTTACTACCTTTGACATTATTTTCAAAAAATGAATTTGAATAGTCAAATTTATCTTTGAAGGATAAAAGAAATGAATTCATACCCAAATTTTTATTTCCATAGACAGCCATAACACCTTCAATTCCAACCCAGCGTCCAGCAATAAGAAAAATTATTTGATTGATCTCTTTTGCTAAATCATTTGCAATCAAAACAGTTTTTGAAGGATCTTTTATAGTGCCATCGATAGTTTCAGTTTTGATAGTTGGCAAATATTTATGAACCTCATGGCCAATCGGAAAATCTTTGCTTTGTCTAATTTTGCTTACAACAAAAAGTGAAATAATAAACAAAGATAAAACTATTAAAAAATATTTTATAAAAACTTTTTTTTTTATTTTTATTTTATTAATTTCGACTAATCTATAAAATCCATAAATTATTGCAGTACTATTAAAAATCATTGCCCTACTCAAAATTGAAACAGATGATATTAATGTTTCAAATGAAGCATATTTAATAATCTTATTTGAATTTTTTTTTTTATATTCAAATTCAAAAAAAATCATAATAGCTGAAAAAGAAGTCAAACCAAACATCAATAACCAATTTATAAAATTGTTTAAACCAAAAGGTAGATTAGTTTCCGGAACTGTTCCTTTTTGAAAAAAAACAAATATAAAGTTTAATATGGCAAAGAAAATTATGCTAAATAAATATACATACATAATATTTTTTCTATAATTAGCATAAAAATTTATATAAATTTTATTATCAAAATTATTGGGTTTTAACTTGTTATAATTAAAAATAAATTTCAATCTAAAGTATCTTGCTGCCAAGAAGGCAAGAATACTCACAGATGAGATAATTAATATTTGGTCATAAGAATTTCCCTTGTAATCAAATAGACCTGAGCCCTCTGGAAACGAACTATTAAAGAGCGAAATCTGAACTGTGAACTTAAACCAAAATCCTAACCAAATTAATAAGGAAAAAAAAGTTTCAAATGATACAGAATTTTTATTGAAAGATGTTAATAAAGAATAAGAAGATATCGCTGTAAATATTAAATAATATACTTTACTCCCAATATAACAATTATATCCAAATGGTAAGAGAGATATAATTAAGATTATAAAAAAAATTTTTAAAGCTTTTATTAAACTCATTTTTTAAAACATAATTGATATGTTAAGCCATATGTAACAAAAGAAATAATCGAGGAGAATAAAAAAGATAAAATAACTAACTTATAATTACCTATTAAAAATAAAATTGGGACAACAGAGACTATAAAAATAGAATATATGACATCAACTTTAAATACTTGTAATTGATGCCTAGTTTTTTGAATTAAATATTGCCTAAAATAAAGCCCTTTAACCATGAAAAATGAACCAATTAATGAGAAAAATCCGCAAGCTATTTGAGTATCTAAGTTTATTACAAAAATGTTATCATAAGTTTGAGTGATATAAACAAACACAGAGAGTATACAAATTACAAAAGAGTAATTAAATAATTTTTTTAATTTTTCAAATTTATAGTCATTTTTGATCACAGATGGTCCAAATGTATTATTAAAAAAAGTTCCAGGTAGAGAACCTATAGCAAAACCTGCAAAATAAATTCCCGCAGTGATTTTTCCACAAAATATAATTATAAATATTCTCCATAATAAATTTGCAAATGAAATTGAAAATGATGAAAAAAATGATGACGAAGATAAAGAATTTTTCATTATTTTAATAAGTTTTTCTTTATTAGATATATCTTTTTTCATTAAAAAATAATATTTTAAAAAAAATAAAAGAATTATCAAATTGAAAATTAATAATATAAGAAATAATAAATCAAAAAAAATAAAATTTATTATGATACCTGTCAAAAAAATAAGTTTTATAAATAGATATAATTTTATTTCATTTTTTTTTTTGTTTATTTCAAAAAAAGTTAAAACTAATTCATTAAGCCATTGTAATATAATTAAAATTGATAATTGAATAAGTATATTTATATAAATAAAATCAAATTTATGAAGAATAAACAAATTTGAAATTATAATAAAAAAAGATATTAAAATTCTAAACAAAATAAAACTTTGAATAGGTATAGGCGATATTTGTGAAATTATAATACTTCTAGCATTAGATGAAAAAATTTGAGTAAAAATTATATTTACTCCAATTAATATACCGATTTCAGCAGTTAGCTCATAATTTTTAAATAATGATGATATAATTAATATAAAAGTTGGAATAAATAAGTTTAATCCATAAGTAATTGACTGAATTTCAATATCTTTTTTTTTAGAAAATAAATTCGCAAAAAGTCTCAAATTATTTTTTTACTCCATGTCTCAGGGGTTAAGTCATTATTAATTTCAATTTCATAATTATATATAAATTTTTTTACACCTTTTTTTCTTATAAAGTTAATCATTTTAGATATTATATCATCTATATCCTCATTAGATTTGTTCTTAAACAATTTCTCAGCTAATGATGAAGAACATATAGCATTTTTAACTTCATTCACTCTCTCGGGTTTGTATAATGGTTCTTGATTAAATTTTAATTGATTTGATATTTTTCTAAATAATTCATTTATTGTAATTTCGTTTTCTGGTCCTGGGCCTATATTTACTAGTTTACTTTTGATATTTGGATCAGTAGCAAGTTTATCAATACAATAAATACAATCTTCAACATCTGAAAAACTTCTCTTTTGCTCGCCATCACCATAAATTATTGGTTGCCTGTTTTGCAGCATCAAGTTAATCATAATGGATGCTACATTTCTAAATGGATCATCATATTTTTGTTTAATACCAATAATATTATGTGGAACAGCTATATTATACTCAATCCCATATGTATCACAAAGATTTATTAATATTTTTTCAGCTGCTAATTTCGATATACCATAAGGGTCTGTAGGTATTGTTAGACCATTTTCTAAATAAGGTATTTGAACTTCCCCATACCTAGCAATAGAAGAACAGAAAACAATTCTTTTAACTTTGTTTGCAATTGCTGCACTAAATACAGAAGTCGAACCATTTATTATATTTTTTGAAATCAAGTGAGGAGAAAAGATTGATAAATTTTCATGAGCATAAGCTGCTGCATGAATTACAACATCTGCTCCCTTTGTAATTTCTCTCATTTTATCTAAATCTTCACAATCAGCCTTATGAAAATTTACTCTATTATCAACATTATCTAAATCACCACCAACAAGATTATCACATCCAGTTACCTTAAAACCTTTCTCAATATAATAATCAGACAAATTCGAGCCAAGAAAACCGGCGATACCTGTAATAAAGATTTGCATTTGATATGTGTTATAAACTATTAAGATCTGCATCAATCATTTCTTTAATCAATGCATCTATATTAATTTTTGGTTTCCACTTTAGAACTTTTTTTGCTTTTTTTGCGTTTCCTAACAAAATATCGACTTCTGTGGGTCTAAAATACTTTTTATCGCATTCTATTATACAATTTCCTCTTTCATCATAGGCTTTGGTGTTTATTCCTTTACCTTTCCACTTTAATTTAATTTTAAGATATTTTGCAGCTCTATCTATAAAATATTTTACTGAGTAGGTTTTGCCAGTGGCGATTACATAATCATCAGGTTTTTTTTGTTGTAATATTAACCATTGTGCTTCAACATAATCCTTTGCATGGCCCCAGTCTCGTTTTGCATATATATTGCCTAAATATAATTTTTTTTGCATTTTATATTTAATCTTACAGAGTGCTTTAGTAATTTTTTTAGTTACAAAAGTTTCACCTCTTTTTGGGCTTTCATGATTGAATAATATACCATTACATGCAAAAATATTGTAAGCCTCTCTATAATTTATTGTAATCCAATGAGCATACAATTTTGCTGCTGCATAAGGGCTTCTTGGGTGAAAATAAGTTTTTTCGTTTTGTGGGATTTCCTTTACCTTGCCAAACATCTCTGAAGTGCCAGCTTGATAAAATTTAATTTTTTTTTTTTTTATTTTTTTGATGATTTCTAATATTCTTAAAGCTCCTAATGCATCAGAATTTGCAGTATATTCAGGCTGTTGGAACGAAACAGCTACATGAGATTGGGCTGCTAAATTGTATACTTCATCAGGTAGAACTTTTTCGATTATTTTTTGAAGAGAGAGCGAGTCTGTCATATCGCCATAATGTAAAAAAAGTTTTTTGGATTTATCATGTGGATCTTGATACAAATGATCTATCCTACCAGTATTGAATGACGATGATCTTCTTATAATTCCGTGAACAAAATATTTTTTTTTTAAAAGAAACTCTGCAAGATAAGATCCATCTTGACCCGTAATCCCTGTTATCAATGCAATCTTTTTTCTCATAATTTATAATTTTTATAATTTTAAATTTTTTTTTTGTATTTTAAGTTTTTTATAAAATATAAATAAAAACCAATAAAAAACCATAAATTTGTTGAGAATACTGATGATGAAAATGATCCACTAGGTTTAAAGGGAAATATGTATGTAAGTATTATTGATAAAAGAATTATTATTTCGCTTTGATTTTTAATAAGCCTATAATTTTTAAAAAAAGGATGAAAAACTGTAAAATATAAAACCAATAAAAATAAAGTGAGACCAACTAATCCTAATTCGGATAATAATTCTAGATATAAATTATGTGGATGAGAAGAACATCCACTGTTTAAATCCATATTTAAATTGTATTTTTTATTAAGTTTTTTAACACTATATTTATTTTTAAGACATTCAGTTCTGAAAGATTTAAATCCTGAGCCAAATGTTTTGTTGTTATCAAATATTTCATAAGCAGTAATATAATGTGAACCCCAACTTGTATCTAAAAATTTTTTCATTCCATCACTTCTCATACTATCAACATAATTTATAGGCCATTCAAAATAACGGTATTTAACATTTTCTACATTTGAAAATAAAAAAGCAAAAATTATTAAGAAAAGAGATGCAATGAAGGTTAATTTTTTTCTTACTTTAACATTAAAAAAAATATTAAAGACAAATATAATTAACAAAGCTAAGACAGAATTTCTTTCTCCAGACAAGATTATTGCAAGAACAATTATAATTAAAGATGTGAAGCATATGAATTTTATATATTTTAATTTATTAAATTTAGAAAAAAATAAGTATAAAAATAACAAACCATACGTAGCTAAGAAATTTCCAGCTATTAGTTCTTTTCCAAAAAAACCAGAAAATCTCTCACAATTTTTTGGATCTACCTCTACTGCCCCTCCTGGATACTTGCATATACCTGGTTTAAAACCAAAAAAATCGTAGCCAGTTAAGTATTGATAAATTATATCAATCCCTAAAAATAATGAGAAAATAAAAAAGCATAAAATTATATAATTCAGTGTATTAAATTTAAAATTTAACACTTGTGATATTACAAAAGCTATTAAAAAAAAGCGAAAAAAGAAAAGACTTTTATAAAATAAATTTATATCGTCTCCAATTAATAGTGAATTTAAAATTAAATAAATACAAAATAATATTTGTAATTTAATTGTTAAGTTAAAATTTTTTGATGAAAAGATGTCATTTTGTTTAATTTTTTTTATTAAAATGATAAATAATGAAAGAATAAATAAATTGACTAAAGAAGGACCATAAACTAGTCCTACTAGATATATATTAAAAATTAAAACATAAAAAATATTTACGTTTGGGAGATTAGTATTAAATTTTATATTCATTTAAATTTATGATTAAACTTGAATATTTAATTATTTTATTATTATCAACTTTTTTTCTTAAATTATTTATCAAAAATAGTAACAAGATAGGGAAATTTTTAGATGTTTTAGATATACCTAAAAAAGGTAAAATCCACAAAAATATCACCCCATTAATTGGCTCTTTTCCAATATTAATCTTATCAGTTGCAATCGTAATCTATTTTAACTTATTCAACAAAAATTTAGAAATATTATACATATTCATTTTTTCTTACATTTTTTTTATTATGGGTTACTTAGATGATAGATTTGGATTAAATGCATATTTAAAGCTTTGTATATCAATAATTATTGTATTGATTGCAATTAATTCATCTGAATTTTTAGTAATAGATAATATCTATGTCCAAACTTTAGATAGAACTTTTACATTACATAAAATCAAATTTTTTTTTACTATTTTATGTGTATTACTTTTAGTTAACGCTCTTAATTTAATGGATGGTATTAATGGTTTGGCTTCGGGTTTCGCGTCCTTATGGTTATTATCTTTGTCTTTAATTTCTTATAATGATCCAATTTTTGGATTAATCTTTATTTTATCAATATTCATGACTATTAATACTTTTCAAATTATCAGAGGATATTATTTTTTGGGTGACTCGGGTACTTTGTTTCTAGGAAGCCTCGTTAGTCTAAGTACAATTTATATTTATAATAAAAAATTAATATTTGGTAATTTTATAGAATTAGAAAAAATTTTTATTTTTTTTATGATACCAGGAATCGACATGTTTAGGTTATTCCTCACAAGATTATTAAACCAAAAAGATCCTTTTAGTAGAGATTTAGATCATTTACATCATTTAATGCTTAAAAACTTTACTCTTTATAAGGCATTAGTTATTTATTTTTTTATATTTTTTACTACAAACTTTTTATCATATTTTAACATAATAGAGAGTTATCTAATCATTATTATATATTTAATTGTCTATATATTCTTTGTTTTTTTTTCCAAAAAAAAATTTAAATAAACCTCTCAAAATATAATAAATATTTCCTTGTATTAAATAGCATACAAACTTTCTAATTATTAAATAAGGTATAAAAAACAAAGAATAAAATTTATTATATCCATATTCTTTTTTAATTTTTTTTAAGTTAATAATATCTTTTGAATTTTGATTTTGTGTTTTTTGTTTTTCATGTAATCTAAAACTAGCAAGTGTTTCATTTATATGAAACCCACAATTAGGAAAATTTTTTAGAATTCTAAGAAACCATTCATAGTCAAAATTTATTCTTAAGTTTTTTAGAAATCCTAATTTAGAATTTAATTCTTTATGCCAAAAGCAAGCTTGGTTCGTAAGTGTCATACCCTCATAAAGGAGAGAATTAAAATATGGATTAAAATATTTTACATCCCTTAGAATTTTGCCACTATAGTTAACTAAATTTATATTTCCGATAAATAATTTTTTTGATTGGTTGGCATTTATGAATTTATAAAAAATTGCTAAAGCGTCTATGCTATTATAATAATCATCACAATTCTGCCAAGTAATCCAATTTCCACTTGTTAAAGAGATACCTTTGTTTATTGCGTCAGCTTGTCCATTATCTTTTTCACTTACCCATTTAATTTGATCTCCATATGACTTTAAAAACTCGACAGTTCCATCAACTGAGCCTCCATCAATAACTATAATCTCATAGTTTTTGTATGACTGAGCTAAAATACTTTGTAGACATTCTTTTAAAAAAGATTTCGAGTTTAAACTTGGTATTATAATTGAGAATTTAATACTCATATAATTTTTAAATATTTTATAAAAAATCTTAAACTCAATTTATAACTTCTTCTGTGAGTATGTTTTATGAATGAATATATTTCTTTACTTTCAATCGTTCTATTCAGGATATTTTTTAAGGATCCTAAAAGTGGATTAAAGTTAGACTTTTTATTAATTTTAAAATAGAATTTTTCATGTGTACCTGAAAAATCTCTGCCATTATTTATAATCATTGAAAACCTTGGTTGTATGCTTTTCAAAGATCTGCTTATACAATGAAAATTAAACCTTATTGCCCAAGAGTTAATCAACTTTTCATTATTTCCCCACAATAATAGATTTAAATCTTTACCAGCTTCAGCCAATCGGTTTATACTAGATTTATTATTAAAATGTTGATTTAGATGTTTTGAATTCCAATCTATTTTATTCCATACTCTAGACCAAGTACCCCAGCACCAGCTTGAATGTCTCTTAGAAATATAAAAATCAAAATTTTTTTTACTTTTGAATTCATCAATATAAGAATGAGCACTAACACTTCCAATATTTTTTTGGTTTTTAAATTTATCTAAAATAGTATTCATAAAATTGATGCAATTTCTGTTAAGAACCAAATCATCTTCGAGAACTATGCAACTTTTATATTTTAATAATACCTCATTGACACCTGCAATTATATTATTTGCAAGACCAATATTTTTCTTTCGAAACGTCTTATATTTGATACTTATTTTTTTTTTTTTTAATAATTTTTTAATTTCTTTTATTTTTTTTTGATCATATTTATTTTTAGGACCATCACAAAACAAGAAGATTTTTGACAATTTTGAGGGTCTATTTTCTATAAGTGAGTCTAAAAGATTATTTAAGTGTTTTGGCCTATTATAGGAAAAAATAATGATGGGAGCATCCATATATTGCTAATTAATTTAATAATTTATTAAAATAAATATTCATATATTTTAAAATTTTCTCAAAGATAAAATGGAATATATTATTTAATGGCTTATGTTCATCTGGCATTCTAAAAAAATTATCTGTAACTAAAATATTTTTGTTAAGA
>CABZJN010000022.1 GCA_902526085.1 uncultured Pelagibacteraceae bacterium
TCTGCACTTTTTGTCGGAAACTTTCTTGGTTCAAAAGATCCAACACCTCCAGCAATTACAACGTTTGGTGTTTGGAATTTTTTTCCACTAGTTGTTTTAACAATCCAATTATCATCTTTGTTTGTAAGTTCTTGGACTCTGTCATTTAAATGAAAATTAAACTTAAAAGGTTTAATTTGTTCTATTAAATTGTTTGTAAGTTCTTCCCCAGTGCACTCTGGAACTGCAGGAATATCATAAATTGGTTTATCTGGATAAAGCTCTATGCATTGACCACCTATTTTATCTAAGTTATCAACTATTTCGCACTTCAATCCAATAATACCAAGTTGATGCGCACAAAATAATCCTGTTGGACCTGCACCAATTATAACAACATCGGTTTTAATCATTAAACTTGTTTCTCCGGCATATAAACACTTAGACCATCTAAGTCATCTGAAACCATTATTTGACAACTTAACCTGCTTTTTGAATTAGGTTTGTAAGCTTGGTCTAACATATCATCTTCGCCCATTTCTTTTTTTGGTAATTTATCATACCAATCTTCTTTGACATAAACATGACAAGTGGCGCAAGACATGCTTCCTCCGCAATCAGCGTCAATTCCAGGAATATCATTTTGTACAGCACCTTCCATAACAGTTAGCCCATTTTGGACCTCGGCTACATGCTCTTTTCCGTTATGTTCTATATATTTGATTTTAGCCATTGCTTTTATATAAGCACAAAAAAAAATAGGGCAAGTAATCAAACTTGCCCTATTTTATATTTCGTAACTAATTATTATTACGCTCTTCTTGTAGAGTTAGATACTGCACAAGACCAGATAATTAAACCAAATGCGATTTTATTAACAAAGTCTGCTAGGTTATAGATAACGTTTAACGCGTTACCATCTATTCCACCTGTTAGGTAACCAAAAATGTAACCTAATGGGTAAATAGCCCAACCTACAGTAACAATCATTCTTAAAGCTCCAAATGCAGTTACTAAAGATTTATTTCCAGATTTAGCAGCAACTTTTCCTGCTTCTCCTGAAAAGATTTCATAAAGAATGTAAATCCATCCAGCCATACCGATTATGAAACCTAGCGTAGCATTAATGAATCCAGCTTCTCCAAGATATCCACCTATTAACATAACTAGGGAACCAATTAAGATTCTCCAGAATATGTTGGTGTCAACTTTTCTTACTGCTGAAAGAATTAAGTAAAATTCTACTAGCTGTAGTGGCACAGTAATTAACCAGTCAATGTATCTGTAAACAGTTGGAGTATCACCTGTTTCGATCCAAACTGCTCTCATATACATATAGTGAATAAATGCTATACCTGTTACTAATCCAGCTACGTTTACTGATTTCCTCCATTGTGAACTGACGTTAGCCTGTTCCATAAAGAAAAACGCTGTAGCTGCTAACATACCCATTGATATTAACCAAAACGAAATACCTACGAAATCGTCTGTGGCTAAAAAGGCAGTCGCTGCGTTAGCTGCCGTAGTTGCTCCAAAAAGCACTGCCGCTAATGCTAACATTTTCATTGTCTTCATAAAAAACTCCCTCATAGTTAGTTTTTTTTTAGTTTAAATTTAAACTACAGATCAATCTAATGAATGATCTAAAGTTAGGGGTTAAATAACAAATAAAATAAGTTTGTTGAAGAGTTATTTTGAAGCAATTAGTATTGATTTTATTAACTTTATGAAATTAAATACAACCTGTTATATAAAATCAACATAAAAGTGTGTCAAAAAACAAATCACTATGACAAATAGTTTTAACAAAATTTATCAAGAGTCTATTCAAAATCCAGAGGAATTTTGGAGAAATGTGTCAGATGATATCTTTTGGTTTAAAAAACCTAATAAGATTTTAAATAAATCTAATCCTCCATTTTACAAATGGTTTGAAGATGGGGTTACAAACACCTGTTACAACGCTATTGATGTTCATATAGACAATGGTAACGGTGATAAGACTGCTTTAATCTATGACAGTCCCATCACTAACAGTAAAGCAAAATTTACATATAATGAATTAAGGGAAAAAATCTCAAAATTTGCTGGAGCACTGGATAATCAAGGTGTCAAAAAGGGTGACAGAGTAATTATTTATATGCCAATGATACCTGAAGCAGTTGTAGCGATGCTAGCATGTGGAAGAATTGGTGCAATACACTCGGTTGTCTTTGGTGGGTTTGCCTCAAATGAACTAGCAAGTAGAATTGATGATAGTAAAGCAAAGATTTTAATTACTGCATCCTGTGGATTTGAACCTGGACGAACTGTTGAATATAGACCTTTAGTTGATGGAGCATTGAAACTTGCAAAACATAAAGTTGATAGAGTAATTTTCTTTCAAAGGAAAGACCATGAAATAAAGCTTAACTCTCCGACTGAAATTAACTGGGAGGAGGCACTTGTTAATGCCAAAAATAAAGATTGTGTTGAAATTGGTGCAAATGAATTTGCATACATTTTATATACATCTGGAACTACAGGTATACCAAAAGGTATAGTAAGAGATGTTGGAGGTCATATCGTTGCTCTTAAATGGACAATGAAAAATATTTACAATATCGATGAGAATGATGTTTGGTGGTCAGCAAGTGATATTGGTTGGATAGTTGGGCACTCCTACATTGTTTATGCTCCTTTGTTCAAAGGATGTACTACAGTTTTATTTGAAGGAAAGCCAGTTGGAACACCTGATGCTGGAGTATTTTGGAGAATAATTTCAGAGTATAAAATTAAATCTTTATTCACTGCTCCTACTGCATTTAGAGCTATTAAAAAAGAAGATCCTGACGGAAAGTTTTTCTCTAAATATGATTTAAGTTCTTTTGAATCATTATTCCTTGCTGGAGAAAGAGCCGATCCTGATACAATAAAATGGGCTGAAAATCTTTTGAATGTTCCTGTTATAGATCACTGGTGGCAAACAGAAACTAGTTGGGCAATAAGTTCAAATTGTACTGGGATAGAAATGCAAAAAACTAAGTATGGTTCAGCATGTAAAGCAGTTCCAGGTTATGATGTAAAAATAATTAAACCAGATCATTCAATTGCTGAACCTAATGAGATGGGTGATATAGTTGTTAAATTACCTTTGCCACCAGGTACTTTTCCCACACTTTGGAATGCTGATAAGAGATATGAAGAAAATTATATGACCAACTATAAAGGTTATTATCAAACTTATGATGCAGGACACATTGATGAAGATGGATATATTTGGATTATGTCACGGACAGACGACATTATTAATGTTGCTGGTCATAGATTATCGACAGGTGCGATTGAAGAAGTGTTATCTGAACATCAGTCAGTTGCTGAGTGTGCTGTTCTTGGAATTTCGGACAAATTAAAAGGACAATTACCTATTGGCTTAGTTGTTTTAAAATCTGGTGTTGAAAAAGAAAATGAAACTATCTCAAAAGAATGTATTCAAATGGTTAGAGATAAAATTGGACCCGTAGCTGCATTTAAAGTTGTTATAATTATTAAAAGATTACCTAAAACAAGGTCAGGAAAAATATTGAGAGGAACTATTCGAAAAATTGCCGATAAGGAAGATTATAAAATGCCAGCAACAATCGATGATCCAGCAATTTTAGAGGAGATTACTCAAAGTTTAATAGAAAATAAAATTCTTAACAAATAAATTAGATTAATTTTCAAACTTGATGGGCTTACCTGATGCCTCTCCAAGTATTTCGCCATCTTTCATTTTAATCTCTCCATTTACGATTGTAAAAACTGGGGTTCCCATAAATTTATATCCATCGAAAGGTGACCATCCACACTTACTCTCTATTTTTTCATTTTTGATTTCGATAGTTCTTTTCATATCCACAATTGTAAAATCTGCATCATAGTTCTCTTTTATATATCCCTTACCTATAATACCAAAAATTTTTGCTGGATTTTCACATACGAGTTTCATAAGCTGAACTAAAGATAATTTTCCATCATTTACATGGTTCAGCATCACAGGTAATAAAGTTTGAACTCCAGGCATTCCTGATGGAGTATCTGGATATTCTTTGTCTTTGTTTACTCTAAGATGAGGAGCGTGATCTGAACCGATAGTATCATTATAATTATTTCTTACTGCATACCACAGCCTGTCGTAATGACTCTTTTCTCTAATAGGTGGGTTCATCTGGGCATAGGTTCCAAGTTTATCGTAACAATCTGGAGCAAACATTGTTAAATGCTGTGGAGTTATTTCAAAAGTTATGTCTCCCTTATTCTGAGATAAAAAATCAATCTCCTGTTTTGTGGTAATATGCAAAATATGAGCTTTTTTACCTAATCTTTTTGCAATTTTAACAATCTTTCTGGTTGATGAAATTGCACATTCTTCATCTCTCCATATTGGATGGGAATGAACATTGCCTTTTTCTCTTAATTTCTTTCTTAAATTTAAAATATCTTCATCCTCTGAGTGAACTGCAACAATTTTAGATGTACTTTCAAATACTTTTTCAATGTCTTCTTCTTTATGAACCAATAAAGTTCCTGTAGACGAGCCTGCAAATAATTTTACTCCACAACATCCGTCTAAACCTTTAAGATCAGCTAATTCGCTTTGGTTAGTTGGAGTTGCTCCAAAATAAAATGCATGATTACAATACATTCTATTTTTTGCTAAATCTATTTTTCTTTGAAATTCTGCTTTGTTTGTAGTTGCGGGGTTAGTATTTGGCATTTCAAAAACTGAAGTTATACCTCCAACAATTGCTGCTCTACTTCCAGAAGCTAAATCCTCAGTGTCTGTTGACCCCGGTTCTCTAAAATGCGTCTGAGTGTCAATACAACCAGGAAGAACAGTAAGTCCAGTTGCATCAATTGATTGACTTGAATCCTCATCTAACTTACCAATTTTTACAATTTTGCTGTTTTGAATGCCTATATCAACATCTTTAAGATCTTTATCAATATAACACTTTCCATTTTTAATTATTAGGTCTAACATTTTTAAAAAAACTACTTATATCATTCGTTATAATATTACAATATGAATAGAAATAATATTTACATCCTAGAGGATAGAGGTCTTCTTTATATTAACGGAGATGATGCTAAAGAATTTTTACAAAATATAATTACAAACAATATTGAAAATGTATCAGATGATAGAAGTTGTTTCTCAGCTCTCCTAACCCCACAAGGCAAATATCTTTACGATTTTATAATTATAAAACATAAATCAGGATATTTTTTGGATTGTGAAAAGAAAATTATTGAAAATTTATATAAACAGTTAAATTTATATAAGCTCAGATCTAAGGTAGAAATTTTAAATCTAAGTAATGAGTTTGTTGTTGCAAATTTAACAAAGGAAAAATTTCTAGAATTAGAAAATTCTAAAGATGAGATGGGTTTTACAATAAAATTTAGAGAAGATCCTATTCTTTTAGATCCAAGGTCTGATAAATTAGGAGCTAGATTAGTGATTAATTTAGAAAAATTGTATCTTTCTATAAAAAAGTTGGGATTAAAAGTTTCTGATGTTAATGAATATTATAATTACAGTCATGAATTAGGAATTGCTCAAATTGATACATATAATCTTCAAGATAAAATATTTGGAATTGAATGTAATTTTGAAGAACTAAATGGAATTGACTTTAGAAAAGGATGTTATGTAGGGCAAGAAAATACAGCTAGAATTAAACTTAAAGATAAACTTAATAAAAGACTATTTGCAATTAAAGTTCTAGAAGGAAAAATAAATAGTGACGAAATTACTTCTGAAAATAGAAATTTTGGAAAGTTATTGATCAATAATAAAAATCCATTTGCTTTGCTAAAACTGGAAGATAAAAGTTTTAATTTCGATAAAGATTTAAAATGTGGAGATGCAAAAATAAAAGTATTAAGACCAAATTGGATATAAATTATTTTATAAATTTTGATAAATCTGGTTTAAAATAGTCTGGTCCTTTCATAACCTTTCCAAATACATTATATATTGGTTTTCCATCTTTTCCCAATTTACTCATATTAGATTTTTGTACTTCCTCAAAACATTTATCTAAATTAATTCCAAAAGCATGACCCGCACCATAAGTAACATACAAAATATCTGTTAATGCATCTGCAACTTCAGTCAAATTTTTTTGTGATATTGCCTGTTTAAGTTCCTCTAACTCCTCATTAATCAATGAAATTCTTAATGAATTAATTTTATCTGTACTTAAACTTGATGAATATTTTACATCTTGATTAAAGGTTTTCATAAACACACCTACTTTTTCAAAATTTGTCATTTTACTCCTATATGATTTTATTATTTTTTAATGTATAAGTGATTAAATATACTCTCAAAACTAAAATATGAAATTCAGAAAAGAATATGACAGCATTGGTTCTATAAGTGTGCCTGTGGATAAGTATTGGGGAGCATCCACACAAAGATCAAAAAAATACTTTGATATTGGTGATGTGTTAGTCAGACCAAAGTTAATAAAATCCATAGCTATTATAAAAAAAGCAGCTGCTGTTACAAATTATAAAAATAAAGATATTGGTCCAAAAGTTTATAAATCAATTGTACGTGCTTCTAATGAAGTTATTAAAGGAAAACTAGATAATCATTTCCCACTAAAAGTTTGGCAAACTGGTTCTGGCACACAAACAAATATGAACGTGAATGAAGTTATTTCTAATAGAGCAATTGAAATTCTAAAAGGTAAAAAAGGTACAAAAAAACCTGTGCATCCTAATGATCACGTTAATAAATCCCAGTCTACTAATGATGTATTTCCAACTGCAATGCACATAGCAATAGCAATGGAAACTAGAGAAAAACTATTACCAAGTTTAACCTTATTAAATAAAGAATTAAAAAAAAAGGTAAGTGAATTTAATAAAATAGTCAAAATAGGTAGAACACACCTACAGGATGCTACTCCTTTATCATTAGGTCAAGAATTTTCGGGCTACCAATCTCAACTAGAAGAATGCATTCAAAGAATTAAAGTTTCACTGAATGAAATTTATTATTTAGCGCAAGGTGGGACGGCGGTAGGCACAGGTATTAATACCAAAAAAAATTTTGACAAGAAAATAGTAAATGAAATAAAAAAAATCACCAAGTTACCTTTTAAGCCAGCTAAAAATAAGTTTGCTGCACTTGCTGCTCATGATGCAATAGTAAATTATTCAGGCACGTTAAATACAACTGCAGTATGTTTAATGAAAATAGCAAATGATATTAGATTTTTAGGTTCAGGGCCAAGAGCTGGATATGGAGAGTTGATACTACCAGAGAATGAACCTGGATCTTCAATTATGCCTGGTAAAGTAAATCCAACTCAATGTGAGGCTGTAACAATGGTATGCGTGAAAGTAATTGGTAACCATAATGGAATTACAATGGCTGGATCACATGGTCACTTTGAACTTAATGTTTTCAAACCTTTAATAATTCATAATGTACTTCAATCAATCCAAATTCTCTCGGATAGCACAAAAAGTTTTGCTAAATATTGTATTTCAGGACTAAAAGCTGACAAAAATAGAATTAAACACTTAGTGGAAAACTCTTTAATGCTGGTAACTGCCTTATCTCCAAAGATTGGTTATGATAATGCCGCAAAAATCGCCAAGAATGCGTTAAAAAATAAAACTACTCTCAAAGCTGAAGCACTGAAATCAGGATTAATTAATGAGAGGGAATATAATAAAATTGTTGATCCTAATAAAATGATAAAACCAGACTAACTATTAATAATATTTTTGACTAAAGATTTAAACTCTTGGGAATTTCTAATGTTATATCTAGATGCACCATTGTTTTTGTTATAATGGACATCATCATTAATTATTATATCGTATATTGATACTAATCCAGTGTTTATATTTTTTTCAATTTTAAAATTGATCAGTTCAATATTCGTCACTTTATTTATTTTTACCTGGAATTTTTTGGCAAATTGATTTTTATTTTTTATTAATAAAGAATTTGATGAACTAAATATTGTATCACCATTTTCCTCACTATATTTTATTTCAGTTTTAATTGAGCCAATATCACCTATATTGAAAAAAACTTCCATTAAATTGATAGTTTTTTGGCTTATATTTAAACTTATACTACCATTTCTTATAAGTTCATGCTCAATATTAGTCAAAAGGAATTTGATATCTCCGTTTATATTCCCTAATAAATCAGGCTTTAAATTTAAAATTGAAAACATTAATTCATCGACTAAAAAATTTAAATTTTGTTTGTTTAAGGTAATATTCGAATTAAGATAAAACGGTGACAACTCAATTTTTGTGTCTAGTTTAATATTGTTAGTATTGTCAGGTGAATTTAAACTAATTAAATTGTTTTTAAGATTATAATCTACTTCAATATTTTGATTTAACAAATTTATAATTGTTGATCCTTTAAAGTCAGAATTATCATTATAATTTAACTTATTTTTTATAAAAATATTTGGCTCTTCAAAATTTATATCTATTTGTGAATTCATTTGAGAATTATATTTTTTTTTCCATAATGATTTAAAATTTAAATCAAACAAGTTTCCTTTAATACTTAATTTTTTGAAATCATCTAGTTTAGAGGTGGTAAAGTTAATTTTTTCTATTGGAGATATAATTAAAGTTTCATCATTATCATCTATTATAAATACTTTACTTTTTTTGATATAAAATGGTTTACTTTTACTATTATGAAAAAAATTTCTTAAAATATTATATTCTTTTTGACTTAATAAAAAATTGGTGGTTTGTATCTCAAATTTTTCAAAATTAATTTTGGATTTTGGATATAAGCTATTAGATAACAAAAAGATCTTAAGATTCTTAATATCTATTAACATGTCTTGATCATTATTTTCATTTATCGATAAGGATGAATCACTAATTAATAAATGAGGTTTTGGAAGTAATTGATACTTTATGTCACCATTTATATTTAAGTTAATATCAAAATCAGAATAAAATTTACTTTCGATAACGTTTTCTATGCTTTTATAATTAAATAAAACTGGTATTGATAAATAAATGCCAAACGTAAAAAACAATGCTATTAATAAGAAAATGCCTTTGGTAAATATTGGTATTTTCTCAGTTTTATTCATTAATTTAATATCGCTTAAATTAAAAAAAAATAAACGATGAATTTAGATTATTTAAAAAATCTTAATAAAAATCAGGAAGAAGCAGTTCTACATTTAAAAGGACCGCTTTTGATTGTTGCTGGAGCTGGATCTGGTAAAACAAGAGTTCTTACAGCTAGAATTGCTCATATTGTCAAACAACATAAGGCATTTCCCAATCAAGTCTTGGCAGTAACATTTACAAATAAAGCTGCGAAAGAAATGCAATTAAGGGTGTCTAAATTCTTAAGAAAAGAAGCAACAGGTCTTCCTTGGTTAGGAACCTTTCACTCAATTAGCGCAAAAATATTAAGAAAACATGCAGAAGCAGCTGGGTTAAAAACAAACTTTTCAATTATTGATCAAGATGACCAAGTGAGATTAATAAAAAATATCTGCAAATCTGAGAACATAGATACAAAAAAAATATCTCCAAGATATATTTTGGCAGTAATTGATAAATGGAAAAATAAGGGCTTTTATCCAGAAGAAGTTGTATTTAAACGTAAAGACATATTAGAAAAAAGCTTTCTTGGGATATATAAAATATATCAACAGAAACTAATAGATCTTAACGCTGCTGATTTCAGTGACTTAATACTTCATACTGTTAAAATTTTTGAAAAACATAGTGATATATCAAAAATGTACTCGAAAATGTTTAAATATATTTTAGTTGATGAATATCAGGATACAAACTTTATTCAAAGCGAATGGCTTAAATATCTAGCTGAATATAATCAAAATATTTGCTGTGTGGGAGATGATGACCAGTCAATATATAGTTGGAGAGGGGCAGAAATTAAGAATTTTCTTCAATTTGAAAATGTTTATGAAAATACAAAAATAATAAGATTAGAAAAAAATTATAGATCAACTCAAAATATTTTAAATGTTGCATCATATATTATTGAAAACAATCAAAATAGAGTTGGAAAAAAACTTTTTACAGATCAACAAGATGGTGAACTTGTAACACTAAATTGTTTTAGAAATGTAAAAGATGAAGCAACTGAAATAGGTTCTAATATTGAAGATTTCAAAAATAAAATTCCATTAAACGAAGTTGCGATTCTTGTAAGAGCTATTTTTCAAACCAGAGAATTTGAAGAAAGGTTTCTAAAAATCGGTGTTCCATACAGAATTATTGGAGGTATTAAATTTTATGAAAGAGCAGAAGTTAAGGATTGTGTTGCATACTTAAAAACTGTTTTTCAACCCCAAGATGACTTAGCATTTGAGAGAATTTTGAACGTTCCAAAAAGATCTATTGGAGATACAACAGTTAAAGCTATAAATAATTTTGCTAAATTGAATAAATGCTCTTTAGAAGTTGCCTCAAAACATTTAATTGAACAAAACAAAATCAAACCTAAAACAAAATTAGGTTTAAATTTTCTTCTAAATCTTTTGGCTAAATGGAGAAATGATTTAAATAATAAAATAAACCATAATAAGTTGTTGCAAACAATTCTTGATGAGTCTGGATATAGCGAAATGTTAAAAAATAAGAAAGACTTAGAAAATGAAAATAGATTAGAAAATATAAAAGAATTATTAAATGCGATGAAAGAATTTGATAATTTAGAAAGTTTTTTAGAACATGTTGCTCTTGCGACCTCCTTAGACCAAGATTGGCAGAGTGAAAAAGTCAATTTGATGACAATACACGCATCTAAGGGGTTGGAATTTGATGTCGTATTCTTACCTGGATGGGAAGAAGGTTTATTTCCACACCAAAAAAGTATTGAGGAAAAAGGTGAAAGTGGTTTAGAAGAGGAGAGAAGATTGGCTTATGTTGCGATTACTAGGGCAAAAAAGCTTGCTAAAATATCATTTTCTATGAATAGATTTTATCAAGGAGACTGGATAGACAGTATGGCTTCAAGGTTTGTGGATGAACTACCAGATCAATATATTAAAAAGAATAATAATTTTGTAGATGAAAAAGAAGAGGATTTTGAATTTAACCAAGATATAGATTTCGATAGCGATAGTGAATTTAGGAGTCCTGGTTGGATACGATATCAAAAAAAGTTAAAATGAGTTCAGAAATAAATAATATTATTTTTTCAAATAATTTAGATGGATATATTTTACCAAAAAATGATAATTATTTTACTGAATATTCTAAATTAAATAATCTAAAATCGATTACAAAATTCTCAGGTTCTGCAGGCTTTGCAATTTTTTTGAAAAATAAAAAATATTTATTTGTGGATGGTAGATATACTATTCAAGCAGAAAAAGAGTCAGGTAAAAAATTTAAAATTTGTGAAATTCCATATGTTTGGCCTAAAGACATTTTAAAGAAGCAAATTAAAATTGGATACGATCCTGATCTTTTTACTTGGTCAACTTTAAATAGATATTTTGGAGAAAATTACAACTTAGTTCCTTTAAATATTAAATTTGAAAATAAAAATAAGACTCAAAGTGATTATCCATTTTTTAGTTTAGACTCTTTTGTAGCTGGTGAAAACGTAAATAGAAAAATTAATCGATTAATTCAAATTATGAAAAAAAAGAAAATAGATTATACATTTATTAGTTCAGGTGAAAATATTTGTTGGCTTCTAAACATCAGAGGTAGAGATCTTCCAAATTCTCCTGTTGCTAATTGTAAAATGATCATTACAAAAGATAGAAAAATTTATTTCTTTTCAAATCAAAACAAAATTAAAAAAATTAAATTAAGTCTCCAAAAATTAAAAATATATTTTTTTGAAGAAAATAAAATTTTAAATTGTTTAGTCAAATTAAAAAAAGGGAATTTTTGCATTGATGCAAAAACTTGTTCAATTTTTGAAGAAAATTTAATTAGTTATAAATTTAAGATAATCAACCGTGAAGACCCTATTTATAATTTAAAATCTTTAAAAAATAAAATTGAGATTAATAATATGGTTAATGCACATATTGAAGATGGAGTTGCTTTAACAAAATTCTTATATTGGATTAAAAATATTAAAATAAATAACCTGACAGAAAAAAAAATTGAAAGAAAATTAGAAAGTTTTAGAAAAAGTAGAAAAAACTATTTGTACCCAAGTTTTGATACAATTGCTGGATCTGGACCAAATGGAGCAATCATACATTATAGATCTGATAAATTTTCAAACAGAAAGTTAAGGAAGAATGATTTATTATTGCTTGATTCTGGCGGTCAATATAAGTGGGGAACAACAGATGTAACAAGGACAGTATGTTTTTCTAACGTCTCAAATAAAGTTAAAGATATATTTACCAGGGTTTTAAAAGGCCATATTGCTGTTGCCTTAACAAATATAGATAAAGTGAGAAACGGCCATAATATTGATAAGATTGCCAGAAAGAGCCTCAATTCTATTGGTCTTGATTATCGGCATGGAACTGGTCATGGAGTTGGAGCATTTCTTAATGTTCATGAAGGACCACAAGGAATATCAAAAAATAATTATGTACAACTAAAAGAAGGCATGGTTTTAAGTAATGAACCTGGTTTTTATAAAAAAAATGAATTTGGAATAAGAATTGAAAATTTAGTTTTTATTAAAAAAATCAAATCTAAGCTTTTATTTGAAAATCTAACAATGGCACCTATAGATACTGACCTAATTAACTTCAAAATGCTTAATAAAACTGAAAAGAATTATTTATTTAAATATCATTTTGATGTTTACAATAATATTTCACCATTTTTAAATAAGAATGAGAAAAAATGGTTAGCTAAGCTAATTTAATAAATTAAGCCACTCTTTTTGAGATAAAATTTTTATTCCTAATTCTTTAGCTTTTTGGACTTTTCGGTTTGTTGGTTTTTCGCCAATTATCAAATATTTCAATTTCTTATTTACTGAGCTTACAACAGATCCTGAATTTTCCTCAATTAAAGATTTTGCTTCAGCTCTACTCATATTTGATAATTTTCCAGTGAACATAAATGTATTGTTTAAAAGTTTGCCATCTTTATTTAATTTGAGATCAGAAATATTCAAAATGGAAGATAACTTTTCGATAATTTTATAATTTGACTTATTTTCAAAAAAAGTTTTCAAAGAATTTATTTGGGTTTCACCAATTCCATCTATATTTAAAAATTCATTCAATTTATCTTTATTAACTAAAATTATAAAATTTTTTATAGACTTTATATATTCTGCCAAAAGTTTTGCATTTTCAATTCCAATATGTCTTATCCCGATAGCGTACAAAAATTTATCCAAAGAAACTTTTTTTGATTGATCTATAGAGTATTTTAAATTTGAAACTGATAGATCTCCCCATCCTTCTAAATTTGATATTTTATTATAATCTAAATTATAAATATCTTGTGGAAATCTAATTAAATTGAGATCCCAAAAATTTTCCACAACTTTTTTTCCAAGACCATCAATATTCATTGCGTCTTTAGATATAAAATGTTTTATTTTTTCAATTGCGATTTTTTCACAATCATAACCTTCGTTTGTACATCTTCTTACAGCATCATATTTTTTTGTTGTTTTATTAAATTCTTTAATTGTCTCTGAACCACAAGAGGGGCAATTATTAGGAAAAATAAATTTTTTGGATTTTTTTTTTCTTTTTTTAAGATCAACTAAAACAACATGAGGAATAACGTCACCTGCTCTTTCTACTTTTACAGTATCACCAAGTCTTATATCTTTTCTAATTATTTCATCTTCATTATGAAGTGTTGCATTAGAAACTACTACACCCCCAATATTTACTGGCTTTATTCTTGCTACTGGTGTTAACGCACCTGTTCTACCAACCTGAATATTTATGTCTTTTATTATAGAATATGCACTATCTGCTGAAAATTTATGAGCTATAGCCCACCTGGGAGAATTTGCTGTAAATCCTAATCTGTTTTGAAGATCAAGATTGTTGATTTTATATACTAAACCATCAACATCATACTTTAAATCAAATCTATCATTCTCAAATTTTTTGTGAAAAATTTCTAAATCTTTAATAGTTTTTAATACCTTATTATATTCATTTATTTTAAAACCCCATTCTTTCAATGAACTTAAAAAATCAGACTGTTTCTTTATTTTATCACTTTTAAAATAACCATAAGTATAAGCAACAAAGTTAAGTGGAATTTTTTTTGTTTCTAATGGATTTTTTTGTCTTAGAGATCCTGATGCTGCATTTCTAGGATTAGCAAAATCATTTTTTAACTTATTAAAATCATCTTTTTCTATGAAAACCTCACCTCTAATATCTATGTCATTTGGGAAATCTTTATTAGTTATTTTCTGAGGTATATCGTTAATGGTTTTTAAATTTTCAGTAATTACCTCGCCAGTGGTGCCATCTCCCCTTGAAGTACCCATGACTAATAATCCATTTTTGTAAGTTAATGAAGCTGAAATTCCGTCAATTTTTGGCTCAACGCTATACTCTAATTCAATTTTCTTATTTAAATAATTAAATATTTTTTTTTCAAAATTTTCTAAGTCTTCATAGTCAAAAGCATTTGATAAAGACAACATTTTAACTCTATGCTTAGATTTAACAAAATTTTTAGAAGGGGGGTATCCTAATGAATTTGAAGGGGAAGAAGCACTTTTTAAGTATGAATATTTTTTTTCTAAATTAAAAATTTCTTTTTTTAAATTATCATAATCTTTATCTGATATTTTTGGAGAACTTTTTTCAAAATATAGCTTATTATGTTTTTTGAGCTCATTAATTTTTTTGTTGTAATACTTTTTATTCTCGTTCTCTTTCATTTAATTTTATTATTTTAATAAATCTTTAAATTTTTCAAGCAAGGAACTTTTTTTTTCATGTTTTATTAATTCTGGCTTTTTATAATTTTTATTTAAGATCTTATAAGATCTTTCATACCAATCACTCGACTGGTAATTGTATCCAAGTACAGCTGAGTATTTTTTAGACTCGTCAATTAATCCTAACTTGTAATTTAACTCCACTAATCTATATAAAGCTTCTTCAATATAAATTGTGGTCTGATAATCTTCCACTATTTTTTTATATCTATTCATTGCTGGTATCCACTTTTCTCTCTCTAAATAGTAATTTGCAAGATAGAGCTCTTTTGAGGCCAATACTTCCTCTATCAATCCAAGTTTAAATTGAGCATCTTCAGCAAAATCGGTGTTTGGATAATTCTTTACTATCAGTTGAAAGTATTGTTTTGATTTTATTATTTCTCCTAAATCTTTTTTCTCATCAACGATTTGGTTGTAATGACAAATAGCAATAAAATAATATGCATAATCTCTATTAGGATGATTTTGATATTTTTCTAAAAATCTCTCTAATTCCAAAATAGCGTCTTGGTAATACAATTGGGTGTAATACGCATATGCTGCCATAAGATTTGATCTTGGTGCCCATATAGATTGAGGGTATAAAAGCTCAACTTCATTAAATTTTTTAGCAGCAAAAAAAATATCTCCCTTATTTAATTCTTTTAAACCCTCGTTGTAAGCCTCTATCATTTGCATTTCTAAATTATTTTCTTTAATTACAGATATCTTTTCTTCTTTTTCAGAACATGAATAGAAACCAAATATTATAAGAATAATTAATAAATAATTATGATATTTCATTAATGAATTTTAACAGAAATTTTTAGAAATTCTAATTTTTAAGCAATTGATTTCAGATTGTGGCGATTATTTATAAGAGAATGGGGTAAACTTTTTCCTTTAATTTCAAGTAAGGAATAGTTTTTATTATTACTAAATATTTTTCTTAAAAGTTTATTTGTCAAACTGTGTCCACCATGCCTGCATTTTAACGATCCAATTAATCTATAACCAACAAGATATAAATCGCCCATACAATCCAGTATTTTGTGGTTTACAAACTCATTTTGATTTCTTAAACCACTTTCATTCAGTATTTTATCGTCTTGAACAACTATAGCGTTTTCAAGAGAACCTCCTTTGCCAAGTCCTAATTTCTTTAGTTTTTCTATATCCTCATAAAGACAAAAAGTTCTTGAATTAAAAATATCATCTAGTTTATCTTCAAACACATTTACTTTATTTATTTGTTTTTGAATGAATTTATTTTCATAATTTATTTCAAATTCTATTTCTAATGTAGTATTTGATTTATCTAATGAAATATATTTATTCCCCTCCTGATATTCGATTAGATTATTTATTTTAATTAATTTAATTGGAATATCACTTTCTTTAAGCCCTACTTTTTTTAGGATTTTTACAAAATCTTTTGCTGAACCATCAAGTATTGGCACTTCCTGAGAATCTAATTCAACAATTGCATTATCTATACCCAAGCCTAAAAAAGCAGCCATGAGATGTTCGATGGTTGAAACTTTCACACCATACTGGTTTGATATTGTTGTGCAGAGTGTTGCTTCACTAACATTTTCAAAATTCGGAATTATGATATTATTATCTGGTAAATCCACTCTTTTGAAAATTATCCCAGAATTCGGTGATGATGGTAATACATTTAAATTTACGGGAGCACCAGTGTGTATACCGATACCAGAAAATGATATCTTTTTTGCCAATGTTGTTTGAGAAAGTACTGACATAAAACAAATATACTGAAATAAAAGAAAGTTTAATATTCAAGTATTGTTACGAGAAAATACAATTATTTGGCAAAAAAATTGAAAAAACTCTCAAAAAGCCCATATTTTTTGGGTTTTTTTTTTACTTGTGTGAAAAAACTTTCCTCACTTTTATTGTAATTAAAACCAGCCTTAGAAATTATCGAATCATTTTCCTCAAAAAAAATCATTTCTGAAAATAGACTTTTAGATTTTAAATTATAGCTATTAGAGAATGATTTAGATCCACTACCAATAAAAATAACACTCATTTCCTTCAATAGATTGCCATCATTAAAAAATTTATCTC
>CABZJN010000023.1 GCA_902526085.1 uncultured Pelagibacteraceae bacterium
ATATCTATTGCAGGATAAATTCTCTTTTCTGATATTTTTCTGTCTAAAATAGTTTCACTATTTCCAGTGCCCTTAAATTCCTCAAAAATTACCTCATCCATTCTACTACCTGTATCAATAAGGGCTGTTGCTATAATTGTCAAAGATCCACCTTCCTCAATATTCCTAGCTGCTCCAAAAAATCTTTTTGGTCTCTGGAGTGCGTTAGCATCAACTCCACCAGTTAAAACTTTTCCCGAGCTTGGTACGACAGCATTATATGCTCTTCCTAATCTTGTGATGGAGTCTAATAAAATTACAACATCTTTTTTATGCTCGGTTAATCTTTTTGCTTTTTCAATTACCATTTCAGCAACAGCAACATGACGTTGAGCAGGCTCATCAAAGGTTGAGCTTATTACTTCACCTTTAACTGTTCTTTGCATATCCGTAACTTCTTCAGGTCTTTCATCAATTAATAAAACCATCAAGTAACATTCTGGATGATTAGCACTTATTGAGTTGGCTATACTTTGTAAAATCATTGTCTTCCCAGCTTTTGGAGGTGAAATAATTAATGATCTTTGTCCTTTGCCAATTGGGCTAACAAGATCAATTAATCTAGAAGTTAAGTCTGGTTTTTTTTCAATTTTATTTGTTTCAACTTCCATTCCTAATTGCTTGTTTGGATACAAAGGGGTTAGATTGTCAAAAGCAATTTTATGTTTAAATTTATCAGGCTCTTCAAAATTTATTTTACTCACCTGAAGGAGTGCAAAATATCGTTCTCCATCTTTTGGCGATCTGATTGGTCCTTCAACTGTATCCCCGGTTCTTAGACCAAATCTTCTGATTTGACTTGGACTTACATAGATGTCATCTGCGCCAGGCAAATAGTTTGACTCCATTGCTCTTAGAAAGCCAAAACCATCTTGTAGTAGTTGTAAAACTCCACCACCTGTTATCTCTTCACCCTTTTCTGCAAGTTTTTTTAAAATAGCAAAATAAATTTCTTGTCTACGTAGTGTACTAGCATTTTCTATACCTAACTTTTCAGCTTCGGTGATTAGCTTTTCTGAGCTTTTTCCTTTTAATTCTTGAATGTTCATTTATGGGAGTTATTATTAAAGATTAATCAAATATATATATTGGTTGAAAAATTTCAACCCTACATTGGTTTAAAAACTACAATAAATACAATTAAAATAAGCAAAACTGTAGGTATTTCGTTAATTATCCTAAAGAATTTTGATGATTTGGAGTTTTCTTTTAAATGCAAAACCCTCATGCATCTACCCAAATATTCATGATAAATTGTTAAAATTACTACTAAAATAATTTTAATTTGTACCCATAGAAAAGCAAAACTCTCAATTCCATTTATCCAAATTAATATAATTCCAAAAAACCAAGATAAAATCATGGCTGGACGCATAATATAATTATAAAGCTTTCTTTCCATTGTCTCAAAAATTTCAGTAGCTTGATTTTTTTCAAAATTTTCAACGTGATAAACAAATATTCTTGGTAAATATAAAAGTCCAACCATCCATGAAATTACGGCTATTAAATGAAGTGATTTAAATAGAAGATATCCACTCATTTATTAAATATTTTTTGTTAAAAGATGTTTAAATAACAGTATATGATCTTCACTGTCATTTAAACAAGGTATCATTTCAAAATTTTCACCACCTGAATTAATAAAACTTTCTTTTCCCTGAATAGATATTTCCTCTAAAGTTTCAACACAATCAGATGAAAATCCTGGACAAATAACTAAGATATTCTTCTTACCTTCTTTTGGGAGAGTCTCAAAAGTTTTATCTGTATAAGGTTGTAACCACTCCTGCGGGCCAAATCTAGATTGAAATGTAGTTTTGATTTCGATATCTGAATATTTTTCAGAAATAAGTCTGGTAGTTTTATGGCAGTAACAATGATATGGGTCACCCTTATCAAAATATTTTTTTGGTATCCCATGATAAGATGCAATTATTAAATCTGGTTTCCAATCAATTTCATTTACTTTTTTTTTAATACTATTTTTGATTGCCTCAATGTAAAGTGGCTCAGATTCATAGTGTGGAATTATTTTTAAATTTGGTTGCCACCTCATTTTCATTAAAGTTCTATATACTTCGTCACACACAGTTGCTGTTGTTGCGGCTGCATATTGAGGATAAAGAGGAAAAATGATTAAGTTTTCACATCCTTCTTTATGAAGTTTATGAATTTTACTTTTAATACTTGGATTTCCATACCTCATGGCAAAATCGACTATTATTTTTTCATTACCAATTTGTTCAGATAATTTTTCTGCTTGTCTTTCTGTGAAATATCTTAGTGGTGACATATTTTTATCTTTCATCCATATTTCTTTATAAGCCTTAGCTGTTTTAGAGGGTCTAAAGGTAAGTATAAATAAATTAAGTATTACCTGCCAAATCACAGGATTTACCTCTATAACTCTTCTGTCAGATAAAAATTCTTTAAGATATTTTCGTATATCTAACCAGTTTGTAGAGTCTGGTGTACCAAGATTTATAATTAAAATCCCTGTCTTACCATAATTTACTTTTGGGTGCTCTGGCGTCATTTAAAATTTCTTACAATTTTAATTAATTCTTCAACCATTTCAATTTTTGTTTCAGGGAGTATTCCATGGCCTAAATTAAAGATATATGGATGATCTTTAAAGATATTGAGATATTTTTCGGATTCTCTTTTAAGTGTTTCTTTATCAGTTAATAGAATTTTAGGATCAAGACCTCCTTGCACAGGTATATTAACCTCATTCACTATTTTTTTTGGATCTACATCATAATCAATATTTACTGCATCAGGTTTTACTATTTCACAAAAATTTTTGTAATCTTTAATACCTCTTGGAAAACAAATGACGGGTATCCCTAATTGTTTAATATATTCAACTATATTTAATGTAGGTATATAAATATACTCAGGAATCTTGTCTTGTAATAAGCCGGCCCAACTATCAAAAATTTGAATTATTTGAGCGCCAGCCTCAACTTGATTTTTTATATGAACTTTTAAGAATTTTTCAATTATTCCTAATAATCTGTTTATTAAAAAATCATCTTTAAAAAATTCACTTGTTAATCCTTTTTTTGGAGATGACCTATTTATCATGTATACAAGAATAGTCCACGGAGCTCCAACAAATCCAATCATATCTCTATTATCCATTAAAGGATCATGTGAAGTTTTAGAAATTGCTTTGTAGACTTTATAAACTTTTTCCGTAAAATTAATTTCATCTACATCTTTGATGTTATCTAAATCTATCTCACCCAATTTAGGGCCAAAGTTTTTTTCAAATTCTACTTTTTGACCAATACCGTATGGTAACATCAAGATATCAGAAAAAATTACTGCCCCATCGAATGCAAATCTTTTTATAGGCTGAAGTGTAATCTCAGATGCTAATTCACTATTCAAACATAATTTTATAAAATTTTGGTTTTCTTTCCTAATTTCTCTAAATTCAGGCAAATACCTTCCGGCTTGTCTCATCAACCATATTGGATTATTTTTAGTATCTTTATTTCTAATACAGTTAGTTATGGGATTCATATAAATAGATATATATCATTTATTGTATTAGTATTATGTATTGTGAATAACGTAAATTAGTCAATTATCACACTTAGTTAACTTTTTACTAACATTTTAAATCTTAAATCAATTCGATAATTTAGGGATTAATTAAAATTTATTATATTTTATGCAAAATAAGTATTATTATATCCACCTTTTATACTTTAGTTAATTTCGTGAGGAAAAACCTAATATCAAAGGTTTTAAAAGATAAATCTACATTTTTCTTATTTTACTAATAGTTTATAAACATTTTATACATGAGAAACTTATACCAAATTTATTTAATATCAGACTCAACTGGTGAAACTCTTGATAGGATTTTCCAAGCGCTCAAAGCTCAATTTCCTAACTTTCAATATGAGACTAACCATTTTTCTTTTACACGTACTGAAAGCCAAACACTTAGTATATTAAAGCAAGCCAAGAATGATAAAAATTCAATTATCTTATACACTATCGTGAATAGCAAATTGGCAAAATATCTAACAGAAAAAGCATATGAGAGAAATATACCTTGTTTTGGTGTTTTAGGAGATTTAATTCTAAATTTTTCCAAAGTTTTAAACCAAAAAGCTTCTCACGAACCAAGTGGGCAACACATTTTGAATGAAGAATATTATGATAGGATTGAAGCTATTCAGTTTACCATGAATCATGATGATGGAAACCAAACTGAAGATATTGAGAAATCAGATATAATACTTTTGGGTGTTAGTAGAACAAGCAAAACACCAACATCAATATATTTAGCAAATAGAGGATTTAAAACTTCGAACATTCCTCTAGTTAATAAAAATTCAATACCAAATAAAGTTACGGAAAAAAATTTTCTTCCTTGTGTAGTTGGGCTGATAACGGAAGCAGAAAGGTTATATGATTTAAGAAAAAATAGATTAACCTCATTGAAAGAGGATCAGAATAGTGAGTACGTTAACATTGATAAAATCAGGGACGAGTTAAATAGTGCTAGGAAGATATTTAAAGAGAATAATTGGCCAACAATAGATGTAACACGAAAATCAGTAGAGGAAACAGCTGCATCAGTTATTAAAATATATGAGATAAAAAATAAAAAAAATGCCTGACATCATTCTAGCCTCAAAAAGTAAAGTTAGAAAAGAAATACTTGATACTCACAACATAAATACCAAAGTTGAAGTATCAAATGTTGACGAAGATCCAATAAAAGAAAGTTTATTAAAAGAGAAGGCTTCACCAGAAATTATTTCTAAGAATCTAGCAGAATTAAAAGCAAATAAAGTAAGCCAAAAATTCAATAATATTCTAGTCTTAGGAGCTGATAGTGTTATCGATTTAACTGGTGAATTAATATCAAAACCAAAAAGTAGGGAAGAAGCTTTAAATATTTTAAAGAAACTTAATGGGAAAAAACATTCCTTGATTAGTTCAGTCTGTATATCTAAAAATGGATCCATGATTTGGAACTATACCGACAAAGCTTATTTAACCATGAAGGATCTTTCTAAAAATGAATTAGTCACTTATCTAAATAAAATAAGCGATGAGGCTTTATATGCTTATAATGTCTACCAAATTGAAGGAGAAGGAAGAGCTTTATTTTCGAATATTGATGGAGATGAAGATACGATAATGGGCTTACCTATTAAAAAAATTAAGGAATATTTGAAACTACAAAAATGAAAAAGTTTTTAGTAATAGGCAATCCAATTGAACATTCTTTATCTCCAAAGTTACATAATTATTGGATAAAGAAAAATAATTTAGATGCAATTTATGGAAAATTGGAAATTTACGACAATGATTTGTCTGAACTATGTAAATCAATCAAAAAAGGAGATTTGGAGGGTTTAAATGTTACTGTCCCTTTTAAAAAGTCAATAATACCTCACCTAGATATTTTAAGTAGTAATGCATTAAGGACACAATCTGTAAATACTATCTCGTTAAATAAAGGTCACTTAATTGGAGATAACACTGATATTAATGGATTTGAATTAAGTATAAGAAAATTGAATTATGATGTTAGTGACAAAACAGTTCTGATATTAGGTGCTGGTGGTGTTGTACCATCAATTATTTTCTCGCTGTTAAGGATGAAAGCATCAAAAATACTTTTGAGCAATAGAACCAAAGAAAAAGCTAATAATTTAAAGAAGTTTTTCAAAGAGATTTATATTATAGACTGGGGTGATTTACCTGATTTTGATATGATAATTAATGCAACTACTTTAGGTTTGAATAAAGATGATAAGTTTGGTTTAGACTTCTCACAGATTAGTAATAACAAGTTCTTTTATGATGTTATATACTCTCCATTTCAAACAGAATTCTCCGAGGCAGGTAATGCAAAAGGTAATGTAATTGAAAATGGTTTAAATATGTTCTTATTTCAAGGTCAGCAAGCCTTTAATATTTGGCATAATGTTGAACCAGAAATTAACAAAGAATTAATTGAATTTCTAAAAAAATGAAAATATGAGATTTAAAATTAAACATGATTAGAGTTGGAATAATTGGTGGTATAGGATCAGGAAAATCTTTTATTTCAAGACTTTTTGGATATCCAGTATTCAATGCAGATGATGAGGTAAAATATATTTATAAAAAAAATAAAGAGTGTTTTAATAAATTAAAAAAAAAACTACCAAAATTTATAAAAACATTTCCTATTAAAAAAAAGGAGCTAATATCATCCATTAACTCAAATAAGAAAAATCTTAAAATTATATCTTCCGTTGTCCATCCATTTGTAAGAAATAATATGAGAAAATTTATAATAAGAAATAAGAAGAGTGAAATGATTGTTTTTGATATCCCTTTATTAATAGAAAACAAACTCAATAAAAAAGAAGATATAATTATATTTGTTAAATCAAATAAATCCAAAGTCTTAAAAAGATTAAAAAAGAGACCTAACTTTGACGAAAAATTGATCAGGAATCTTAAAGAAAATCAGGTTATCTTATCTAAAAAAATAAAATTAGCTGACTATGTCATTAATAATAATTTTTCAGCAAATGTGATGAAAAAAAAAGTTAAACTAATTAAAAAAGAAATATTAACATGAAAGAAATAGTTCTAGATACTGAGACAACAGGCCTATCTGTTAGAGATGGTCATAGAATTGTTGAAATTGGTTGTATAGAGTTAGATAATTTAATACCAACAAAAAATATATTCCATTTTTATTTAAATCCTGAAAGAAAAGTATCAGAGAAAGCATTTGAAGTTCACGGTTATTCTGATGAATTTTTAGCAACCAAACAAAAATTTGCTGATATAGCTGATGAATTTTTAGATTTTATAAACGATAAAAAAATCATTATTCATAACGCTGAGTTTGATATTGGCCATTTAAATAATGAATTAACCTTAGTTGGAAAACAAAAAATAAATAATTCGAATGTTATTGATACTTTAGAGTTAGCAAGAAATAAATTTCCGGGTTCAGGAATTAGCCTAGATGCTCTTTGTAAAAGATTTCGAATTGACAATTCTAAAAGAGAGAAACACACAGCCTTGATAGATTGTGAATTACTCGCAAAAGTTTACATTAATTTAATTGATCAAAAAGAACCTACATTGAACTTAGTTGAAAATAACGAGACTAAAATTTCGTTCTCTAGTGGAAATTCAGATTATTATAAAAAAATTGTTATGCCAACTGAGAACGAGTTATTAGAGCACAGAAATTTTCTTAAAAAAAATTTAAAAAAAAATTATTTTTAATTTAATCTCTCATTATATAATTTTTCAAAATCTATCTTCGCTCCAAACTTTAAATCAGGCAAACCCGATGATCTAAGAATATTTAGAAATTTTTCCTCCAATGATGGATAAATTTTAGTTTGTAAGTCGCTTAGTATTATTTTTTCTAAATCTTGTTTATTAATTTTTACATCAATTATTTCAATAACTGTTGCATATGAAATTTGAAAAAAACCTTTTTCTTTTTTCTTATTTGGATTTTCATAAGTTAAAGTTGTTAAAACCTCTATCATTTTTCTTTTCAAGGGTTTCGTTTTTATATCAACTTTCATTTTATATTCTGGTATAGTATTTCTGACTGTGACTAAAGCCTCAGGACTAGGAATTTCAACCGATAAATCTTGAATATAGCTCACAACAATTTTATATTTATTTTCCATCTTTATCATCTACATCTTCATATTCCCCTTCTATATAATCTTTTTTATTGGTTTTACTTTTTCTTTTAGATGAATAATTTCTCGAATATTTACTAAGAATTATTTTTCGTGTGACTGGAAAGATTAACAAAACTCCTATTATATCCGTAGCGAAGCCTGGTAACATTAACAGTAAAGCGGCGAAAGCAATTGCAGCACCAGAAACTATTTCATAGAGTGGTAGTTCATTTTTAACTATTTGAGACATTCCAGAACGTAATGTGTTAAACCCTTCATATCTAGCATACCAAATACCCACAATCGCAGTTATTGCTATAAGTAAAATAGTGTTTAATGCTCCTATTTCTGACCCAATTTTAATGAAAAGGTATATTTCAATTAGTGGGATCCCAATTATAAGAAGTATTACTGTGTTCATTTGTCTATAATGTAAATTGCAGGTTGAAATTAATCAACATAGTAAATATTATTAGTATATGAGTTATAGCTTCGAGTACATCGATATAATATTATTAGCCATGATTGCTGGTTTTATTTTCCTTAGATTAAGAGGGATTTTAGGAAAAAAAACAGGATTTGAGGAAAATATTAATTCAAGTTTCCCTCATGAAGAAGTTCCAGAAACTAAAGCCTCATCCATTTTAAATGCTGAAACATTTGACGATGCAGCAAAAAAAGACTTCTTGAATGGTGCTAAAATTGCATACGAAAGTATTATTACTAATTTCTCTAAAGGAGATCTAAAATCTATAAAAAATATTTTAGCAAAAAACGTATATGACCAATTTGATGAAGCAATCAAAGACAAAAAAGCAAGAAATGTAAAGTCTGAGACTACCTTTATCGGTATTAACTCTGCAGAAATCAAAGAGCACAATCAAAATAAAAATATGCTTGAAGTAACTGTTGAATTTGTAAGTGAAATAATATCTTGCATTAAAGATAAAGATAATAAAGTTGTTTCTGGTGATGCTCAAAAAGTTAAAAAAGTGCTTGATACTTGGAAATTTACGAAAGATAGCACATCAAAAAATCCTAACTGGCTAATAATAGACACCCAGGCTTAGTTGATTAAAAAAATATCAGACAAAGATAAAAAAGACTGGCAAGACTTTTTAAATAGTACTGATAAATTAGAAAATAAAGATCAAAAAATATCTGTAGCATCTAAAAGATATATTGAAAGGTCAATTGATTTGCATGGTTATACCTTACAGGAAGCAAATCAAAAGATGAACTCATTTATAGAAGAGTGTTTTATTAATGGAGTTAATAAAATTAATGTTATCACAGGAAAGGGTTTAAGATCAAAAAATTCAAATGACCCATATCAATCTAGCAATTTGAGTATATTAAAATACTCAGTGCCTAATTTTATTAAAGGAAGTGATCATTTAATGAAAAAAATTATAAGGATTGATTATGATGCTGTTAAAAATCCAACTATTGGAAATTTTGATATTTTTTTAAGAAAAAAAAAATAAGAATTACAAAATAAATTTTGAGAGATCAGCGTCTTTAACAAGTTCTCCAATGTTTTTCTTAATATAATTTGAGTCTATGCTGATTTTCTCACCAGCTCTATCTGTTGCTGTAAAGCTTATCTCATCTAAAACTCTTTCTATAATAGTATGTAGTCTTCTTGCACCAATGTTTTCAACAGTTGTGTTTACTTCACTTGCAATTGTTGCTATGGTATCTATTCCATCTTCAGTAAATTCCAAATCAACGTTTTCAGTTTTAAGTAAAGCTTTGTATTGTTTAATTAAACTATTGTCTGGCTCTTTTAAAATTCGCTTAAAATCCTCACTATTCAATGCATCTAGCTCGACTCTAATTGGTAGTCTTCCTTGAAGCTCAGGTAAAAGATCTGATGGTTTTGCCAACTGGAAAGCTCCAGAAGCTATAAATAATATATGGTCTGTTTTAATTGGACCGTATTTTGTACTCACTGTCGTTCCTTCAATGAGAGGAAGTAAGTCTCTTTGAACACCTTCTCTTGAAACATCACCGCCAACTCTATCAGTTCGTGCTGAAATTTTATCTATCTCATCTAAAAATACGATACCGTTGTTTTCTGTTGTATTTTTTGCTGATTTAATTATTTTATCTTGTTCGATTAATTTATCAGCTTCTTCGTTAAGTAATATTTCATGAGACTCTTTAACTGACATTTTCTTCTTCTTAGCTTTTTGACCCATAGATTTGCCAAGCATGTCTGAAATATTAATCATTCCAACATTTGCACCAGGCATACCGGGAATTTCAAATGATGGCATTCCACCACCACTTTCAGTTACAGCTATTTCAATCTCATTATCGTCTAAATCACCATCTCTTAATCTTTTTCTAAAACTTTCTCGTGTTGCAACACTTGCCTTGTTTCCAACAATTGCGTCAAGAACTCTATCTTCAGCTAATTTTTGTGCTTTAGCGTGAACTTCTTTCCTTTTTTTTACTTTCTCCATTGCAATAGCAATTTCTAAAAGGTCTCTTATTATTTGTTCAACATCTCTTCCAACATAACCTACTTCAGTAAATCTTGTCGCCTCAACTTTTACAAATGGTGCTTCAGCTAATTTTGATAATCTTCTAGATATTTCTGTTTTACCAACACCCGTCGGTCCCATCATCAAAATATTTTTTGGAAGCACTTCATCTTTCATATCACCTTCTAAAGCTTGTCTTCTCCATCTATTTCTTAAAGCAATTGCAACAGCTCTTTTTGCATTATTTTGTCCAACGACAAATCTATCTAATTCAGAAACAATTTCTCTTGGAGATAATGAATTTTGAATATTATTTTTTTCTTTTTTTACTTTAGCGTTTGGTAGAGTTGTGACGTTTGATTTTTCCATATTAAATTTTCTCTATGTTGCAATTATCATTTGTGAAAACACATATTTCAGAAGCAACTTTAATTGCTTTCTTTGCAACTTCTTCTGCCGATAAATCTGTATCCATTAATACTTTTGCTGATGCTAGTGCATAATTTCCACCAGATCCAATTCCAATTACATCACCTTCAGGCTCTAAAACATCACCAGTTCCAGAAATAATAAAACTATTTTCTTTGTCACCAACCGCCATTAAGGCTTCCAATCTTCTTAGATATTTATCTGTTCGCCAATCTTTAGCTAATTCAACTGCTGCTCTTGCCAAATTTCCAGCATGTTTTTCTAATTTAGACTCTAGTCTTTCAAATAATGTTAAGGCATCTGCCGTAGATCCGGCAAAACCTGCGATCACATTTCTTTTCTCAATCTTACGAACTTTATTTGCAGTTTTCTTAATTACTGTATTTCCCATACTTACTTGGCCATCTCCAGCAACTACTACTTCATTGTTTTTTCTTACTAATACTATTGTTGTCATGGATTATAAATGGATACTAAATCTTATAGTTCAAGACCAAGCCTAGAATTATTGCCATAATTGAATAATAGATATATACCTTTTTCAAAGTATGAAACGTAAAGCCAAAATAAGTAGAAAAACAAAAGAGACTAACATCAGTGTTGATTTAAACATTGATGGTAAGGGTAAGTACAAAGTTGACACAGGTATAGGATTTTTAGATCACATGCTTGAGCAATTATCAAAACACTCTTCAATGGATATGAATATTAAAGCTAAAGGCGATACACACATTGATCTTCATCACACAACTGAAGATACAGGAATTGCAATTGGTGAATGTTTAAAAAAAGCATCTAAAAAATTTGTTGGGATAAAAAGATATGCTCATGCAATGATACCAATGGATGAAACATTAACTAGAGTTGCAATTGATGTATCAAACAGACCTTATTTAATTTGGAAAGTAAAATTGAAAGTAGAAAAATTAGGTGAGATGGATACAGAACTATTTAAAGAGTGGTTCCAAGCCTTTTCACAAGCTGCAGGAATTACTTTGCACATTGAAAATATCTATGGTGATAACAGCCACCACATAATCGAATCTTGCTTTAAAGGATTAGCTAGATCATTAAGAGCTGCTTTAGAAATGGATCCAAGAAATAAAACCACAATACCTTCTACAAAAGGTTCTTTATAAATTTAATGAATGTCACAATTGTTGACTATAATTCAGGCAATATAAGTTCTGTAATTAATTCGTTTAAAGACGTTGCAAAAGATAAAGTAAACATTGAAGTAACGTCAGATCTTTCAACAATAAAAACTAGCGACAAGGTTGTATTACCAGGACAAGGATCTTTTAAAAGCTGTATTGATGGGCTTAAGAATATTAATGGTTTGATAGATACACTTAATGAATTTGCATTAGAAAGTAAAAAACCACTTCTTGGAATTTGTGTAGGTCTACAAATGTTTGCAGACATTGGTTATGAAGAAGTTGAGACCAAGGGATTAAGTTGGATTTCAGGTAAAGTATCTAAAATTGATAACCAAGGCGGTAAATTTAAGCTGCCACACATTGGTTGGAATGAAATTAATATAACTAAAGAAAGTAAGATTTTTAAAGGCATAGAAAATAACTCTCACATGTATTTTGTTCATAGTTATGAATTCGTACCTGAAGATAAATCTGTAATATCAGCAACAACTGATTACTCATCAAATGTTGTTTGTGCTGCTGAAAAAGAAAACATATTTGGAACCCAATTTCACCCTGAAAAGAGTGATAAAATTGGACTTAAAATAATTGATAACTTTATCAAACTTTAGAAAATGAAAAAATTTTTAATTTCAATATTATTTTTATTAATTTCTAATAATTTATTTGCAAAGCCAATCTACCTAGAATGTATAGATGATGAACCAATATATGATAATGAAGATCAATACACATATTTATCAGTTGATTTAGGAAAGAAAAAATTTGGAGTAATTGGTACAAAGACCATTTTAAAAGGTGAATGTTTAATTGGAAAATGTGAGAGCGTAGAATTATATAATAGAGACATGCCTTTTATTAGTGAAGATTACGAATATTTAAAAATTGGTGAAGAAGAAAAAAAATACATTACATTGAATAAACAAACCGGAGGTGTTGTTTGGTATTCATATTATTGGGAAGAAATAGGTTCAACAAACACTTTTAAACAAATTGATAATTGGGGCTATTATTCATGTAAGGCAACTAAAGAACTTCCCTTTTAAATGGTTGAAGCAATAATTATTATCGAATTAGCTGATTTATTTTGGTATTTTGCAAATAAATGAAAATATTTCCAGCAATAGATATTAAAGATAAAAAGTGTGTGAGGTTAGTCAAAGGAGACTTTGATAATAAAACTGAATATGAAATGTCGCCAGTTGAACAAGCTGGTAATTATAAAGACCATGGTTTTAAAAACTTGCACATAGTCGATTTAGATGGAGCATTAACAGGAGAGACTGTTAATATTGATATTATTGAGGAAATTGTTGGTAAATTTGATCTTAAAATTGAAATAGGCGGTGGTGTTAGAAACTTTGAAAGTATCAAAAAATATACTGACGCTGGAGTTGAGAAAGTAATTTTAGGAAGTGCTGCAATAAAAGATAATGAATTTTTTAAAGAAGCTTGTCAAAAATTTCCTGGAAAAATTGCATTAGGTTTGGATGCTAAAGATGGTTATTTATCTGTATCTGGCTGGAAAGAAAATTTAAACTTAAAAACCTTAGATTTCTTAAAAGATGTAAATGATTATGGAGCAAGCAGATTAATTTATACTGATATAAATAGAGATGGAATGAAGTTAAGCCCAAACTTTGAAGAAACAGAAAATGTAGCTAATAATTCAAATTGTCCTGTTATAATTTCAGGAGGTGTTTCATCAATAGATGATATTAAAAAAGCAAAAGAATTAGGTAATAAAAATATTGAAGGTATTATAGTTGGTAAAGCTATATATGATGGTGATATTAAATTAGATGAACTTGCAAAAGAGATAGATGCTTAAAAATAGAATAATACCGTGTTTAGATGTTAAAAACGGAAGAGTTGTAAAAGGCATAAATTTTGTTGATCTACAAGATGCAGGCGACCCTGTTGAGCAAGCTAAGATTTATAGTGATGGCGGAGCTGACGAAATTTGTTTTTTAGACATTACAGCTTCAAATGAAAATCGAGATACTATTTACGAAGTTGTAAAAGATACGTCTAAAAAATGTTTTGTACCTTTAACGGTTGGTGGTGGAGTTAGAAGTGTGGATGATATTAGTAAACTATTAAACTGTGGGGCTGATAAAGTTTCAATTAATACGGCTGCAGTACAAAATGCAGATGTTGTAGTTCAAAGCTCAAAGAAATTTGGTTCACAATGTATTGTTGTTGCAATAGATGCTAAGAAAAATGGAGAGAAATGGGAAGTTTTCACTCATGGGGGTCGAAATAATACTGGAATTAATGCATTAGAATTTGCAAAAAAGATGGAAGAAAGTGGAGCAGGTGAGTTGCTGGTCACTTCAATGGATAGAGATGGTACTCAGGTAGGTTATGACATTGATCTTATGTCTAAAATTTCTTCAATGGTAAACATACCTACAATAGCCTCAGGAGGAGTTGGTGATCTTGATCACTTAGTTGATGGCATTAAATTAGGTAATGCTAGTGCGGTTTTGGCAGCATCTATATTTCACTATGGAAAATATTCTGTGAAGGAAGCTAAAGAATATTTGGACTCAAAAGGAATACCTGTTAGGATTTGAGATGCTAAATACCCTTGAGAGCCTATTTAAACTTGCAAGAGAAAGAAAATCTTCACCAGTTGATGGTTCGTATACTAACAAACTCCTGAGTGATACATCTTTGAGCAAAGCCAAAGTGCTTGAGGAAATGAATGAATTGATAGAGGCAGTAGAAGAAGATACAAATAAAATTCATGAAGCTGCAGATGTGTTTTATCATTTAATAATGTATCTTGAGGCGAACAGTATTAAAATTGAAGACGTCATGAGTGAATTAGATAAAAGAAAAAAATGAGCCATAAATTTTATAAACCTGCAAGATCAAGATTACAAAGAAGTGAATTAGCAGTGCCAGGCTCATCTCCTAAAATGTTTGAGAAAGCCCTTAGTTCAGCAGCAGATTATGTTTTTTTAGATTTAGAAGATGCAGTTTCTCCTAATGATAAAATAACTGCTAGAGCAAATGTTATTCAGTCCTTAAATGAAATGGATTGGAGAGGTAGTGGTAAAACTATTTCTGTAAGAATAAATAGTTTAGATACTCATTATATGTATTCAGATCTAATTGAGATTGTTGAACAAGCTGGCGAAAATGTAGATACTATTTTAGTTCCAAAAGCTGGAACTGCAAGTGATGTTTATATGGTTGATTGTTTGTTAACTCAAATTGAAACAAATAAAAAATTAAAAAATAAAATTGGAATAGAATGTTTAATTGAGACCGCTTTAGGAATGTCGAATATTAAAGAAATTGCAACTTCGAGTGAAAGATTAGAGGCGTTACATTTTGGTGTTGCAGATTATGCTGCAAGTTTAAGGGCACGAACAACAGTTATTGGCGGGCTTAATGAAAATTACCCAGGTGATCAGTGGCATCACGGTTTATCAAAGTTAGTTATGACCTGTAGAGCATACGGAATAAGAGCCATCGATGGGCCGTTTGGAGATTTTAATGATCCAGATGCTTATACAGCGGCCGCTAAAAGAGGGGCTGCAATTGGTATTGAGGGTAAATGGGCAATACATCCTTCACAAATTGAACTAGCAAATAATGTATTCTCTCCACCAGAGGCAGAAGTTACTAAAGCTAAAAGGATCTTAGAAGAGTTAGAAAAGGCTGCTAAAGAGGGCAAAGGAGCTGCTCAGCTTGATGGCAGGATGATAGATGCTGCATCAGCTAGAATGGCTGAAAACATTGTAAATATAGATAAGTTAATCCATAATAAATAAATAAAATTATGGATATTCACGAATACCAAGCAAAAAAAATACTTTCAAACTTTGGGGTAACAATTCCTAGAGGTGGAATTGTTTACAGTCCAGAGAATGCTGAGAATAAAGCTAGAGAAATTGGTGGATCAAGATGGGTAGTAAAAGCACAAATACATTCTGGTGCTAGAGGAAAAGCAGGAGGGATAATTGTATGTAATACCCCGTTAGAAGTCGCTCAAGCAACAGATAAATTATTAGGAAAAAAATTAGTTACAAATCAAACAGGACCTGAAGGAAAAATTGTAAACAGAATTTATATTGAAGAAGCTACAGATATTGAAAAGGAATTATATTTAGGACTAGTTTTTGATAGAAGCTCAGAAAGTATTATGGTTGTTGCATCGACAGAAGGTGGAATGAGTGTAGAAGAAATTTCAAAAGAAAAACCAGAGACAATTATTAGGTCTAAAATTGAAGTTGCAGTTGGAATGCAAAATTTTCAAGCTAGAGAATTAGCATTTGGTCTTGGTATAGAGCCAGACTTAATTAGAAGAGCTTCTGATACTATTATCGGATGTTATAAAGCTTTCAGTGAATTAGATGCAACAATGGTTGAAGTTAATCCATTAGTTATTTCTAAACAAAAGCAAATATTAGCTTTAGATTGTAAAATGAGTTTTGATAACAATGCAATGTTTAGAAGAAGTCAAGTTTCTGAGCTAAGAGATAAAACACAAGAAGACTCAAAAGAAATTTTTGCATCGGACAGAGGTTTAAACTATGTCAGTCTAGATGGAAATATAGGTAATATAATTAATGGTGCAGGACTTGCAATGGCATCTATGGACATGATTAAATTAGCTGGAGGAGCTCCTGCAAATTTTTTAGATGTAGGAGGTGGTGCAACGCCAGAAAAAATAGTTAAGGCT
>CABZJN010000024.1 GCA_902526085.1 uncultured Pelagibacteraceae bacterium
ATAGACCATAAAAAAGTTGAAAATAAAATTGCCACACAAATTTTTACAAAAAATGGTCCATTGGCTTTTTTACCACTATCTAATAATCAAACTTCAGTTGTATTTTCAAATAATTCAGTAAAATTAATTAGTAAGATAAGTCTCCTAAAAATTATCAATAAATATAACCATCATTATAAGATAGATAAAATCAGCGAGGTAGAGTCTTTTCGTATCAAGTTTCTTGTGCTTCGAAATTATATCTTTAAAAATATTTTATCTTTTGGAGATTTAATACATAAAGTTCATCCATTAGCAGGGCAAGGTTTTAATATGACTATCAGAGATATAAAATCTTTATCTCTTATCTTAGATGAAAATATTAAATTAGGTATTGATGATGGTGAAATAATTGCACAAAGATTCCAAGAAAAAAATAAACATTTAAATTACATGTATGGATTAGGAATAGATGCTTTAAACTCTTTCTTCAAAATTGATAATAAGCTAAAAAATAATTTATCTGGACCGATATTTAAAATTCTAAAAAATAATAAATTTTTAAATAAATATGCAACAATGTTATCCAATTAACTTATATTCAAAATGTTTATTGTAAGGTTTTATTATTAAAATTATCTAAAATATACGTATTCAGAATTTCCTCTAACTTTTCTTTTCTTATATTTAAATCTTTACTTTCGAGTAAAACTTGTTTTTCTTCTAAAGAAAATGGTGAAGCCATAGATAGAGTATTTATAGTTTGATCTAAAGTTTGTTTTTCAATTTCTTTCCAATTGATCTCATAACCTTGTTTTTTAAAAAGATCTTTAAGATTTCGAAATATCAAATTTAAATCTGAAAAATTTATGTCATTTGTTTTTTCAACTAAATCATTTGTAAAATCCTCATATTTGACTTTACATTCTCTGAATAAGTTATCGTTATTAATTTCATCCATAATTTTAAATCTACATACCCCATTTAAAATGATTAAGTATCTTCCATCATCTGTTTCATTAAAACTCGTTATTTTTCCAACACAACCAACTTCATGTAAATCAGGTTTTTTTAATTCACCAGTTTTTTTAGGCTGGATCATTCCAATTAATCTATTGCCTTTCATGCTTTTATCTATCATTTGAATATATCTTGGCTCAAATATGTTTAGAGGAACAGTTGTTCTAGGGAAGATAATAAAATTGGATAAAGGGAATACTGGTAAAATGTTTGGAAGATCTTCTTTTTTCATAATATTTAAAATATAACACATATTCTATGAATTCAAATATTTTTGAGGAAAAAAAAAGAAAAATTTTACAAACCTTCAAAGAAAAAAATTTTGAAGAGGTAATTGCCGCAGGTGAGAAATTATTAAGTGAAAAAAAAAACGATGCACAATTAATTTATCTATTAGCATTAGCCTCAATCAACGTTCAAAAATTTTTTAAGGCTGAAGAATATATTGATAATTTATTATGCTATAAAGAAACTGACCAACTATATTTTGTTAAGGGAAATATACAAAAAAAATTAAAAAGATACCATGAAGCAATAAAATCATTTGAAAAATCTATAAAACTAAATCCAAGCTTTTCAGAGGCTTACAATAATTTGGGTAATACCAAAAAAATTTTGAAACAACAAGAACTAGCAATTGAATGTTTTAAAAAAGCTATAAATTTAAAACCAGATAACTTTCAAGCACTTTTCAATTTATCCTCGATTTATAAAGAGAATAATAATTATAAGGAATTGATTTTAGTATATGACAAAATTCTACAATTGGATAAAAATAATATTAAAACTCTTTATAATCTTGGATCAGCTCATCTTTTTTTAGGAAATTTTTCTAAAGCAAAAGAATATTTTAAAAAAATTTTTCAATTAGATAAAACACATATTCCAAGTATAAGAAATTATATACTCATAACAAAAATTGACAATGATGATGAAATTTTTAATTATATTAAAAATAAGGATATACAAAATTTAAATCAGGAAGAAAAAATTTTAATAACAAATGCCCTAAGCAAAGGATATTTTGATCTAGGAAATAATGAACATGGACTAAAAAATCTTACAGCTGCCAACTTGATCAAGAGAAAAAATTCTAATTTTTCATTAGACGAGGAAAAAAAAAGATTTGAAAATATCAAAAACTTTTTTTCTAAAACCCAATATTATAATTTAAATTTTGATGATAAATATTTGAGTAAACCTGTATTTATATTGGGTATGCCACGATCTGGTACAACTTTGTTGGAGCAAATTTTATCTACGCATTCTAAAATTTATGGTGCAGGAGAATTATATTTTTTACAGAATAAAATTAGTGAATTAGGTTTTGAAAAAAAAAATGAATTTAGAAATTTATTTTCGCAGATTAGAAAATTCTATTATCAAAATATATCAAAAATTTCTAACAAACCTTTTATAATCGATAAATTTCCTGTTAATTTTAGATGGATAGGATTTATTATTAATGCTCTTCCTGAGGCTAAAATAATTCACATACATAGAAACCCGATGGCTGTATGTTGGTCAAATTATAAAACCTTATTTATTGATAGTGTTATGGATTTTAGTTTAAGTCAGGAAGACGTAGCTAGTTATTACTGTTTATATAATGATTTAATGAATTTTTGGCTCACAAAATATGATGATAAAATATTGAATATTTATTATGAAGATTTTGTAAAAGACTTCGAGTTACACACAAAAAAAATTCTTCTTTTTTTAAACTTAGATTGGGAAGAACACCTAAAATATTATGAAAAATCAGATAGAGTTGTAACCACAGCTTCGTTTGAACAGGTAAGAGATAAAATAAAAAAAGATACATCAAAACAATGGGAAAAATTTAGTGATTACTTAGAGCCTATGCAAAAAATTTTAAATTCTAATAAAATAAAATTTTAGAAATAGTAATATTTTATTGCTTGTATTCATAAAAATAGCTATTTATTATAAAATTTAAATAAGCGGGCATAGCTCAGTGGTAGAGCGTCTCGTTGCCAACGAGAAGGTCGTGGGTTCGAGTCCCATTGCCCGCTCCAATGTCTCAGATTAAATATAATAATTTACATTAAAAAATAAATAATCTAAGATCATTTACACATGACAGAATTAGCAGATAAAAAATGTATTCCATGTGAGGGTGGAATACCAAGTTTTGATCTTGAGGAAATACACAAATACCTAAAGAAAGTTGATGGTTGGGACGTTCAGTCTTTGGATAATAAAGATTATTACATAATTAAAAATTTTAAATTTAATAATTTTTTAGAAAGTCAATCATTTGTAAATAAAGTTGGAGAAATTGCTGAACAAGAAGGACATCACCCAGATATATGGTTTGGTTGGGGTTATGCAAAAATTAAAATACAAACACATGCTATTAGTGGATTACATGAGAGTGATTTTGTTCTTGCAGCAAAAATTGACAGAATTAACTAATTTTTTAATGTTTAAAATGTCTGGTTTCTGAGAAAACAAGTACCACACCTAATTTATTCGCAAATTTAATAATTTCTTTGTCACGAATTGATCCTGAAGGTTGAATTATCGCACTCACACCATTTTGAACTAACAATTCAATTCCATCTACAAATGGAAAAAAAGCATCAGATGCTCCTAAAATTAAATCATTTTTATTAATTTTTTGGAATTTCTTCATTTTATCTATTGCTATTTTACAACTGTCCAATCTACTTGGTTGGCCTGATCCAATTCCGATGGTTGAACTATTTTTTGTTAAAACAATTGCATTTGATTTTACGTTTCTACAAACATTAAAAGCAAACAGTAGATCATCCAATACTTTTTTTGTTGGTTTGGCTTTAGAGACAACTTTAAAATTATCTTTTTTAAAGATTTTGTCATCTAAGCTTTGGAGTAATAAAGAATCAAAGTTATTAGTTATACTACTTATGTTTTGTGGTTTTAATTTTGATGCATCTATTAACCTTAAATTTTTCCTTTTTTTAAGAATTTTAAGGGAATCTTTATCAAAACCAATTCCTATTATCACTTCTAAAAATATTTTATTTAATTCTATTGCTATTTTTTTATTTACTTTGAAATTACAAGAGACAATCCCTCCAAACGCACTTATAGGATCACATGCTAGAGCCTCTTTGTAACTTTTTATTTTGCTGTTATTTATTGAAACACCACATGGGTTAGCATGCTTAATAATTACAGTCCCTGTATTTTTGGGAAGTGTCTGTGAAATATTTAAAGCTGCATAAATATCATTATAATTATTATAACTTAATTTTTTTCCGCTTAATTGAGTTATATCTAAATTATCATTTCTACTATATATTGCTGATTTTTGATGAGGATTTTCGCCATATCTTAATACTTCTATCAAGTTTCCACGAATAGTTTTTTTTTGTGGAAAATAATCATTATTATAATCATTTAAATACTCTGAAATAACAGAGTCATAATATGCTGTTAAGTTAAATGCTATTTGAGAAAGTTTTTTTCTAAACTCTAGACTCGTAGAACCCTTATTTTTTTCTAAATCTAAAATAAATTCTTTGTATTGATTTGGAGAGGTCAATATTGTTGTGTGTCTATAGTTTTTAGCTGCTGCTCTTACGAGTGTTGGCCCCCCAATATCTATATTTTCAATTAGTTTATTATGATTGCTTGTAAGTTTTAGTTTTTCCTCAAAAGGATAAAAATTAACTATAACTAAATCTATTTCTTCATGATTATATTTTTTAAGTTCTTTTTTATGATTTTTATTATCTCTCTTGCTTAAAATCCCTGCATACAACTTTGGATGAAGCGTTTTTACTCTACCATCCAAAATCTCATCTGTATTCGTATAATCTGATACCTCAGTGCATTTGTAACCTAATCTCTTAATTTCTTTAGATGTACCACCAGAGCTTATGACATTAATTTTATATTTTTTAAGTGTATTTAAAATTAATTTAATTTTTGTTTTATCTGAGAGAGATATAATTGCTCTTTTAATCTTTTTACTCATATTTTACTAATCTGCCATTTAATTAATTGCTCATTATTTTGAGTAACACCAGAGATAAAAATATTTTGATTCTCAGTATAATTATTTTTATTACCAAAATATAAGCCTGTTTCAACCCCTATCAGTCCATCATTTGAAAAGAACCTCCAACCAGAATTTTCTAATTCAATTAAAACAGATTTATTATCTTGAAGCTTTGTCACTTTAATATTTGGTAACAGATGAAACCTTATTTCAAAATTTGTAACTTTAAAATTTTTTTTTTTAATAAGTTTCTCTTTTCCAAAAAGAATACTTTTATCGTTATCAAATTCTAAATTTCTTTGATGAATTACTCCATATCTTGCTAAATATCCATCATGAGAACATTTAATACTCCAATAATTTTTTTCATAAGTTACTTCATTGTCGAATGTTTTAAATCCTTTACTAACCATACTCGGACCTTTGCTATTTTTTTTGAAATTACAAACGGAAGAATTATCCAAAATTAATGTTGAATGAGTCGCTGTTGTTTTTGATATCGAACTCAGTTGATGATTATGATCTTGAAAATAGCCAGAGTTTGTAATTAGTTTTTTATCTTTAAAAAAAAATTCAAATGATAAGGGTCCACTTTGATAATTTTCAGAGTAACTTTTTGCTGGATTGCACCCCGTATCCATTGCAAGAACTGCATTTTTATTTTTTAAGATTGTATAGCCAGATACATGGAATTTATCACTTTTAAACTTATACCTAAAAAGAGATAGATATTTATCAAAGTCTTTATAATTTGAATTATTATTTCCATTAAATAATAAACTCTGCCCTAATGATCCCCAAATCAAATCATAAGATTTTCCAAGAAAATGAATTATCTCATTTAAATATTCCGGAATATCATTCAAGGAGTCTTTTAAAAGTTCTCTGATCAAAATAAAATATTTTAAATAAAAAACCATTTGTCTTAAATTTCTTGATTTCGGGAAGTAGTTATTATCGAAAGATGTATTAATAATTTTTTTAAGTAAATCTAATCCGTACTCCAAAAATCTATTATTTTTGTATGCTATTCCTGTAAGAGTTATTGCCGTGCACCCAATCATTTTGTCATTTAAATTTGAAGATCTGTCAATTTCATTTATAAGATGATTTACTTGTTTGCTAATTATCTCGTTGAAAATAATTTTGTAATCATTACCAGACTGATCATATGTTATTTTTGAATTTGAAATCCAAGCAATTATTCTTTTAGACAGAATATCTATTTCCCAACTTTTTGTTTCATAGTATTGGTTCTTTTTAATCCAATTTTCAATAATTGACTGAGTAACTTTATTGGAAGATTTAAGATCTATTGAAAACAACCAATAAAAACTATGAAGTTTTTTAAAATCATTATATTTTAAATCTTTATTTTCCCATATTGATTGAACATTAAATTCTTCAATCTTTTTTTTTTGTTTTTCATACTTTATTAATGAACTAAGTATGTTAAGACTTGGCTGATAAACTAAAACATTATCGTCAATTCGTGAAATTTTTTTATTATAAATAGATGAGTTTAAATAAACTTTTCGTATTTGGTTTTTTAAGACAAAATAAAACTCATTGATATAATTAAAAGAACTTTTTAAAAACATTTTACATTGATTTTAGTTTTTCAATATTAGTTTTAATATTACCATCATTTTCCTTGAAAACCGTGGTTCCTGATACCAAAATATCAGCTCCAGCCTCTAAAACTAATTTTGAGTTACTAAAATTAATTCCTCCATCAACTTCAATATCGAAGTGATAGTGGTTTTTGTCTTTTATCTTCCTCAATTCTTTAATTTTATATAATACCTCTGGCATAAACTTTTGACCACCAAAACCAGGATTAACACTCATAACTAGAACTAAATCAATATTTTCTATTTCATCAATTAAAGTTTTTATCTCTGTTTTTGGATTTAAAGATACTCCAACTTTTTTGCCAAATTTTTTTATCAAATTTATAGACTCTTTTAAGTTTTCAGTTGCTTCAGGATGAATAGTGATTATATCAGCGCCAGCCTCTGCATAATTTTCTATATATTCATGTACAGGAGAAATCATTAGGTGTACATCAAATGGTAGCTTGGTATATTTTCTTAAGTTTTTAATTACTGGTGGTCCTATTGTCAAATTTGGAACAAAGTGACCGTCCATTACATCAACATGGATTAAGTCAGCTCCACCTTCTTCTAGCTTCTTTATTTCATTGCCAAGCTGACTAAAATCAGCAGATAATATTGATGGAGAAATTTGAATTTTTTTCATTTAATACTAAAAATATTAGTATCAATTTTTTGTTCTATTTGAATTAGTTTTTACTAAATATTCTATATATTTCTCTAGCAATTTCACTCTCTAGGGGGAATGAAAGCATACCCATAACTGAATAACCAAGTAAATAAGGCATTAAATAGAAACGACCCATGTAAAAGAACCAAGCTACATAAAGTGGTACTAAAGGTCCTACAATAAAGCTTGGGGTAATTGGTTTAAATATTTTTATAAGTGGGTTTGTAAGCTTAACGAAAATTTTCATAAAGAAGAAACTTGAATCCTCTCTCTGAAAGATGTTCATTGCAACTCTACCAATTAAAGTCCACATAACTACTCCCAAAATATAATCAATTATATAGACTAGAGGGTGAAAGTTAGCAGACATAATTTTAAGAAAAAAAAAGGGGCGAATTAAATCGCCCCTAAATTTGAATTATTTATTTTTGTGCTAGTACCGTTTTACCACTTGGTATACGTACATCATCAACCATCTTCTGAGTAGCTGCGTCTGGTGCTGCAGTTATTAAACTGACAACAACCATAGAAACTAAACTCACAGCTGATCCTACTATTCCAAATGTTAGTTGAGTTATACCTAAGAAACCAGATCCGCCACTTCTTACCCAAATTAGGTAAGCAGTTCCAGATATTAGTCCTAACAGCATTCCTGCAACAGCCCCTGGTGCATTAGCTCTCTTCCACCATACTCCAAGTACAAGTGGGAAGAATAGTCCAGACATTGCAAAGTCAAAAGCCCAAATAACAGAACCCAAGATACCTTGTATCTCTAGTGCAGCTATTGTTGCTCCTGCAAAACCAATTAATACAAGTAGAACCCTTGCAACAATTAGTCTTTTTGCTGTCTCAGCTTTTGGATTTATTATTTTGTAGTAAATATCATGAGATAACGCATTTGATATTGCTAATACTAATCCATCTGCAGTTGACATGGCAGCAGCCATACCTCCAGCAGCAACCAGACCTGAAATTACATAAGGTAATCCAGCAATCTCTGGTGTTGCTAATACAACAGCTTTACCACCCATAAAGAACTCATTAAGCTCTAGAGTTCCATTAGCATTAAAGTCACTGATAAACATTAAGTTTGCTTGGTTCCAGTTTTGATACCAATCAATAGACTGAACTTCTGCAATTGTTTTACCAATAATTCCAGTTGGAAGGGTTGGATCTATTAAAGATAGTTTAGATAATGTAGCTAACATCGGTGCAGAAGAGTAAAGTAGGAAAATAAAGAATAGTGACCAACCTACTGATCTTCTTGCAGTTCTTACACTTGGAGTAGTAAAGTATCTCATCATGACGTGTGGTAATGATGCAGTTCCTGCCATCATACACACTGCTAATGAAATAAATGCCCAAGGAGTTGCATTAACTGATGAGTGCGCTTTAGTTATACCAGCTAAACCTTTTGGTACTGTTGCTAAATCAGCAGCAGAATTTTTAACAAAACCAAATTGACCTTCAAGTTCTGCAATTCTTGCAACTTCATCAGCTAGCATAAAGTGTGGGAAAAAACCTGCTCCCAACTTACTGCTAATCCAAAATACTGGAAGTAAGTAAGCTATAATTAATACAATATATTGTGCTACCTGCGTCCAAGTAACAGCTCTCATTCCACCAAGCATTGAGCACATTAAAATACTTGCTAGTCCAACGTACACAGCTATTCTAAATGGAATATCTAATGCAACAGAAGCAATTGTTCCTGTAGCATTAATTTGAGCAGTCACGTAAGTGAACGATGCAACTGTTAAAACTATTACTGCACTAAACCTTGCTAAGTTACCACCGTAACGAGTTCCTATAAAATCTGGAACAGTATAGCATCCAAATTTTCTAAGATATGGTGCTAACAAAGAAGCAACTAGTACATATCCACCAGTCCATCCAACAAGCAGTGCCATATAACCATAGCCTTTAAAGTAAATACCACCTGCCATTGCTACAAAAGAAGCACCAGACATCCAGTCTGCAGCAGTTGCCATTCCATTAAAGACAGTTGGAACTTGTCTTCCAGCTACGTAATAAGCGTCAACTTGAAGTGTTCTAGACAACCAACCAATTAGAGCATAAATCAAAACTGTAAATGCTACAAAAAAGATACCAATTAATTTTGCAGACATTCCAGCTTGTTCAGCTATTGCCATTAGAATAATAAATACTAGAAATCCTCCAGTATATATTCCGTAGACTTTTGGTAGATTATCAATAAATTTACCTTTTATCATTTGTCACCCTCTCTTTCAGAAAACCCGAACTCATCATCTATTTTCTCTTGTCGACCTGCGAACCAAAAAATAAGAATAACGAAAATTGCAAGTGACCCCTGACATGTAAACCAATATGTTAAAGGATATCCAAATGGTCTAATGTTTGATTCTTGCATTTCGGCCCCGAAAAGAAAGATGCCAATTGAGAAAACAAACCAAATTGCTAATGTAATAAATAGCAAGTTCCTGGTTTTTTCCCAGTGTTGTTCTTGTTTTGACATTTTTTCTCTCTCCTATAGGTTAAAAAAATAACCATACCGATAATCAAACATATTTAAACCCCTAAAAACACTCGATATTGTGTCATTTTTACATTATACATCGTTATATTAGTTAACTAAATGGCCCTTAAATACAGATTCAACTTAAAAGATATAAAACTTGAGGACTTTAAAGTTTATTTAGTTGCAATGTTTAAAGGCATTTTGCCAAAGAAAAAAATAAAAAATTTAGAAGATCTAAGGGAATTTATTCAGCAAAAATCAGCATGGGTATCTCAAGTTACTTTATATAATTATTTGAAAACAAGAATGGGTACTAAATGGGTTCTCCATTTTGACGATGAGACATTTTTAAAATCAATTAACACTGCTAAATGGAATATATATGCTATCTCGCTTCAGGATTTGTCATTTTACACAATTTCATATTTAAATGTTTTTTTTAATTATAAAGAAACAAATAAAGCTTCTGAAATCTACAACAATATTTTGGACAAAGAATTAGAAAATGGAATGCCTAAGGAGGTTGTTGATGAAGCGAGGATAAGTTTTCAGAAAAGATTAGATCAAATTAAATGGGATGATTATTATAAGTCTTGGCCATTTAACGAAAGCGCATTAGCTTTATATAATTGGGCCCCAGTTGCTAATGAATTAAAATCTTTAGATAGAAAAATAGTTCTTAATTCTATGATTTTAAAATGGGATAATATTAAGGAAGAGTTTTCTAAACTAATAAAGATCTAGATATTTTTTCTATTATCGACCAAGCTTTCAACGACCGAAGGATCAGCTAAAGTGGTTGTGTCTCCTAATTGACCATGTTCATTAGCAGCAATCTTTCTTAGAATTCTTCTCATTATTTTACCTGATCTTGTTTTTGGAAGTCCTGGAGCAAATTGAATTAAGTCTGGAGTTGCTATTGGACCAATTTGTTTCCTAACCCAAAGTTTTAAATCTCTCTCTAAATCAAGAGTACTTTTTTCTCCAGCATTTAAAGTTACATAACAATATAGCCCGTTTCCTTTTATATCATGAGGGTAACCAACCACTGCTGCTTCAGCCACTTTTGGATGAGCTACAAACGCACTTTCAATTTCTGCAGTACCTAAATTGTGTCCAGAAACAATAATTACATCATCTACTCTTCCTGTAATCCAATAGTATCCATCCTTATCTCTTCTACAGCCATCACCTGTAAAATATTTTCCATCAAACTGTGAAAAATATGTATCTATAAATCTTTGATGGTCACCATAGACACTTCTCATTTGTCCAGGCCACGATTGAGAAATACAAAGTCTACCTTGTGCTTCTCCTTTTAAAACCTTGCCATCTTTATCTAGGATCTCTGGTTTAATTCCATAAAATGGTTTGGTTGCAGAACCAGGTTTTAAGTCTATTGCTCCAGTTTGTGGACTGATCAAAATTCCACCTGTTTCTGTTTGCCACCAAGTATCAACAATTGGGCATCTGCTATCACCAACAGTTTTGTAATACCATTCCCAAGCTTCAGGATTAATTGGTTCACCAACAGTGCCTAAAAGTTTTAAAGTTTTTCTGGATGTTTTCTTTATAGGTTTATCACCTTCCCTCATTAAAGCTCTGATTGCTGTTGGAGCTGTATAAAAAATATTAACTTTATATTTATCAACTATTTGCCACCATCTAGATGTATCAGGGTAAGTAGGTATTCCTTCAAACATAATTGTAGTTGCGCCATTAGCAAGTGGGCCGTAAATAATATAACTGTGTCCTGTAACCCAGCCTATATCAGCAGTGCACCAGTAAATATCTTTAGGTTTATAATTAAAAATATATTGGTGGGTCATTGATGCATAAACCATATATCCACCAGTTGTATGTAGCACACCTTTTGGTTTCCCAGTTGAACCAGATGTGTAAAGAATGAATAATGGATCTTCAGCATTCATTTCCTCAGGCTCACATTTTGCTGCGACTTTACTTGTTATTTTGTGATACCAAACATCACGATCATTGTACCAATCAATTTTTTTGGTACCTGTTCTCTTTACAACGATACATTTCTTTACGTTGGGACAGCTCTGTAAAGCCTCGTCTGTAATAGATTTTAATGGAATTGTTTTGCCGCCCCTTACACCTTCATCTGCAGTTATTACATAATCTGACTCGCAATCATTTATTCTTCCTGAAATACTATCTGGTGAAAATCCACCAAATATTATTGAGTGAATTGCACCTATTCTAGCGCATGCCAGCATAGTGTAGGCAAGTTCTGGTATCATGGTAAGATAAATTGTTACCCTATCACCCTTTTGAACTCCTAGATTTTTTAATCCATTTGCTGCTTTTGAAACCTCTTTGTGAAGTTCTTTATACGAAATTTTCTTTTGAACTTTTGGATCGTCTCCAACCCATATAATTGCAGTCTTATTAGCATTCTTTTTAAGATGTCTATCAATGCAATTCGCTGAAGCATTTAAAGTACCATCATAGAACCATTTGATGTAAACATCATCTTTACTATATTTAACGTCTTTAATTTTCCTATAAGGTTTAATCCAATTAATTCTTTTTCCTTCTTTTTTCCAAAATCCATTGTTGTCTTTAATCGACTCGTTATATTTTTTTGTATATAGAGATTTATTAACAGTAGCTTTACTTATCCATTCTTTCTTAGTTTTATAAATTGTCTCTTTAGCCTTTTTAGAGACTGCTTTTTTTTTAACTTTATTTTTCTTAGGCATGAATTTTTTTATTAATTAATTCTACCCATCTTCAAAATTATTTTCCAGCTTTTAGTATCAATAGGCATTACAGACAGTCTACTTTGTCTAATTAGAGATAAGTTCTCCAAAGCCTTAGTTTTTTTGATATTTTCAAGTGTTACAGGATTTTGAAGTTTACTTTTAAATCTAACTTTAACAGCAACAAACCTTTTTTTCTTATCCGTTGGATCAATGAATGCCTTTTTTATAACTTCAACTATACCAACTATCTCTTTTCCTATGTTAGAATGATAAAAAAAACAAAGATCTCCTTTTTCCATTTTTTTTAAGTTACTTGCTGCTTGGTAATTTCTTACACCGTCCCAGTCAGCTCCTTTTTCTCCAGCTTTGATTTGTTGATCAATTGACCATACATCTGGCTCTGATTTCATTAACCAATATTGCATTAAATGAGCTATAATCTGTTTATGTTTATTTTATGATAATAGATTTATACTAAATTGTAAATTATGCACTCCAAAAAATATAATATTAAAAACAAAAACATATTTGAGAATAATTTTACAATTATTTATTTAATTTTAATTTTACTTATAACAAGAGTTTTTTTTTATACACTTGGTTTAAAGTCTGGTGATCACCTTCCACACATGTGGCAACTTCTATCCCCAGATCTACTTGATAAAGACTATCTCAGATCACTTTTGTATTTACATTATCAACCACCATTGTGGAATTCTTTATATGGAATTTTTATTAAAATTTTTGGGACTGATTGGAAAATTCTCAGCAATACAATAAATATTTTCAATATTTTTTGCACATTCTTAATTACGATTTACTTTTATCTCTTATGCTGTGAATTCAATTTAAGTAGATTTAAAATATATTTTTTATTTTTTATTTTTATTGGAATTTCACCATCAATTTTGATGTATGAAAATTTTGTCCATTATACAAATTTATCAGTATTATTTTTTATACAAATCTCTTATTACGTTATAAAATTTGAAAAAGAACAAAATATTAAAAATGAATTAAAAATATATATTTTTTTAATATTATTGATGTATACGTGGTCAGCTTTCAGTCAGCCATTAATTCTAATTCTGTTTGGCATACTTTTATTTATTACTAGAAATAAAAAAAAATATATTAGTTTAATCTTTCTGATGATTTGCTTAGTAATTTCTATTTTACCTTCTTTAAAAAATAAATATTTATTAAACCATTTTTCAACTACTTATGGTCCAGGCTTACAGTTAATTCAGGTTCTAGAAAGATACGGTTACCAATATCCTCTTTGTTCATTCGAGTTTGTGGATATTGATGTACATGAAAAATTATATCAAGAAAATAACAAAGATTTCTTTTTTGATCATCCATCATTAATAGGCAAAAAAAGTAGATATAATTCAATAGCTTTTATACACAGATCAAAATCATGCTTACCTATTGCTAAAAAATTTATAAAAGATGATCCAATAAATTTTATCAAAATTGTTAAATTTAATTTGATTTCGTCCCATGGACATTTTGCTTTTGATTTTGGGCAAAAACCAAAAAATTGGAATAAAATATTTGGTTTTTTTGATGAACTTAAATCCAACGAATTAACAAATAAAATAAAAGTAAGATCATTGCAGCTATACCACATTATTTTTCACTTATTTTTTACCTTTATTTTATTTTTTTATTTTATAAATAAAAAAAATAGATCATATAAAAGGCACTTATCTTTATTATCAAT
>CABZJN010000025.1 GCA_902526085.1 uncultured Pelagibacteraceae bacterium
CAATTGCTTTCATAAAAACATCTTGTTCTTTTTTAATAAGTTGTGCCTCAGATAAATTTAATCCTAACTTACTTTTTTCATATTTTGTGCCACGTTCACTGCCATCCAAAAGTGTTTGTTCTAGCTTTATAGAAGATGTCATTGGATTTGTATTAGTTATTGAAGCATCAGTACCACCTTGACTTGTAAGTTTATTTGTATCTTCAAAACTTTTGGTACCTGAAAGAGTTAAAGTTGGAAAAAAATCACTTTTAGAAATATTTAAGACTTCTTTTTGAACTTCCAAGTTTTTTCGCTCAGCTTGTAGTTCTAGATTATTTTGAAAAGTAGTTTTTAATGCATCACTTAAAGTCGCTGCTGCTACAGATGTTACAGAAAGCAATAAAAGTAAAAAGATAAGAAAAAAATTTTTCATTTATTATATTTTAAGGATTTAATTTGATGATTTCTATTTAAATTTAATACAATTGAGGAATATTTTGGAGCAAATTTGAACATATTTTGTGTGACCCTTTGGTAAGTTTGCATAAATGTTAAAACCTCATTTTTGCTCATAATCTTACTATTTGCTTTATTTTTTGTGTTTGATTTAAGTAAAGCCTCCTGTTTAAGCCTCCAACTCTGTAATAATTTGAAATTACCTGCTTTTAAAAATAACAAACAGTCTAATTTAGAAAATAATTTTTTATATTTTGTTTGTAGTTGACCATTTACATATTTTCTCCATCTTAAATTTTTATCTGCTGTTCTTTCAAGAAAATTAATCGATTTTTTTAAAGTTATATTTTTTTCTGACCTAGCCCCTACACACCATCCCTCAAATATTATAACATCAGGGACCTTTTTAACTAAATACCAAGACTTTCTTTTTAATCTATCATCTATTGCCTTGTTAAATTTAGGAAGTCTAAGTTGATTGAATGGTTTTTCTTTTGTTTTTTTTAGAAGATCAAAGATAAAATTTATATCGTGAGTGCCTGGAACACCTCTGGTCATTAATAAGGGATGAATTTTTTTAGATAATTTTATTCTATCTTTTCGAGTTTTATATAAATCATCAATTGATATTTTAAAAACATTTAACTTAAAATATTTTGTTAGAACAATTTTAAGAATAGAACTAATTGTAGTTTTACCAGTTCCTTGACCTCCTCCTAAGCCTATTAAGTAAGGTTTAGATTTATTTGTTCTATTATTGATCCAGAAACAAATTGGAATAAGAAAAGATTTAATCATCTTTTCTTTATTTTTAAATTTTTCCTTTGTTGTTTCTTGAGATCTTATAAATTTGAAACAGTCTTTACTAACTTTTTTATAACACTCATTAATTGATTGCATAAAAAATTTATTGTTTTTGATCTAAAGGATGATTTTTGCCATCGTTCACTGGCACATCTTCAATTTCAAATGGCTCCACACCTTCTATGCAAGCAATATTTACACCGAATATTTTTGGATTACTTCTAGGTCTGTTGTGAGTGTGAATTCCACAAATTGAACAAAAATAATGTTTGGCAGTATTAGTATAAAACTGATAAAGAGATAGTTTATCTTCCCCTTTTGTAAGCTTAAAATCATCAGGACCAAGTACACCTATAATATAACCTTTTTTTTTGCATATTGAACAATTGCAACGCATGATTTTTTCAATACCACCCAAAGGCATCTTTACCTCTGCTTCTATTGCACCACAATGACAGGATAATTTTTTCATATTTTAATCTCCTAAAAATTTATCTTTTATTATCTTTTAAATAATTTTTATATCTTTCGTAACTTTCTTTTGGCCAAGTATTTTTTAAATCATACATTTTTTCAAAACAATTTGCATCATCAGTAAGTTTTAACCATGGATCTTTATCTTTTGTAAATATATGCGCTTCAGGAGGAAAGTTTTCGGAATTATCTAAAGTTTTAGTTCTAACTGTTGATCGACCAACTGCCGTAGCATAATCTGTATAAATATAAGTACCACATTTGTTACAAAAATAAGCTCTTGAGGTAGCTCCACTACCTGTTTTAAGTTCAGTTGACGAAATATCACCCTCTATAATTAATGTATTGTCTAGAACGCTAGTATTAATAACATAAGAAGACCCAGTTATAATTTTACAATCTTTGCAATGGCAAGCTTGGGTGAATAGAGGCTTCTCAGTAATTCTATATTTAACCTGACCACAAATACATCTTCCTGTTAAGCTCTCTTTTTTTTTCATTTATTATATTCAAACTATTTATGGTTAAAGTTATCCACATGTATACAACATGTGGTTTCGATGTTCACGTTTTGATTCACTTTTGATTCAGTTACAGACTCAAAATACAACCTGATTGACACTATTAAATAACTTATGTATTTATTAGAACAAAATAAGAACATTTATGAAGCTAACGATACCTTACTATTTACATAAAGCTGGCGCGGGTTTTCCATCCCCTGCTACGGACTATATTGAGGAAGACATCGATTTAAATGTTCATTTAATCAAAAATGTTCCAGCAACTTTCATTATAAGAGTTCAAGGAAAATCAATGGTGGATGTTGGAATTAATGATGGCGATCTATTAGTTGTTGATAAAAGTTTAACACCAAAAAACTTCTCGACAGTTATTGCAAATGTTCATGATGAATTAGTTGTTAAAAGTTTGGTTCAAGAAAGAGATAAAAAATTTTTAACATCAGGTTCTAAAGAATTTACAGATCGAATTTTAATAAATGAAGATGAAGATATATTTATTTGGGGAGTTGTAACTTATGTCATCCATTCAGTATACTAAAAAAATAGCACTTATTGATTGTAATTCTTTTTATGTTTCTTGTGAAAGATTATTCAATCCCAAAATAAGAAAAAAACCTGTTGTAGTTTTATCTAACAATGATGGTTGTATAATTTCAAGATCAACTGAAGCAAAAGCTTTAGGCATTAAAATGGGAGAACCTTACTTTAAAGCAAAAGATATTATTATTAAAAATAAAGTTGAAGTTTTTTCATCTAATTATTCTTTGTATGGAGATTTATCTAGAAGGGTGATGCGAACGCTAAAAAGATTTAATTCTGCTATTGAAGTTTATTCTATTGATGAAGCATTTTTAGACTTATCAAATTTTCCAGATAGCGAAGTTGAAAAAGTTGGAAAAGAAATTAGGGAAACAGTTTTAAAGTGGACAGGTATTCCAACTAGTATTGGTATTGCTAAAACAAAAACTTTAAGTAAAGTTGCAAATCATATTGCAAAGAAAAAAAAATCAGGTGTAACAAGTTTGATAGGAATTGAAAATATTGATCCCATATTAGAAAAAGTTGAAATTAATGATGTATGGGGTGTAGGAAGACAATTAACAAAATTTTATCACAAAAATGGAATTTATAATGCAAAACAACTAAAGAACAAATCAAATACATGGATAAAGAAAAACTCCAATGTTTTGGGTTCAAGAACTGCAATGGAGTTAAGAGGAGTTCCTTGTATTGACTTAGAGACAATACAATCAAAAAGAAAAAGCTGCGTTGTATCTCGTTCTTTTGGTCAAAGAATTGAGAAATACCAAGAATTAAAAGAAGCAGTTGCAAACTATTGTTTAAATGCATCTGAAAAAATAAGATCTGAATCTTTAATTGCAAAGTCAATTACTGTTTTTGTTAGAACTAGTCCTTTTCAGAGTAGATTTGGATATTATTCAAACTCAAAGACAATAGATTTTGCAATTTCTACGAACAATAGTATTGAAATAGTTAAAACTGCTTTAGTTGCTTTAGACTCTATCTTTAAAAATGGCTATCGTTACCAAAAAGCAGGAGTAATGCTCACAGGTTTATCTAATGAAGATGGTAGTAAGAACCTATTTTCTTCTGAAAAAGACGAAAAAATAAAGGGTTTAATGAAGTCTATTGATAATACTAACTATCGTTATGGAAGATCTACTTTAAGTCTTGCTAGCGCTGGTGTCCAAAAAAGATGGAATATGAGAAGAGAGCATTCATCTAAAATAGATACAGCTGATTTCTACTTACTGCCAACGATTAGAGTTTAAATCATTTTATACAATTAGCATTAAATCCAATTAGATTGTCTATGCCATACTTTGGTCTTTTGGCTAAATAAGTAATATCTTTTTCATGTTTTATTCCAGTTACCATTTCCATTAAGGTATCAATAGCTAAAGCCTCTTGATGTGTGTGCTTTCTAGCATTATGTTTTTTATATTGATTATTTTTTTGCTTACCATCGTATTTTCTTGAGGAGAAACTTTCATAATCAGTGATCCCTAAATTTAATACTTCTGCTGCTTTAGTAATTCTATTCATAACTAAGTCTGGAACTTTAGCCCCCCATCTTTTAGCTAAATAGATGTATCCTAAAGCTGAATTTAAACCATAAGAGTGATACCATAAGGCTCGAAACCCTCTAAAAGAATTATTATTGATATAGCCATCATCATAAAACACTTGCTCTATATTTTTAAATCTAAAATTGAATTCTTTTGCTGCTAGTTTTTTATTGTTTGTCCAATTAGCATAAGCTAAATTTGGAATTCCTCCGTTCCCCATTGCATAAAATCCTTTTTCTTTCTCTAAAAATTCTTCAGGCTTAATAAATTTTTTATGCATTTTTTTAATATACTTGTTAACAGTTTTAATTTCTTTATCACTTAAGTAATCTTTAAGATAAATTGCTATCAGCAAATAATTTGTAAAAGCATCCCTTGCAAATTCATATGCATGGTACCAGCAAGGTGCCTCGGGATTTCCATCTTTCCAACATTTTGGCTTTTTTTTTAACTCTTCTTTACTGATTGTATTTAATAAAACATTTGCTTTAGCTATTTTAATCAATATTCCTTTAGCGGCATCAATGTCATTTTTATCATTATTGCCAATTGCATTATGGGTAGCAACAGCAAACGAGCTCATTGGACCAGTTAAATTTAGGTGATTTACGCTTCTAGAATTACCAAGCGCCCATTCACTCATCCAATCTAAACCTATTAAGCTTTCAATTCTAGCTTTTTTATATTTAGATTTAAAAGTCTCACTACCGACATATGAGCATGATTTAATCTTATCTGTATAAAAATGTTTAGGAAAAGATATATCTTTAGATTTAACTTTAGCTTCAGCAGATAAACATAAAAATATGCCAAATAAAGTTAAAAAAATTTTTTTCATTTCAAAAATGATTTTGAAACCTCAAGAATATGGCTAGGATTAAATTTTTTATCATTTTTTCTATATGAGTAAACTTCATATTTTTCAACATTTTGAGATTCAAGTTTTTGACATTCAGATTTGTTAAATAATTTTTCACATTTTTTTTCAGATCGTACCCCATCAAAAAAAATAATTCTTTGAGGCATTTTGTTTGTCTCAAATATATTTTTATATCTAGACATAAAGCTATTATATAATCCATATCTTAAACTTTGCTCCTTGCCTTTGCTTGGGTGATTTGAGATACCCTTAAAATCAATCTTTAATTGCCCGTCTATCCAAACTCGCATAAAACCTTTTTTAGGATCTGGGTGCCAATTAGTATTAAAAATAATTTGAGTCCAATTTCCTAATAATTCCTCATTTTTTTTTAGTAGTACGTACGAGTCTCTAAATGTATCTCCATTTCTGTTGAAAGTTAACCCGGCATGCATATGCTGAAACATTACTAATACTTTAGAGGGTTTGTGCCTTTTCCATTGTATTAAAGACATCTTAGATGGTGCAACTGAATTGTAATCTTTTGGTAAGAAAATATAAAATTGATACCACCTCTCATATTTAGAAGGATATCTTTTGTAATATAATTCAGTTCTTTCTCTATCATTTTCACAATCACTCCATTTTGGTTCATAACCACATTCGCCATCATTTAGTTCAAATCTAATTGATTTATCTCCAATAATAGAAAAATCAGATACAGAAACAGGATTAACTGCATGTCTCGCATTTAAAAAATGAAATTGTTCAGGAATTGCTTTTCCATATTTATCCTCTTTTAAAACTTTTTTGACTTTTGAAAATTTTGTTTTTGCAAATGCAGCACCAGAAATCATGCTTAATATCATTAAAAATAACAATAAATTTTTCATTAATTAATTTTGATAACAGGCAGTGGTTTTGTCCATTTAATTGATTTAGAAATTTTTTTTCCGTAGGTAGGCATCCTATAACTACTTTTTCTATATCTTACATAGGAAACAGATTCTTTGCTTTCTGATAGGTAGGAACATTTTTCTTTATCTAAAATTTCCTCACATCTATCACTATAACCAAATTCTTTTACTATTAAAGATTGTGTAGGAGTTTCATTTAAAAATGCATCTTTAAGCCATCTATAGAAACCCCATTTGAATGTGTGACCATTGCCTATTGTAAAATTAGGGCCATAAATCTCAAAAACTTTTTTATTATCAAGCCAACCTATCAATTCTCCATTATTCTCTTTTGAAGCTAAAATTTTAAAACTTAATGTTTTATAATTTTTAAAATCATCAACAAATCCTAAAGGAAATAAATATTGAACTTTATCAAAATTTGAATTTTCATCACCTTTTAAATAAAAAACTTCTTTTGTGAAGTTTATTTGATGTAAAACTTGACTACCTCTAAATTGTAATTTCATCCAAGGTAAAATTCTAGACTCTCCTTTGTTTGCAATAACTTGGAGAAGACTACCTCCGACCGCAGGATGAGTTGGAAACTCATTTAACTTAAATGTATATTTTACATATACTGGTTTTTTAAATTTTCTTGGTCTTTTTTTGTTTGCCATTTCCCATCTTTGATTCCTTTCACCTGTTCTTTCCCAATCTTTTTTGTTTCCTTTAAATTTAGTATCTAGTGTGATTTTTATTGCTTTACCGTCTTCATCTTCATAAATAGACAAAGCTTTCTTCTTTGGTATTGACCTACTATCATTAGTCAATTCTTTCTTAGCTTTTCCAATCAAAATTTCTTTTTTTAAAAATTTATACGGATTTTCAGAAGCGTGGGAAAATGTTGAGACTAAAATAAAAGGTAATAAAATTAAAAGTAATTTTTTCGTCATACTTTAAATAATTTGTCAGATAAGTTTTGCAAGTCATCACCCCAAAAAACTTCTTTTTGTATTCTTTTAAAATCTATATCAAAAACAGTAGACATGGCTGAAGCGTATACGGATCTAGCATCAATTGTTGAATTTAAATCTCTTCCTTCAAATAATTCTTTTTTCTTTAATCCAGGCCAATCAGAGTAAACTTGAGATTGTTTTAGTAGACCACCTACCATGAAAATTGCTGAGCCATAACCATGTTCTGTACCTCGTCCACCATTTTGCTCTATAGTTCTACCAAATTCTGTTAAAGTTAAGACTAAAGTATTTTCTATTTCAGATCCTAGACCTTTTTCTAAACTTTTAAAAATTGAGTCCATTTCAATTAAGCTATCTGAGTGAGAACCATTCACTCCTCCTTGTGCAGCATGTGTATCAAAACCATCAACTTCAAAAACAGCAACTCTTGGACCATTTATTTTTTTGAGTTCTAGACCTGCCTTTAATGCTAAAGATGAATTTTTTCTAGACATAGAGGTACCTCCATTATTCATCATAGATCTGTTAGCAATTATTTCCATCATATTAGCTAGGTCATGTTCAGATTTTTCTGCATAAATTGATTTTAAAAGTTGTAAAAGTTCTGTTCTTGGAAGTCTTTTTTTTGAGGGAAAAAAGTTGTCATTACTTGGAATACCTCTAAGTAATAAAGGCATTGGTAATGCCAATGCAAGACCATCTCCTTTTAGCTCAGCTAATTTCATTCCTCTGCCTAGCCAGCCAGTTTTAATTGCATAAGGAATATGACCACCTGTTTCCATAAGATTTTGACCATCAAAATGAGATCTTTTTGTATATGGAATATTCGTTGCATGCACGATTGCTCCAAGATTATTTTGCCACAGATTATGAAAGTTTTTTAGTTTAGGATGTAGGGCAAAATCAGAATTTAACTTTATTGTTTTGTCTAAAATCAAATCTTTTCGTCTCTTTTCAAAATTTCTATCTCCAATTATTGGGACAGCACATAAACCATCCATTCCACCTCTTAACATTATAACCACAAGATTTTTTTTCTTGCTAGTGTTTGCTAAAACGGAAAAATTAAAACCTGCTAAAAATAATGTAGTAGCTGAACCTTTTAAAAAATTTCTTCTTGATATCCTCATGATCTTAATGTCTCCGGTAAATTAAACAATATTACGTGTTTATGAACAAGCTCTCTATGCTGGCCTATAATTTTTAAAATTTCACCTGGATTATCATAATTTTTTTCAATCATTTCCTCATAAAATTCCTTTGTTTGTGAATTGCCAGATTTTTTATAATAAGCCTCTCTTGCATAAACTAGTCGTCTTATTAATAATTCTGGTGACATCCAATCCTCTGAAATATCTGACCATCCATTTGGTTGTTTTGCTAAATAAGGATGTTGTCCAAGCTCATCCATCAAGTATTCTAATGCTCTTTGATCTCTGATAGGTTTAGTTCCAATTTTATAAAGATCCATAAATGCAGGGGATGGAATTAAATCAACATCAGCCATTTTGCTCATTTGTAACAACCAGTTTTCAGGATTCTGAAATTTATTGAATTGATCAGAATAATTGAAAGCAACTTCAATTACTGCCTTATGAACCTCTGGTAAAAAACCATCTGATTTTTCCCAAGCTTTTATAATTGGTTCCATCATTTCTTGGGTAGGATTATCAGTAATTAAATATCTACAAAGTTTCATGGCTATAAATTCTCTACATGATGGGTGATTAACTAAATCTGTTATTGCATTTGATAAACCTTTTCTTCCACTTTTATATTTTTTACCTAAAACTATTTTTGAGCCAGGTTGATGAGCATCAGGATCAAAATGGACATCTCCAGTTTCTAATCTTTTTTTTCCCCATTCTGGTCTCCAACCTGACATAATAAATGCCATTTGAATTACGTCATCTTGGGAGTAACCACAATTTGGTGAAACGGTATGAAGTTCTAAAAGCTCTCTTGCATGATTTTCATTTACTCCAACTTTTCTGCCTTTCTCTCTTGCCCATTTTGCACTTTGACTTTTGGGGCCAATATTTTGCTCGTTATCCAAATGATGTATCATGGACCAACCTTTGGTTGCCTCTTGAGCCATTTTTTCAAAGTTTTGATTCATATTTGCTCTAATAATTTCTCTTTGATAAGCACCAGTTGTGTATTGAGCTAAAAAATCTTTTTCACTTATTGCAAAATGGTTTCCCCAAAAATACCATAGTTTAGCTAAAACAGGTGTCTCACTTTTTAATGCCTCTGAATACCTTATGCAAAGTTCAAGGTTCCACCAAAATTTTTGACCTGTTGCATGTCGCAACTTATTTTTTTCTCTTTTATAACCCTCTTTGTCATTTTTAAATTTTTTTCTTAAAACTTTTCTGTCTCCATAAACGTAATCTCTATAATAATTTCTGAGTTCTTTCTCTGATAAAATTTTTCCCTTCCATGAATATTCTGGAATATCATTCAATTGACTTGTCGCCCAATCTAATGGGTCTGACGGGATTTTATCTTCAGGTCCTAGTCCAAATGCAACCTTACGATAAAAATTTTTCATAAATTATTTAAAATAAATTATTTTAATATGTCAATATCTGAAATATTTGTTAAAGAATTATTAAACTCGGTCATATTTTCTCTTCCTGAGATTTTTAAAATAATCAGACCAAAAATAATAATTAAAGCTAGAGGTATAGCTGTAATTACACTTATATGTTCAGCGATAATAATTAAATATATTGCATAAAATGCGATCGATCTAAAAATTACACCTGTTTTAAAAACAGCGATAATGGCTAATGAATGCTTTATTAAATTGATGAAACTCATTTTTGAGGGACCAAAATATCTTGAACCTCTTATTGATGGAGATTTAATTAAATTATTTTCAGTTTTTACCAAAGATCCTGAAAAACTACTCCAAGTTGCTTTCTCTTCAATTAGTTTTTTAACTGTTTTTTTTGTAAGGCAAGTATAGTTTCCAAATTTTATAAATTTCCCTGTAAATGTGTAAGTAATTATTTTATGAAAAAAATAGCAAATTTTAAAAATTAAACTCTCAGATCTTTTAACTCTTTCTCCAACAATTGTGTTATCTGGATTTTCCTTTGTTTTTTCTACAAAGTTTTTTATTTCTTCAGGTCTGTCTTCTCCATCACCATCCATTGGAATTACATAATCAAAATCTTCATTTTCTGAAATATGTTTAAGCCCTGCTGCAATGCAACGTGCATGTCCTTTATTATTTCTCATATTTATTAATTTTAGTGATTCAATATTATTTAAATTTTTAGTTTCTAAAATTTTTTCCTCAGTAGAAGCATCGTTCACTACTATTACTGAAAATGCTGCTTTAAGCTCAGAAATATTAATATCAATTTCTTCAATTAATTTTGATGCAGATTTAAAGTCATTAAAGACTGGAATTAGAATTACTATTTTCATTAACTTACTGAGCCTATCAGTCTAAATAAAGAAGCAAAAAAACCATATCCTGAGAGTTCAATTAAAACAACAATTCCAATAATGAATAAAAGTCTTTTATTTTTTTGGTTTAATTGAAATTTCATTTATATGTTAAGCATTTCATATCTTTGTTGCACAATTGGACTTCATTTGAACTATAGATCCATTTTGGTCTTTCTGGAAGATGGTAAGATATATTTCCTGCAATCCACTCATTACCTTTAATATATTCTATTTTTCCAAGTTCCTCGCCTTTAGTTTCAAAAAAAACTTTAGCCTGCTTAGCTAAATTTTTACCCTGAAAATCAGTTCTTTTATCAGTTTGAGTAATTGAATCATAAGAATACAAAATTGGAGATAATAAGAATAATATCAAAAAGATTGAAGAAAACGTTCTTATTTTTTCAAAATTAATTTCTGATTTAAAAATATAAACAAATAACAAGCCAAAGCTTATATAAAATGGCGTCATCCACATAGTTCTAATTTTTACACCCATAGTAAATGATGTAAGAAAAATAAAAAAAATTGGAATTAAATTAATTGATAATAAAAATAAAAGCTTTTCGTCGTTTAAATTAATATTTATTTTAAATTTTTTAACTAAAACAAAAATCATTAGTAAAAACGGTAATAATATACCAATTTGCTTTCCTAAAAATATCGTAGGATGTTTTAAGTGGTTTAAAATACTTGCTTCTTCAGAACCAGTTCTAAGAAGTCCATAAGTAATTGTTATATAATCATTTTCGGTTAACCAAATAATGTGCGGTAATAAAATTATAATAAAAGGAACGAAAGAAACTAGGCATTTTAAATTTAGTCTTTTGGTATAAATCATGTAAATTAAGAGTACATCTATTGCTAAACCTAAATAGACAAATAAGTATTTAGATAGAAACCCAAGTCCAGCAAATAGACCGAGTAGTAACCAATCTAATATTTTATTATTCTTAATTCCCCTCCATAAGTAAAAAACTGAAAGAGACCAAAAGGGTATTAAGCAAACATTTACATTAAATTCAGGTGTAGTGAAGTTATAGAAATATATTCCCTCTAATAACAAAACAGATAGTAAACAATATATTTTACTATCAAAAAAATCTTCAGCTAACTTAAAAACTACAAAAAATAAAATTATAATACAAATTTGGCTTAACAAATAATAAGCCCAATCTTGAGCTCCGAATATTTGGTAGAAAATTTCTGGCAGCAATGCGCTCATTGGAGGATGTTTGTTAAAGCCCCAGTCTAGATTGCTACCCCATGCTAAAGCCTCGATAGTATCAAGTGGCAAATTATGATTTGTTAAACTTGGAACCAATGTCCAGATTAATACGTGTGCTGTTACAAAAATATAAAATAGATTTGTAATATTCTTTTTATAAATGGCCATTTTTATTAATTTATACAATTAATCCATTATTGACACTTATTAAATGATGAATATATTCTCGAAATTCATAAATTTGAGCATGGTAAAAATCTCTAAAAAATATATTCCAAAAGAAACTGAAAAATATATGTGTGCCAAACATCTTGCATACTTTAAACAAAAATTAATGGATTGGAAAAAAGAATTAAAGAGAACTAATAATGAAGCAATATTTAATGCATCAATGGATGATAATAGTGCATCTGCAGATATTGTTGACCAAGCAAGCTCTTATACAGAAAAAAATGTTGAGATGAGAGCAATCAATAGACAGATAAAATTAATTTCTAAAATTGATGGAGCTTTAAAAAAAATTCAAGATGGAACTTATGGTTTCTGTGAAGAAACAGCAGAGCCAATTGGTATTAAAAGATTAATGGCAAGACCAGTTGCTACTTTATGCATAGCAGCACAAGAAAAACACGAAAAAGAGGAAAAAGTTTACGCTGATATTTAAGGGTAATCTATCTCAGCACTTTTATTTAATACCTTAAATCCTTTAATGACAGCAGGGCGTTTAGCTATATCAACATACCATCTTGATAAACTTTTAAAATTTTCTAACCCAATATCATGTCTTTTGTGTCTTGCTATCCAAGACCATGTAGCAATATCTGCAATTGAATATTCTTTGCCTGCTAAATAATCACATCCAGAAAGTCTCGCTTCTAGATCCTCATAAAGTTTTCTTGTAATCTTGAAATATCTTTCTTCTCCCCATTCACTTTTGCCTTGATGGTAATAATGAAACTGATGATGTTGTCCTATCATTGGACCAATCAAACCCATTTGGGCCATTAACCATTGATTTATCTCTAGTCTGTTCTCCTCAGGATAAAACATTTTACTTTTTTCACCCAAATACATCAAAATCGCGCCTGACTCGAAGACTGATTTATTATTTTCGTGATCTGTAATTACTGGAATTTTATTAAATGGACTAATTTTTTTAAATTCTGGTTTATGTTGTTCACCCTCACTTAAGTTAACTTTTGTTATTTTATACTCAAGATTTATCTCCTCAAGCATAATGCTTATTTTCCAACCGTTTGGTGTATCAGCTGTATAGAGTTCTATCACTACTTTACACCCAATCTATCTTTGATGGTGTTTGATGCTGTTGTAAATTCAAATCTATATTTTTCGTTAGGTCTTGCGTATTTAAAACAACCTCTTGCAGCTAAAGCACCTTCATGAAAACCTGATAGGATTAATTTAAGTTTTCCTGGGTAGGTACAAATATCACCAATAGCAAATATACCCTTCTTATTAGTTTCAAAATTTTCAGTATTAACTGGTATTACTTTTTTATCTAAATTAAGGCCCCATTCTGCTATTGGTCCAAGCTGCATTATCAAACCAAAGAAACCCAAAATATAATCTGCTTTTAATATTTTAGTATCCCCTTCTTCACTTTTTATCTCTACTTCTTCTAAAAATCCATTTCCTTTTACATCTTGAATTGAGTATTGAGTAAATAAATTAATTATTTTTTTTTCGC
>CABZJN010000026.1 GCA_902526085.1 uncultured Pelagibacteraceae bacterium
AAATAATTCCATTAAACCATGAAGAGATTGTAGTTGCGATTGGTATTATAATAAAACCAACCTTTGAAAAAAACATCAAACTAATTGTGATATTTAAAATTACAGAAATTAAAGAATACTTAAATGGTGTTTTAGTATCATTTCTTGCAAACAAAAAGGTTGAAAATATTTTGATCAAAGAAAATGCTGGAAGCCCAAAAGAAAAATAGAATAAAGCTTTTGCAGAATTACTAACACTTAACTTATCGAAAGAACCATATCCAAATAAGGCAGATGTTATTTGTTCTGAGCCAACAATGAGAGCAAGTGATGCTGGTAAACTTAAAAATAAACTTAATTCTAAAGCTTTATTTTGTAACTCTCTAGTTTTTAAAGAGTTATTACTTTTAATATGTCGACTAAGGTTTGGAAGGATTACAGTACCTATAGCAATACCAGCTATTGCTAAATTTATCTGATAAATTCTATCTGCATAATATAAATAGGAAACTGCACTTGCTTGAAATGACGCAATAATTGTTCCAACTAAGATATTTATCTGAGTTACACCTGAAGAAAATATACTTGGTAAAAGTTTACTAAAAAAGTTTTTAACCTTATCATTTATTTTAAAACGAAAATTTATATTTAATACAAAATATTTTTTTACAAATATTAATAAAAAAATAAATTGTAGAAGCCCAGCAAGAGTAACAGCATATGATAAGTAATAAACCAAATAATCATTTAAATTTTCGGTATATAACAAACAAATTATTAGTAATATATTTAGAATCATTGGTGCTGCAGCTGCAGCTGCAAATTTATTATGTGAGTTTAAAATTGCTGAAAAAAAAGATGCAAGACTAATAAAAAATAAAAAAGGAAATGTAATTCTAGTTAGGTCAATTGCAATATTTAATTTTTCTGTATCATTTGAAAATCCTGGTGCAATTAATTTAATAAAAGCTGGCATGAATATTTCAATTATTAAGATCGTAAAGAACAAGCCTAATAACAATAGATTAAAAATTGTACTTGCGAAAGTGTTTGCTTTTTTTTTTGATCTAAGAAGTTCTGAGGAATAAGATGGAACAAATGCAGCATTAAAAGTTCCCTCTGAAAATAATCTTCTAAAAGTATTTGGAATTCTAAAAGCTACAAAAAAAGCATCTGCTAAAGGTCCCGAACCAAGGTATATTGCTATGAAAAAATCTCTAATGTAACCAAGAATCCTACTTAACAAAACAAATAGACTAAATGTGCTTGTTGACTTAATGAGGTTCATAAATCATATTAGTCTTAAATTTACCTTAATAGTATATTTAATTTACCCAATGAAAAAAAACAAAATAGAACATTATTCAGATAAAGAGGCTCTTGAATTTCACAATTCAAATAAATCTGGCAAGATTGAGATAAATTCATCAAAACCGATGACATCAAAAAGAGACTTAGCTTTAGCTTACTCTCCAGGCGTTGCAGCTCCAGTTAAAGAAATTTTTAAAAATCCAGAGCGGGCATATGATTATACTACGAAAGGAAATTTAGTTGCAGTGATAAGTAATGGATCTGCAATTTTAGGATTGGGTAACTTAGGGGCAATTGCATCAAAACCTGTGATGGAAGGCAAAGCAGTATTATTTAAAAGATTTGCTGACATAGATGCTATTGATTTAGAAATTGATAGCAGAGATCCTGAAGAAATAGTCAATAGTATAAAAAATTTTGCTGTTAGTTTTGGAGGTATAAATCTTGAAGATATCGCTGCTCCAGAATGTTTTATAATTGAGGAAAATTTAAAGAAAATACTAAATATTCCAGTATTTCATGATGACCAACACGGGACAGCAATAATTACGTCAGCAGCTCTTATTAATTCAATACACATTACAAAAAAAAATATTTCTAAAATAAAAGTAGTTGTAAATGGTGCAGGTGCGTCTGCAATGGCATGCTCAGATTTATTTTTAAAATTAGGAGTTAAAAAAAATAATTTAACAATGATTGATAGTAAGGGTGTAATTAGTTTTAATAGAAAAGGATTAAATAAGTGGAAATTAAGGTATGCAAAAAAAACAAAAAATAAAACTCTAAGTGATGCATTAAAAAATGCAGATGTTTTTTTAGGATTATCATCAGCAGGCATTCTAAAGAAAGAAATGATTAAAAAAATGGCAAGAAATCCAATTATATTCGCATGTGCTAATCCTGATCCAGAAATTTTACCAGAGGAAGCGTATAAAATTAGAAAAGATGCGATAATAGCAACAGGTAGATCAGATTATGCAAACCAGGTTAATAATTTAATTGGTTTCCCTTATATATTTCGAGGAGCACTTGATGTTAGGGCTAAAACAATAAATGAGGAAATGAAAATCTCTGCCGCCAATGCTATTGCTAAGTTAGCTAGAGAGAGAGTTCCAGACGAAGTAGCTGCAGCAATGGGCGGGGATAGACCTAAATATGGTAAAGATTATATTATTCCTTCTACATTTGATCCAAGACTAATTAGTGTAATTCCAGTAGCGGTAGCGAAAGCTGCAATAAAAAGTGGAGTTGCTAGAAAAAAAATAGAAAATTTCAATTTTTACTCTGAACAATTAAAACAAAGATTAGATCCATCAGTAACTATTCTTCAAGGTATAAATTCTAAAGTTAAAAAAAATCCAAAAACTGTTGTATTTGCTGATGGTGAAGACGAGAATACTCTTAAGGCTGCAATTGCATTTAAAAATGGTAACCTAGGAACTCCAATAATTGTTGCAAAGGAGAATGTCGTTAAGCAAAGACTTAAGGAAATTGGTTATGGAGAAAACTTAGATATCAAAATTGTTAATTCTACAAATAAAAAATTGAGAGAAAAGTATGTAAAATTTCTTTTTAAGAAAATGCACAGGGATTACGGTTTGCTTGAGAGAGATTGTGATAGAATGATTAGAAATGATAGAGTTATTTGGTCATCATGTATGGTCGAATGTGGAGATGCAGATGCAATGGTAACGGGTAATACTAGAAGATATTCTCAATCACTTGAAAAGATAAAAAAAGTAATTCCTCCTAGAAAAGGAGAAATAATGTTTGGGTTAAATATGTTAGTTAGTAAAGGTAAAACAGTTTTTATTGGAGATACGTCAGTTAATGAATACCCATCTTCTGAAGAATTAGCTGATATTGCAGTTTCATCTGCAAGAGTCGCGAGATTATTCGGATTTGATCCTAAGGTTGCTTTTTTATCTCATTCAACATTTGGCCAACCAATAACTAGTAGAACAAAGCATATCAGAGATGCAGTAGAAATACTAAAAGAAAGAAAAGTAGATTTTAAATTTGACGGTGACATGCAGCCTGACGTTGCCCTTAACGAACAATATGCTGACTTATATCCGTTTTCAGAAATAGTAGGCAATGCAAATATTTTAATAATGCCAGGTCAACATAGTGCTGCGATTTCTAATAAAATTATGAAAACTTTAGGAGGCGCTAAAGTTATTGGTCCATTATTAATAGGTCTTGCACAACCAATAGAAATTGCACCATTAAGATCATCTACATCTGAAATATTAGATTTAGCATCTGTTGCAGCATATTCTGCTGGCGTAATAAAATATAAAAAGAAAAGTTAAATATGTATTACTTTTTAACAACTCTTAAATCATCAACTAAAAAAATACTTGTAATTACATCTTCAACATCTAAGATTTGTTTGGCTTCCTTGGTAACCTCATCTCTTTCTGTTTCATTTTGAGCGATACCATAAATATATATTTTCTTTTTATAGGTATCGATATTGTAATTTACTGCTTTTATTTTTTTACTTCCAATTAAAGCTGCTCTCAGTTGTGATGTTATTAGAAGATCTTTTGCAGATCTTTTAAAATTAAATTTCTCTTTAATTTGTAAGTCATTTTTTACTGATCTTGCCCCTTTTACTTCCCAGGCTAATTTAGTAATTTTAAGTTTATCCTCAACTGAATTTACTTTTCCTGTAAGAAAAATTCTTCCATCAAGAATCTTTGTTTTAACAGAAATTATATAGCTTTTATCTTCAGATAGTAGCCTTGCTCTCAAATTTTGCTGCATAATCGAGTCATCAATTTGCGTACCTAAACTTCTTGGGTCTAATGCAACTGAAACACCAGTTCCTAAGACTCCTGTTGATGAATAACCAACACACCCAGAAACTACTAGAAATATAAATAATATAATAATCTTTTTAATTTTCATTTTTTTTTTTAAGGCAATAATTATAAATAACTTTTTTAGAGATTTTTTTAACTTCAGAAATTTTTTTAACTACATCTTTAATAGACATTTTTTTAATTAATTGATCTATCTTTTTCTTATCTGATTCTTCAAGTTCATTAAAACTTAATTTTTCTTTTTTTGGTTCAGAAATAATGACTGTTATTTCGCCTTTTCTTGAAAAATTAATTTTTGATAACTCTTTGATAGATGTTCTAATATATTCTTCATGATATTTTGAAATTTCTCTACAAATTATAATATCTCTATTCAAAAAATATTCTTTTAAATCATCAATTCTTTTATCGAGTTTATTTGGTGATATAAAGAATACAATTGAACCCTCGAGTGACGATAAATTATTGAATAATTTTTTAATTTGACTTTGTTTTTCAGGAAGAAATCCACAAAAATAAAAATTATCAGAAAAACCACTTATAGATATTGCGGCACTAACTGCAGAAGCTCCTGGAACTGGAAAAATATCGATTTTCTCTTTTACACACTCTTGAACTAGTATCCTTCCAGGGTCGGAAACAGCAGGTGTTCCTGCATCTGAAACTAATGACACTATTTTTTTATTTTTCAAAATTATCAATGCTTTCTCTAAATTTTTTTTTTCGTTAAATTTGTGATTAGGAATAAGTTTTTTATTTATTTCAAACTTCTGGAGTATTTTTTTTGTAACTCTTGTATCTTCGCATAAAATTAAATCAGACTCTTGAAGAATTTTGATAGCTCTAAATGAAATATCACCCATATTTCCAATTGGCGTGGCAACACAATATAGCCCAGGTTTTAATTTATTGTTGTTTAAATTCATATGAATTACTTAATTAAATATATTATTAGAAAATAAATGAAAACTTTAATTAAATTATTACTATTTTTAATATTGAGTTTATCCCTATTTAATCAAAATATATTAGCATCTGAAAAAATTAAGATTGGATTAATTGTTCCTTTGAGTGGAGATAATTCTTTAATTGGTGAAAAAATTATAAAATCGATAAGAATGGCCATAAACAAAATTAATGATGATAGAATTGTAATAATTCCAAAAGATACAAAATCAAATCCTATTGATTCATTAAGAGTATCAAAAGAATTATATGCAAATGGAATAAGAATAATAATAGGCCCAGTTTTTAACGAGAGTGCTAAATATCTTGATGATTTAAAGGATGTAACTTTTATATCTTTTACAAATAAATTGATTGGTAATCCAAAAAATGTGATCAGCGCTGGAGTTAATGCTGTATCACAATTACAAACAATTAAAAAATTTAATGAGAAAAATAATTTATCAAAAAGTATTTTTCTAATTCCAAGATCGCAGTTTAAAAAAGAGATAGAAAAAGCTATTAATAAAACTAGGATAAAACATAAAGAAATATTTTATTATGATCAAGATCCTACAAAACTTACTAAACAGATCGAAGATTTGACAGAATATCAAATAAGAAAAAATAATCTTGAATACGAAATTAAAAGACTAGAAAGCTTATCATTTAAGGATAAAGAGACAAAAATACAAAATTTAAAAAAAAAAGATACGCTTGGAGATATTAATTTTGACTCGGTTGTAATAGCTGATTTTGATGAAAATTTAAAAAGTGTTGCCACATCTCTTCTATATACAGATGTCTCATCAAAAAGAATTTCTTATATTACTTTAAATCAATGGTTTGATAAAACCCTTTTAAAAGAAGATTCCCTTCATCCAATATATTTTCCATCAATCAATAAACGTAATTATGAATTATTTATGAATGATTTCAAAAAAGCTTATGGTTTAGACGGAGATCAACTATCATTTTTAAGTTACGATTTAATTGGATTAGTCTATTTTTTAATTTATGAAAATGATTATCAAATTTCAAAACAAATTTTCTATAAAAAAAATAAATTTAAGGGAAAAATTGGAATTTTTGAAATAAATAAAAATACTATTACTCATCAACTTAATTTTTATAGTATTGAAGATAATAAATTTAAAAAAATTTTTTAATTTTTTTAAATGCATTAAAACGATGATCTATTTTATATTTTTTATTAGGCTCCATTTCACCGAAAGTTAATCTTTTTCTAAAAGGTATAAAAATGGGATCATATCCAAAACCATTTTTTCCTTTCTTTAAATTAGATATTCGCCCCTCAATTTTACCGATTTCCCTTACAAATTTACCATTTGGCCAAAAGATAGTAAGCACACATATAAATCTTGCTCTCAATTTTTTTTTTTTCCAATTTTTATCTTTTTTATAAATTTCTCTATAAACTTTTTTAATAGCCAAATTAAAATTTCTTTTTTTTCCTGACCAGTCTGCAGAATATACTCCTGGTGCTTTATCTAAAATATCAATCTCAATTCCCGAGTCATCAGACATACAAATTTTATTAGTTTTTTCTGAAAAGTATTTTGCTTTTAAAAGAGAGTTTTCTTTAAAAGTAGTTCCAGTCTCTTTTGGGCTAGGTATTTTAAAGTCCAAATTTGAGTAAATCTTTAAACTTTTAGGTAACAGATCTGCTATTTCCTCCAGTTTTCCTTTATTATTTGAGCCAATGAATATTTCTTTAATTTTTTTTTTAGGCATCTAGAAATTATACTTTTTCTCACCATATTAACAATATGGACAAAGAAGAATTAAATGAAAACATAGAGAAAACTACTCCTGAAGAAGCAGAGTTAAATACCAAATCAACAGAAAATGATAATTCAGATCAAGAAGATGATCAAAAAAAAGTAGAACCTGAAAGAAATGAAGTTGAAAAATTAACTCCCGAAGAAGAATTAGAATCTCTTAAAGATAAGTTAGCAAGAACATTCGCAGAAATGGAAAATCAGAGACGTAGGTTCGAAAAAGAAAAAGACGATGCATACGAATATGGTGGATATTCATTTGCTAAAGAAGCATTAAACTTGTTAGATAATCTGGAGAGATCAAAAACTGCATTAGAAAATGATGAAAAACTAAAAGAAACAGAGGCACTTAAAAAAATCGTAGATCATTTAAATATTATAAATAAAGATATGCTTTCAATATTTAAAAAAAACAATATTGAACCTGTAAAATCGATTAATGAAAAACTTGACCCAAATCTACATCAAGCAATGATGGAAATTGAGGATGACACAAAAGAACCTGGAACTATCGTTCAGGAAATACAAAAAGGATTTATGATGAAAGACAGATTATTGAGACCCTCTTTAGTTGGTGTTTCAAAGAAAAAAGAGAGAGAGGATGTAAAAAAGGATCAAAAAGATGAAAAAAACTAATAAAATCAACCAAAATTTAAATCTCATAGACGGTTGTAGTCTAAAAATTTGCACTTATATGACGATAAGGAATTAAATTATGAGCAAAGTAATAGGAATAGACTTAGGAACAACAAACTCTTGTGTAGCAGTAATGGAGGGTACTCAAGCTAAAGTTTTAGAAAATGCTGAGGGTGCAAGAACAACCCCTTCCGTAGTTGCATTTTCTGATAATGATGAGAAATTAATTGGGCAACCTGCAAAAAGACAAGCAGTAACGAACCCAGAAAACACAATATTTGCTGTTAAAAGATTAATTGGAAGAAATTTTGATGATCCTACTGTTAAAAAAGATGTTGAGACTGCTCCTTTTAAGATCATCAACTCTGATAAAGGAGATGCTTGGATAGAAGCTAAAGGTAATAAATATTCCCCATCTCAAATTTCAGCTTTTACGCTTCAAAAAATGAAAGAGACCGCTGAAAAATATTTAGGTCAAGAGGTTTCTCAAGCTGTAATAACTGTCCCAGCTTATTTTAATGATGCACAAAGACAAGCAACTAAAGATGCTGGTAAAATAGCAGGTTTAGAAGTTTTAAGAATTATTAACGAACCAACAGCAGCCTCACTTGCATATGGTTTAGATAAAAAAACAAACAATAAGATTGCTGTTTATGATTTAGGTGGTGGTACTTTTGATGTGTCAATTCTTGAGTTAGGAGATGGAGTATTTGAAGTTAAATCTACAAATGGAGATACTTTCTTAGGTGGTGAAGATTTTGATAATACAATTGTTGATTACTTATTAAATGAATTCAAAAAAGAAAATGGAATTGATTTAAAATCAGATAAATTAGCCTTGCAAAGACTTAAAGAAGCTGCAGAAAAAGCAAAAATTGAATTATCATCTGCTGCTCAAACTGAGATTAATTTACCTTTTATTACAGCAGATAAAACTGGTCCAAAACACATTAACATGAAGATGACTAGAGCAAAACTTGAGGCTCTTGTTGAAGATCTAATTTCTAGAACTATTCCACCTTGTGAAACAGCTCTTAAAGATGCTGGTTTAAGTGCAAGCGAAATTGATGAAATAATACTTGTTGGAGGCATGACTAGAATGCCAAAGGTAATAGAAGAAGTCAAAAATTTCTTTGGAAAAGAACCAAACAAATCTGTAAACCCAGATGAAGTTGTTGCAATGGGCGCTGCTATTCAAGCAGGAGTTTTGCAGGGTGATGTAAAAGATGTACTATTGTTAGATGTTACACCACTTTCACTTGGAATAGAAACTTTAGGTGGAGTTTCAACCAAGTTGATAGAAAAAAATACAACAATACCAACTAAAAAAAGTCAGGTTTTCTCAACAGCAGAGGACAACCAACCTGCAGTTTCAATTAGAGTTTTGCAGGGAGAAAGAGATATGGCTTCTGACAATAAGGTTTTAGGTAATTTTGAGTTAGTAGGTATAGCTCCAGCTCCTAGAGGGGTTCCTCAAATTGAAGTCACATTTGATATTGACGCTAATGGAATAGTGAATGTTTCTGCGAAAGACAAAGGAACTGGTAAAGAACAAAAAATCCAAATTCAGGCATCTGGTGGTTTAAGTGACGAAGAAATAAATCAAATGGTTAAAGATGCTGAAACAAATAAAGAAGCTGACAAAAAGAAAAGAGAAGCTGTTGATGCAAGAAATCAAGCTGACACTCTGCTTCACTCTACTGAAAAGAACTTAAAAGAGCATGGTAGTAAAGTTTCTGATGCAGATAAAAAGGCTATTGAAGATGCATCCGCGAATGTAAGAAATGCATTAAAAGGAACTGATGTTGAAGAAATTAAAAAGAAAACTCAAGATTTGGTTCAAGCTTCAATGAAACTAGGAGAAGCTATTTACAAATCACAACAAAGTACAAAACCTGGTGATGCACCTAAAGATGCAAAAGATGAAGGGAAAAAAGACGATAATGTTGTTGATGCAGACTTTGAAGAAGTAAAAGACGATAAAGAAAAAAGCGCCTAAACTATCAACCATTTGTCTATAACTAGTTATGGCAAAAAGAGATTACTACGAAGTTTTAGGTGTTAATAAAAGTGCTAGTCCAGACCAAATAAAAGCAGCTTACAGAAAACAAGCTGTTAAATACCATCCAGATAAAAATAAAGGCGATAAAGGAGCGGAGGAGAAATTTAAAGAAGCTTCTGAAGCTTATCATGTTCTATCAAACTCAGAAAGAAAACAAAATTATGATAATTTTGGACATGCAGCATTTGAAAATGGCGGCGGAGGTGGAAGAGGTGGTTTTGGCAATTTTGACTTTTCTGGATCGTTTTCAGATATTTTTGAGGATTTTTTTGGTGAAGGTTTTGGCGGAGGTGGAAGAAGAGCAAGAAGATCAAATAATCGTGGTTCTGACTTAAGATATGATTTATCGATAAGCCTTGAAGAGGCTTATGCTGGAAAAAAGCAAGACATTAAATTCTCAACATCAGATAGATGCGATACTTGCAGTGGCTCAGGCTCAAAACCTGGGCAAAGCGCAAGTACGTGCTCTATGTGCGGCGGCCACGGACAAGTACGTTCTAGCCAAGGTTTTTTTACTGTTCAACAAACATGCCCTCAATGTGCTGGTGCTGGTGAACAAATAACCGATCCTTGTACAAGTTGTGGCGGTCAAGGTAAAAAACAGGCAAGTAAGCGACTTTCTGTAACTATTCCTAGAGGTGTAGATGATGGTACTAGAATTAGATTATCTGGCAAAGGAGAAGCAGGTTCTAGGGGAGCTAGTAATGGCGATCTTTATTTATTTATAAATGTGAATTCTCACGAACTTTTCAAAAGGTCTGAAGAAAATTTATTTTTTGAATGCCCAATATCAATTGCAGATGCAGCACTTGGAACTGAATTAAAAATACCTACTATCGATGGTGGAAAAGCAAAGATAAAAATTCCAGCTGGTACTCAAAGTGGTAAACAATTTAGATTAAGAGAAAAAGGAATGCCATTAATGAGAGGAAATGATTTTGGGGATCTTTATGTACAAGTGAATACTGAAGTGCCAGTGTCGTTGAATAAAGAGCAAAAAGAATTACTCGAAAAATTTAGAGAAATTGAAAATGAAAGGTCAAATCCTAGTATTAAAAAATTCTTTAAAAAAGCAAAAAGTTTTTGGAAAAATTAAATGAAAAAAAAAATTAAATATACAATATTTGGAATTATTTACGTTTTGGCTATTCTAATTCTTGGTGCCTATTTTTATAAAGAGGGAATTGGTATAATCTAGCACTTTAAAGTTTCAATGATGAATAAGATAGTCTGGTTTAGATATGATCTAAGAGTTTATGAAAATAGTGCTTTTACTGAGGCAATAAAAGATGGAAATGTTCTTCCTATTTTTATTTTTGATAAAGAACTATTTAAATTAGAGACATCAAGTTCTTTTCATTTGAGATTTATAAAAGACTCATTAAATGACCTTAAGGAAAAATTAAAAAAAAAATATAATTCAAATTTATCTATTTATTACGGTAACACTAAAGATATATTAAAATATTTAATACAGGAATATTCTATTAATAAAATTTACTCAAATGTAATTTTCAAACATAAATATTTAATGGATTTGGATAAGAATTGTGAAAATTTATTTAATGACCTAAAAGTAAAATGGATACGGACAAACCAATTTGGGATTGATTTAAATCATAGAAAGAGATTTAAATGGTCTTACAATTGGAATGAATTTATTCAATCTGATGAGAAATCTTATAAGTTTAACTGTAAATTTATAAACATTAACAATAATTTTGATTTTAAAGAAGTAAAAACAAATGAAATCAATGCAAAATTAATACAACGCGGTGGAAGAGATAAGGCAATTAAACTATTAGATAGCTTTATTAATACAAGGTCTGAGAATTATCAAAGAGAAATGTCGTCTCCAATAAGTGGGGAAACTGCCTGCTCCAGGTTAAGTCCGCATATTACTTATGGAACAATTTCTTTAAAAGAAATCCACAGAAAAATTACAGATAAACTAAAAAAAATTTGCACAATTAATAAAAGAAAGTCACTTATAGCTTTTAAAAGTCGTCTTGCTTGGCACTGTCATTTTATTCAAAAATTGTATGATGAACCAGAAATTGAATATAAAAATTTAAATAGCGCTTTCGATATATTAAGAAAAAATTTTAATGAAAAATATTTTGAAGCTTGGAAAAAAGGTTTAACTGGCTATCCATTTATTGACGCTTGTATGAGATATTTAGATCAAAACGGTTGGATAAATTTTAGAATGAGAGCGATGTTGGTTTCATTTGCATCTTATCAATTATGGCTAGACTGGAAACAAACTTCTAAACATCTTGCAAAACTATTTACAGATTACGAACCTGGAATACATTATTCTCAATTTCAAATGCAATCTGGAACCACAGGAATTAATTCGATTAGAATTTATAACCCAATAAAACAATCATTAGATCAAGATCCAAATGGAGATTTTATAAAAAAATGGGTGCCAGAATTAAAAAATATTCAAGGTAAATTGATACATGAGCCTTGGAAATTAACTTATATTGATCAAAAAAGTATAAATTTTGAAATGGGAAAGAATTACCCATTACCTATTGTTGATAACGGAAAAACAACCAGAATTGCAAGGGATAAAATATGGAAAGTGAAAAAATCTAACCAAGCTAAAGAATTGTCAAAGTTAATAGTTCAAAAACATGCAAGTTTAAGTTAGAGAAGATAATTAATCTCTTGCCATTTTAATAAAAATATCACCCATACCACCTTGAACCTGCTCCAATGGTGCATTATTTCTTAATTCACAATAACGTCCTGTGTATTCGTCTTTATCTATGGCTGCAATACTCTGTTCATTGCATTTTGATGGGTTATGTAAAAGACCAATAACAAGTCTATTATCTATTGAAACAACTTGGTTATTGTCCAAATTGTCTCCATTGCAGAAATAATTTCTATTTACTTCTTTAGGAAAATCTTTTTTTCCACATGGGTTTTTAATGGTTAAAACAGAAAATTCTTTTTCTCCATCTAAGAATTTATATTTCATGTTTTTGACTTGAGAATATTTCATTAAATCACATGAGCATGGAAAGCAACATTTATGGTAAAAACCACATATTTTTTCGCCATTTTCT
>CABZJN010000027.1 GCA_902526085.1 uncultured Pelagibacteraceae bacterium
TTTAAAAAACAATTGCTCTGAATTAGAACTAAATATTGAGGAAGATTATAGAGCTACAAAAAATACAAATTTTAGTCGATTTTTGTCACCTATAGATAATTCATCTAATTTTAAATTTAATAAATCTTTTAGAAAAGCTACAAAGAATAAAAAAAAAACCACAAAGACATTAGATGTGAAGGGTCGCAAATTAGTATTTGAAAACTTTCATGAAGGAGTTCTTAAGGTTTCTTTTGACGAAATTTGTAATAGAAATCTTGGATCCGAGGACTACATTAAAATTGCAAACGAAAGTGAATTTATTTTTATTGAAAATCTACCTAACTTTAATGAAAGTAATTCTAATCAGCAACAAAGGTTTATTACATTTATCGATATTATTTATGAAAAAAAAATACCATTAATGATCAAATCAGAAGTTGAATTATATTCACTAGAATCCACTGATAATATGAAAAATTCTTTTAAAAGAACAGTTAGTCGATTGCATGAACTTACATCACAAAACTTTAATTAATGTATGAAACAAGAATTTTACAATCTAGAAATTAGTACAAATGGTCAAAAACTTTATGAGTTTACTGATGAAACAATAGAATGGATTAATAAAAATAACTTTAAAAATGGAATTATTAATCTCAGTATACAACACACTAGTGCATCACTAATTGTCCAAGAAAATGCTGACCCAGATGTACAAAAAGATTTAATCAATTATTTTGATAAATTGGTACCCATGGACAACAAGTTGTATGTTCACACAACTGAGGGAAAAGATGATATGCCAGCTCATATCAAATCTGCATTAACCAATAATCAAATCTCATTAAGTATAAAAGATAGTGAATTACTGCTAGGAACTTGGCAAGGTATATATTTGTTTGAACACAGGTTAGAGGCAACAACAAGAACTGTAATTCATCATTTTATTGGAGACTAATTTTTTTTCTTAATTGATTGAAAAGCACTCAAAGCATCAGCCCTAGCTTTCTCATGAACAACAATCGGCATTGGATAGCTCGAGCCTATGATAGTATTGATTGCTTCTTGATATTTTTTTTCCATTTCCCATGGTTTGTGAATATATTTTGGAGGAACTTTTGATAATTCAGGAACCCATTTTTTTACATAATCTCCTTGTTTATCAAATTTTTCACCTTGTAAAATAGGATTGAAAATTCTAAAATATGGAGCTGCATCAGCGCCACAACCAGCTACCCATTGCCATTGTGCAACATTGTTTGCTTCATTGAAATCAAGAAGACAATTTCTGAAATATTTTTCTCCTTCTTTCCAGTTAATTCTTAAATGCTTTACCAGAAAAGATCCAACGACCATTCTAATCCTATTATGCATCCAACCTGTTTCGTACAATTCTCTCATTCCAGCATCAACAATTGGATAACCTGTCATTCCTTTTTTCCATGCATTTAAGAATTTAGAATTATTTACCCATGGAAACTTATCAAATTCTTTTCTTAAGTTTCCTTTAAGCATTTGTGGAAAGTAATTTATAAGACTATGTGAAAACTCTCTCCAACCGATTTCATTGGTATATTTTTTTATACTCACATTATTTGATTTTAGTTTTTTGCATTTTTGCCAAATATCTCCAACATTTATTTGTCCATTTCTAATATATGGAGAAAGTAATGACGTACCCTTAATTGATGGAAAATCACGATTAACACCATAATTAAGTATGCTTTTGTTGACAAAATTATCTAAATTTTCACGGGCTTTTTGCTCTGAAGGTTCCCAATATTTTTCAAATTTCTTATACCAATCAGATTTAGGTAAAATATCCTCAGATTTTATAACTGGATTAAGAATATTTAATAATTCATTTTCTTGAACAAATTCTGAATTAAATAGACCTTTTTTGTATATTGTCAGATTTTTAATTTCTTTTTCAAGCGATACTTCATTTATAAGAAGGTCGAAATATGAATTTATTTCGTCACTTGAAGTAATTAAATCATTATCAAGTAAGAAAAAGAAAGCTAATGGGGAATATGTTTTATCTTTAGTATTTATGATTTCTATCAAACTATTATTTATATTTTCTTTTTTACCTGTCTCGAAATTTGTAACAATTGAATTAAATTTATTCGCTAGTTTTTCTTTACTGCTAGACTTGAACTCTTGGTAACCAAAAAAAGTGATCAATATTAAAATAATTAATATTAAAGAAGTTATTAATTGTTTTCTTTTTGATATTAAAAAATTTTTTAATTTTTCAACTCTTGTATTTGTATTAATAATTTCTATTTCTTCATCCATTAATCATATTCCTTAGAACATATTGTAGAATACCACCGTTCTTATAGTACTCTAATTCATTTTTAGTGTCTATTCTGCATAACATTTTAGTTTTTTTAATATCACCCGTTGCATATTTGATCTCAACCTCCAAATGATCGCCTGGGTTAATTCCTTTCTCAAGTCCTAAAACTGAAATTAATTCTGAACCTTTTAAATTTAAATTTTGTCTATTCATGTTTTTAATAAACTGCAAAGGTAAAACTCCCATACCAATAAGATTTGATCTATGTATTCTCTCAAAACTTTCAGCTATTACAGCTTTTACACCTAATAATTTTGTTCCTTTTGCCGCCCAATCTCTTGAAGAACCAGTTCCATATTCTTTTCCACCAAATACTACTAAATCAGTTCCTCTCTTTTTGTATTCAACAACAGCATCATAGATAGGCATTACTTTTTCTTCAGGATATAGTTTAGTGAAACCTCCCTCTGTACCTGGAGCCATTTCATTTTTAATTCTTATATTAGCAAATGTTCCTCTCATCATTACTTCATGATTTCCTCTTCTTGCACCATAAGAGTTATAATCCTTTGGCAAAATTTGATGTTTCATAAAATAATTACCTGTTGGGCTATCTTTTTGAATACTTCCAGCTGGAGATATATGATCTGTTGTTACCATATCCCCTAAAATTAGTAACGGTCTTGCATCTTTTATTTCCTTAAAACCTTCTGGTTCATCTGGTAAATTTTCAAAGAATGGTGGTTTTTTTACATAGGTGGAATTTTCTTCCCAATTATAAATACTTCCTTTGTCCACTTTTATTTTTTGCCATTGCTCTGGTCCCTCAGAAACATTTGAATATCTGTTCACAAACATTTCTGGGTTTAAAGATTGTTTTAGAGTGTCCTCAATCTCTTTATTAGAAGGCCAAATGTCTTTTAAGTAAACATCTTGTCCTTTACTATTTTTGCCTAATGGATCTTTATACAAATCCATTCTCATAGATCCTGCAATTGCGTAAGCTACTACAAGAGGAGGTGAGGCTAAATAGTTAGCCTTTACTAAAGGAGAAATCCTTCCTTCAAAGTTTCTATTTCCAGACAAAACTGAAACTGCGTATAAATTATTCTCTTGAACAGCATCAGTAATATTATCTGGCAAAGGTCCAGAGTTACCAATACAAGTAGTACAACCATAACCAACTAAATTAAAACCTAATTCATCTAAATATTTACTTAAACCAGCTTTATCTAAATAGTCAGTAACAACTTGTGATCCAGGTGCTAATGATGTTTTTACCCAAGGTTTAACATTTAAGCCTTTTTCAATTGCATTTTTGGCTAACAGTCCTGCGCCAATTAATACATTTGGATTGGAGGTGTTCGTGCATGATGTAATCGCTGCTATTAATATATCTCCATCTTTTATCTCGAAATCTGTGTCTTTAACTTTTGCTACTGTTGGATCAGTTTTTTTACATAAATCTTTAAAAACTTTAATAAAATTTTTTGATGCCTCTGTTAAAAGAACTTTGTCTTGTGGTCTTTTTGGCCCAGAAATTGTTGGAACCACTGTAGACATATCTAAAGATAAAGTATCAGTGAAAACAATATCTTCACTTGCCCACAAATTTTGTTCTTTTGCATATTTTTCTACGATTTGAATATTCTCTTTTGATCTTCCTGAAAATTCTAAGTATTTTAATGTTTCTTCATCAATTGGAAAAAATCCACAGGTAGCACCGTACTCAGGTGCCATATTGGCAATAGTTGCTCTATCAGCAAGTGTTAGATTTTTTAGACCTTCTCCGTAAAATTCTACAAATTTACCTACAACACTTTTGTCTCTTAACATTTTCACTACTGTTAAAACTAGGTCTGTAGCAGTTGTGCCTTCTGGAAGTTTATTTTTCATTTCAAACCCAATCACTTCGGGTATTAGCATTGATATTGGTTGCCCCAGCATACCTGCTTCTGCTTCAATTCCTCCAACACCCCAACCAAGTACTGACAACCCGTTAACCATTGTTGTATGGCTATCAGTTCCAACAAGCGTGTCTGGAAATAAATACTCTTTATCTTCAAATTTTTCGTTCCATACTACTTTTGATAAATATTCTAAATTTACTTGATGGCAAATGCCAGTGCCTGGAGGAACAATTCTAAAATTATTAAAGGCTTGTTGTCCCCATTTTAAAAAGGAATATCTCTCAGAGTTTCTATCGAACTCAATATCAACATTCTCTTTTAATGAATTTTTTGTTGCAAACTTATCAACTTGAACAGAATGATCGATCACCAGATCCACAGAAGAAAGAGGGTTAATTGTATTAGGATCTTTATTCTTTTCCTTAACTGTATCCCTCATTGCAGCAAGGTCAGCAACAGCAGGTATACCTGTATAGTCTTGCAGAAGTACTCTTGCAGGTCTATATGCAATTTCAGTTTTGGATTTTTTTGAATTTAACCACTCTTTAATCGCTAGAATCTGTTCTTTATTAACAGTAACGTTATCTTCATATCTTAAAAGATTTTCAAGTAAGACTTTTATTGATTTTGGTAATTTATTTATGCCCTCTAAACCATTTATCTCTGCTTCTTTTAGTGAAAAATAAGAATAATTTTTTCCATTTACTGATAGTTCTTTAAGACAATTAAATGAATTTTGTTTTCCTGGTTTCATAAATTTTTTAGTAATAAAAAGTTGCTATACAGCTTAATAAGAGTGCCGACATAACATAATTAAACCATTTAATAAATTTCTCATTTGTCGCGAATTTCCTCATAAATTTTCCAATTATAGTCCAGAAAATAATACTAATAACTGCAAACAAAAAGGCAATGCTTAATAGCCAAATAGAATATGAAATAAAGTTACCACCAGCTTCTACATAGGTGGAAACTGCAATTATAGCAACAATTACACCTTTAGGATTTAAAAATTGATATAGAAATGTTTCAACAAAATTTACAGGTTTTAAATTATCACTTTCACTTGATGATTTTGAAAATGAAATTTTGTAAGACAAATATATTAAAAAAATTGTTCCTGTTACAATTAAACCTTTTTGGAGTATTGGATAAAGCTTAAATATATTTATTAAACCAAAGTTAATTACTGCTAGCATAAATGTAAAACCAAAAATTACTCCCAACATCAAAGGAATAGTTTTTTTAAATCCGTGATTAAATCCGGAGTGAGAGGCAACTATATTATTTGGTCCTGGAGAACAGCTCGTTACAAACATAAATAAACATAGAGACAGTAATTCGGGGTGCATGTTTATGCTACAGGCAAACCATTTTCTACTTTTTGGGATGGGTGAACAAGAACAACTTTGCCTTCCTCATCTATAGAACCAAGTATTAAAACCTGAGAGACAATACCTGCTATATTTTTTTCAGGAAAGTTACATATGCCAATGACTTGTTTTCCGACTAGATTTTCCTCATTATAATAGTGAGTTATCTGTGCTGATGATTGCTTAATTCCTATATCTTTCCCAAAGTCAACCTCAACAATAAGAGATGGTTTCCTTGCTTTTTCATTTTTTTTTACCGATATTACTGTTCCTACTCTGATATCTACTTTGTCATAAATGTCGTAGGTTATTTGTTCTTTCATAAATTTAATATATAATTAAAAATAAATGAGTACAGGAAATAATTTAGAGGAAATATATAGTAATTCTATTACGATACTAAAAGATTTAATTGCTTTTAAAACTGTTTCTGGTGAAAACAATACTCAACTAATTGACTATTGTGATAATATTTTAAATTCATTGGGTGCGGTATCATTTAGAACATATGATGAAGAAGAAAAAAGAGTAAATCTATTTTCAACTATAAAAGCAAAAAAAAAGAGTAAAAAAAAACCAATAATTTTATCTGGACATACTGATGTGGTTCCAGTTTCTAAAGGATGGGCAACAGATCCTTTTGATGCAACAATCAAAGATGACAAATTATTTGGTAGAGGCTCATGTGATATGAAAGGATTTATAGCATGTGCGTTAGCATACGCACCTATTTTCTCTTCTTCAAATTTAGACAGAGATATTCATTTTTCATTTACGTTTGACGAGGAAACTGCTTGCATAGGTGCACCTATTTTAATTAAAGAATTAAAAAAAAGAGAAATTCATGATTGTATTTGCATAGTGGGTGAACCAACCAATATGAAAATAATAGATGCACACAAAGGATGTTATGAATATACAACACATTTTGAAGGTCTTGCAGGACATAGTTCACAACCAGAAAAAGGTGTGAGTGCAGTTGAATTTGCTGCAAGATATGTGAATAAACTATTAGAATTAAAAGAAAATCTGAAATCTAGACAATTAAAAGACTCGATCTTTGAACCACCTTATTCAACTTTACAAATTGGTGGAATTTTTGGTGGTATAGCACACAACGTCATTGCTGATAAATGCCAAGTAAACTGGGAGACAAGGCCTGTAGTTAAAGAAGATGGAATTTTCTTAAATAACGAAATAGATAAATTTACAAATGAAATTCTTTTACCAGAAATGCAAAAAATTTATCCAAAATCTTCCATAAAAAAAACTATAATTGGTGAAATTACTGGTTTCGATAGAGACCCTAACTCAGAAGCATGCGAATTTGTTTCGAGTATAACTGGAGATAATTCTAGAGATGTGGTTTCTTTCGGAACAGAAGCAGGACTATTTCAGGAGATTGGAATTAGTACAGTTGTATGTGGACCAGGATCTATAAAGCAAGCTCATAAGATTGATGAATTTATAAAACTATCTGAAATTAAAAAATGCATTAGTTTTTTAGATGGTATTAAAAATAAATCTTTAAATTAATTCCAACCACCAATAGATTTTACTTCTAAAAATTCTAATAAACCCTCTTTTCCACCTTCTCTTCCTATTCCAGAGTGTTTAAATCCTCCAAATGGAGCATCTACAGCTAGTGAAGCTGTATTAGCAACTATCATCCCAGATCTAAGTTTTCTTGCAACCCTTTTAACTTTTTCTTGATCTTCAGTTTGAATATAGTTTGTCAGACCATAAGGAGTATCATTTGCGATTTCAATTGCCTCTTCTTCTGATTTAAATGGAATTACTGATAATACTGGACCAAAAATCTCAGTTCTGGCAATTTCCATGTTATTATTTACATCAGCAAAAACAGTTGGCTTCACATAATAACCATCTTCAAAACCTTCAGGTTTTCCAGGTCCTCCTGCTATTAAATTAGCACCTTCATCTATACCCTTTTTAATTAAACCTTGAATTTTATTATATTGTGTTTCAGATATTACTGGACCAATGTGATCTCCTTCTTTTTGGGGAATATCAACTTTATATTCATTAGCAAATTTTTTTAATCTGTTAACTGCATCATGATAGATTGATTTTTCTACGAGCATTCTTGTAGGTGCATTACAGGATTGGCCTGAATTTCTAAAACATCGTGCAGCTCCTCTTTCAATTGCCTCAGAGTCTGCATCTTTAAAAATAATATTTGCTCCTTTTCCACCTAATTCAAGGCTTACCCTTTTAAAGTCTTTTGCTGCGTTTTGAGAAATTAGAGCTCCTGCTCTTGTTGAACCAGTAAAAGATATCATATTTACATCTTTATGACTGGTCAGTGCATTACCTGTAGTTTCCCCATCTCCATTAACTAAATTAAATACCCCTTTTGGAAAACCTGCCTCATGAATAAGCTCTGTAAGTATCATTGACGATAAAGGCGCTAGCTCAGAAGGTTTTAAGATCATAGTACATCCTGCTGCTAAAGCTGGGATTACTTTTAAACAAACTTGATTCATTGGCCAATTCCAAGGTGTTATTAATACGCAAACTCCTTTGGGTTCATAAATAATTCTCTGATCTTGTGTATGATCGCCCAAAGGTTTTTCAAAATCAAAAGCTTTAAGATACTTTATAAATGATTTCGTATGACTGGCTCCTGTGCCAGTTTGTAATTTGGATGCAAAATCTTTTGGAGCGCCCATTTCCATCATTATTGCCTCTGTAGTGTCATTCCATCTTTTTTTATATAGCTCGTAAAACTTTTCTAATAGTTTAATTCTCTCCTCTTTTTTTGTGAAACCCCAAGTTTGAAATGCAGTTTTTGCAGATGATACTGCATCATCAACATCTTCTTTTCCACCCAGTGAAATAACTGCGCAACTTTTTTCTGTAGCAGGATTTATTACTTGAATGTCTTTAGAATTTTTTGGTTCTACCCATTTTCCATTTATATAAAAATTTCTTTTTTCTAACATATATTAAGCTATCTGTTCTTTATGCTTTTGCAAACAAATTTGTTAACTCATAAACAATTGTTGCGGCTGCTAAAGAAGTTACTTCTGCATGATCATATGCTGGTGCTACCTCAACTACATCTGCTGAAACTAGGTTTAGCCCTGATAATCCTCTTATAACATTTACAATTTCTCTTGTAGTCATACCTGCTATCTCAGGTGTACCAGTTCCAGGAGCAAAAGCTGGATCTAAAACATCAATATCTATCGACAGATATAAAGCATTGTCTCCTACTCTGTTTCTAATTCTCTCAACTATTTTGTCTATACCTTCTGTTTGAAATTCGTCACAATGTATTATTTTAAAACCAAAACTTTCATCATTCTTGATATCTTCCCTGCTATAGAGTGGACCTCTAATTCCAACGTGCATTGATGCGTCATCTAAAAATAAATTTTCTTCTCTTGCTCTCCTAAATGGTGTGCCGTGTGTGTAAGGTGCTCCAAAATAAGTATCCCAAGTATCTAGGTGAGCATCAAAGTGGACTAATGAAACTGGACCTTTATTCTTTTTATTAATTGCTCTAAGCAATGGAACAGCTATTGTATGGTCACCACCAAGACTAATAATCCCTCCTACTTTATTTAAAAGTTCTGTAGCACCAACCTCTATTTGTTTTATAGCCTCATCAATATTAAATGGATTACAGGCAATATCTCCTGCATCAGCAATTTGTTGCACCTTAAATGGTTCAACATCGTAACTTGGATGATAATTCGTTCTTAAATGTCTTGACGCTTGTCTTATACTTTGGGGTCCAAATCGTGCTCCAGGTCTGTAACTAGTTCCTGAGTCAAAAGGAACTCCTACGATTGCAACATCACAACTTTCAACATCTCTTATTTCTGGTAATCGAGCGAAAGTAGATGGTCCCGCATATCTTGGTACTTTTGTTCCACTTACTGGTTGGATTGGTTTTTTATTTTTATCTTTCAATTTTTAGAGCTATTTTTATGAATAAATTCTGCTGCTTTTTTAAAATCAATGATATTTTTTTGATGCATAGAAAGCTCTTTATTCGAATTTGAAGAAACTAGAATTATTATTAAAACAATTATAATAGCTGCAGCATAATAAAAAGGCATTTTTTTCTTCCAAGAAATTAGAATTTTTGTTGCGTTGTCTGCTTGTTTTTTTGTCGGTCTATTTGCCATGATGTTAGTTTACCAGAGGTTTACCAGTTTTCAATGTATGTTTAATTCTTTCTTGAGTTTTTTCTGTCTCAATTAGCTTCATAAATGCATCTAACTCTAATTTATATAAATCATCCTCTGATAAAGTTTTTTCTAAATTAGTATCTCCACCACTCAAAACTTTTGCAAGTTCTTTTCCAACTACCATACCATGATCAAGAATAATTTTTTCATTGTATAATTTTTCTAACATTTTTACCATTTTTTCATAAACACTTTTTCCTGATAATTTAAATTTACATTCATCCGGAGGTGAAAAATCTTTATTATTTTCAATTATCTCTTTAGAAACCTGCAATAAACTATTTCTACTCATTATTTTTTTGTCTTCTGGTCTTAAATATTTTAATGGTTCAGCTTCAATTGGTGAAGTTGCAGTTTTAGCATATCCAATAATATCAAATACTTTTAAAGGAGCATAATCATAATCATTTTTAGCTTCTTCGGTTTGAGACCATCTATAAAGCATTTCTTTACATCCTCCACCTGCTGGAATTAATCCAACCATAGTCTCAACTAAGCCAACTACAATATTGGTATGAGATGCAACAAAGTTACTTTGACATAAAACTTCAAAACCACCACCCAATGCCAAGCCTGACGGAGCTGATACAACTGGATATTTAGAATATTTTAAATGTTTGCAGGTCTCTTGAAAATATTTAACAAACTTTTCAATAGATTTTAAATCTCCTTTGTCTGCAAAATTCATTGTGTAAGACAAGTTTACACCTGCTGAAAATTGCATTGCTTCATTTATTATTATTAAAGGTTTATCTGTTGCATTTTTTAAACTATCCATCGAGTCATAATCTAAAGCATTAGCCTTAGTTGTGAACTCAACAATATTATAATCATCAAATCTATAGGTTTCAGCAGAGTTATTTTTATCTAATTTAATTGCTTTTGGTTTTATTTTTCCTAAAGTTTCTAAATCAGTATATTGTTGTCGTTCACCATAAAAATTTTCGTCTTTACTTTGAGACAAGTTTTCAAGAAATTTATTATTTTCAAATGTATCTATTCTTTCAAAAAAATCCTTAACACCAATTTCTTTTAACATCTCAAAGGGTCCTTTAGACCAGTTAAACCCTAGTCTCATTGCTTCATCGATATCATTAAATTTATCTGTAATACCTGGAACTAGAGACGATGCATATTTTATAATTTTTGAAATTACAGACCAAGCGTATTCACCATATTTATCTTTTCTGTTTATAAGACCAACAATATCCATTTTTTCTGATCCTAAATTAAATTTTTTAGATAGTGAGTATTCACCTGTCTCTAAGTTAATACCCTCTAGAATTTTTTTATTATCTGCCTTATTCATTCTATAGAAACCACCTTTCCCTTTTCTTCCGGTGTAACCAGTTTCTATAAGTTTTTTAACTAATGGTATTTCTTTCGCTACAACTTGGAAGTCATCAGTTTCTGGAAGTTCTTTTATAAAACTTTTCAAAACGTCAGCCATCAAATCAATTCCAATTAAATCATAAAGTCCGAAA
>CABZJN010000028.1 GCA_902526085.1 uncultured Pelagibacteraceae bacterium
AACGATGGTCAAAACTTCATAATGAGATTCAAAGTTGGAGAAAATGTTGGTGAAGGTAGCTCTTCGGTTAATGAGGATGAGAGTGTTTACGATAAGAGAAAAGAACTTGTAGACAGTATGTTAAAAAATCTTGGTGCAAAAGTACTTAAGGAAGAAAAATTAACTCCATATTCTTATAGATATGAAATGAAATATGATGATGATTTGATGGAATTTTCCAAGAAAATCGAAAGTATTGAGAGTGTTGAGATTTTATCAATTGGAAAATCACTAGAATTAATTAAAGATTTGGGAGATGCACAAGCAGTATTAGATAGATACAATCTAGGAAAAGTAACAGGAACTCATGCTATAGGTCATGCCAGAATGGCAACAGAGTCTGGTGTAGATATTAAATCTGCTCACCCATTTTGGGGATATCCTTTCAGCGATGTGTCTGTAGTTCACAATGGTCAATTAACTAATTATTGGAACAATAGAAGAGTATTGGAGAATAAAGGAATGAGGTTCATGTCTGAATGCGATTCTGAACTAATTGCAGTTTATTTGGCAGAAAAAATGAGAAATGGAGCAACTTTAGAAGAAGGTATGAAAGACAGTTTGTCAGGATTAGATGGTGTGTTTACTTATTTTGTGGCAACAAAAGATTCTTTAGGAATGGCGAAAGATACAATGGCAGCTAAACCATTAGTTCTCTATGAGTCAGATGAATTGGTAGCTATGGGTTCTGAAGAGATAGCTATAAGATCTATACTTCCGCACGAAATAGACACTTACGATCCATTTGATGGAGAGGTAAAAGTATGGCAAATATAAAATCTAACGAAAACAAAACTAAAGCCCAATCAATGGGACTTCACAGTGAAGTCCTAACAGGGAAAACTCAACAAAAATTTTTTAATCCAGATGAAGCAGAAAACTTTTATTATTGGGGGACTTATGATGTAGATTTTAATAAAAGAATTGATCTTGACGTAAATGATTTAGACTGCAAAGAGGCAAACAAGAAAATCGATGAGCTTATGAGTCAAGGTTATGGAACAATAGTTATAAAAAACCCACAAGGAAAACACAGTTTAGGAGTTGGAGTGTTAAATAAATTAAATCTAATTTTTGAGGGAAGTTTAGGTTATTTTGGTGTTGGTTCTATAGATGGTCCAACAGTAAGAATTAATGGAAGAGTTGGATGGTCATGTGCAGAAAATATGATGGCAGGAAAAGTAGTTATAGAAAAAAATGCAGGGTCATGTTTTGGTGCAGCAGTTAGAGGTGGAGATTTAATATGTAAAGGAAGCGTTGGTGCTAGAACAGGGATTGATCAAAAGGGTGGAACGATTATTGTAGGCGGTGACGCTGGAGCATTTACTGGATTTATGATGCAAAGAGGAAGAATAATAATCTTAGGCAATGTAGGCATAAACCTCGGAGACTCGATGTACGATGGAACTATTTACGTGGGTGGAAAAATTGGATCATTTGGAAGTGATGCGATTGAGTCACCTATGACAAAAAGTGATATAGATTGGATCAAAAGAAAACTTAAGGTAGCTGAAATTGGTGAAAATTTTGATGTTTCAAAGATGACAAAAGTAGTTGCAGGCAAAAAACTCTGGAATTACGATGCTTTAGAACCAACTGAGAAAAAAGGAGCAATTTAATGGCAAAGAAAAAACACGAAAAATCGAATGGTCATTCTAATGGGAATGGTGGAAGTGAATTCTCAAAAAGAAATAAAAGTTTACTAGGTTATAACTCTATATTTACTCCAGAAGTAATCGACGACATTCATATTAAAGCTCAGTTAGGAAGATACCGAATGAGAGGAATGGCTCTAATGAAAAAAATTCCTACATTTGACGATTTAGTTTTTTTACCTGGTACCCTTACAAGATTTGTAATTGAAGGTTACAGAGAAAAGTGTGAAACAAAAACTATCATTGGTCCAAGATGTGAAAATCCAGTGGAATTAGATATTCCAGTTTATATTACAGGTATGAGTTTTGGAGCTTTATCTTATGAGGCAAAAACAGCGCTTGCAAGAGGAGCAACCATGGCAGGTAGCGCAACATGTTCAGGTGAAGGTGGAATGATACCTGACGAAAGAAGATATTCAGAAAAATGGTACTACCAATGTATTCAATCAAGATATGGATTTAATCCTCATCATGCACAACTTGCTGATGGAATTGAAGTTTTCATTGGTCAAGGACAAAAAGTTGGAATGGGTGGTCACTTGATGGGTCAAAAAGTTACTGACCAAGTAGCAGAGATGAGATCATTACCAGCTGGTATTGATCAAAGATCTCCTGCAAGACATCCCGATTGGTTAGGACCAGATGATTTGGCTTTAAAAGTTCAAGAGCTAAGAGAGTTAACAAAAAATAAAGTTCCAATACAATTAAAACTTGGAGCAGCAAAAGTTTATGATGATGTCCGTATGGCAGCAAAATGTGATCCAGACTCTATTTATTTAGATGGTATGGAAGGCTCAACAGGTGCTGGTCCACACATCGCAGCAGCAAACACGGGTATACCAGGAATAGCTGCAATTAGAGAAGCAAGAAGAGCAATAGATGATGTTGGTAAAACTGGAAAAGTTACTCTTATATATGCTGGTGGAGTTAGAGATGGAGCTGACATGGCAAAAGCACTAGCTCTAGGAGCTGATGCTATTGCTATAGGTACTGGCGCTATGATTGCACTAAACTGTAATAAAGAAATTCCAGAGTCTAATTTTGAAAAAGAAATGGGAGTACCCGCAGGTCATTGTTATCACTGTCATACAGGACGTTGCCCGGTTGGTGTTGCTACTCAAGATCCTAAATTGAGAAAAAGACTTAACCCAGATGAGGCAGCTCTAAGAGTGTATAATTACTTGCATACTATGACACTTGAAGCTCAATTATTAGCTAGAGCATGCGGTAAAACTAATATTCATTCACTAGAGCCAGAGGATATGGCTGCTTTAACAATGGAAGCATCAGCTTTAGCAAAAGTACCTTTATCTGGTACAAACCATACCGTTGGAGTAGATGATTTTCATAAAATATAATCATGCCAAAGAAAAAAACTAAAAAATCGAGCAAAAAAAAAATTAAAGGACAGCTAGGTAAAAAGAAAGAGACTGCTCGAGAAAAGATGATAGGTCAAACTATTGGTTATAGATACGATGTTAATTTATTACCAGACTACTCAAGAATAACACCATTTCTAAAAAAATATATTGAAGCAATGGGATGGGATGATTTAAATTGGTTAGAAGATGTTCACATGGGATATGAAGAAGATAGACCTGCAGTTTTTGATAGAAATGCAAATGGTTGGGTCACCATTCCAAAAAAAATTAAATTACCTAATAACCAACAAGATAGGGACATGATTGCACGAGAACTATTAGTAAAATTTCAAATGTCTCCAAATCACCCTTTGGTAGATTTAAAAAAAGCATATAGAAAATTTTAGAATCACCAACAAATTACATAAACCTGAAGTTGTAGTTTAGTAAATTCTCTTTGATTTAGTTGTTGTTTTTAAGATTGATCCGATAAATCGAAATAATAATATTAAAATAATTTGTTTAAACAATTGGAGGTTAAATGACTGACGAACTCGGTGCATTGACAACCATATTTACAGAATTTTACTATTGGATAACAGTAGTACTTATGTTTCTTATACACGTAGGATTCTGTATGTATGAGGTTGGAGCTTCTCGATACAAACATCATCAACACACATTAATGAAAAACACGATGCTGATTCCTTTGGTAACAGTTACTTGGTTTTTATTTGGTTGGTGGATTTATTGGGCATTTCCAACTGGGCCAGGTCTTGCACCATCAATAATGAATGAAAGCGCAGCGTTAATTACAGATGACTCAGCTTTTAGTTCTAAGTGGTATTTGCCAAACAGTGAATTGATGGCAGTAAACTTGGGAGATCATATTAGTGGAGTATTTTGGGCTGCATTTTTACTATTCTCATGGACAGCTGCATCCATTGTATCTGGTGCTGTAATTGAAAGGATTACTACTTTTGCTTTTGGAATTCTTGCGATTGCAATTGGATCAGTATTTTGGAGTATAGATGCTGCGTGGGGATGGCACTTCGACGGATGGATGTTGAAGATACTCGGTTACCATGATGCTTATGCCTCAGGTGTAATTCACGCAGTTGCTGGTGGATTTGCTTTAGGGGTGCTAGCTGTTTTAGGACCAAGAATTGGAAAATTTTCATCAAGCGGTGAACCTAGAAATATAGGACCTAGAAATCCTTGGCTAGTAACTATTGGATTATTCTTAATTTATACAGGTTTTTGGGGATTTTATGCTGCTTGTAATATTCCAATTTACGATCTTGGACCTGAGTATGGCATGGAAGGTGTAACCTACTTTACTGCAACCACAATTTATGTAACGCCAACCACACTTAGTGGAATAACAATGAACTTTTTGATGTCTCTGTCAGGAGGATTATTAGCAGGTTATGTTGTTTCCAAAGGTGATCCTTTCTGGACTTACTCAAGTGGTTTAGCTGGAATAATCTGTGCATCTGCAGGAAATGACCTTTATCATCCAATACAATCTTTGATAATTGGAATGATTGGTGTCGTTATAGCTTACAAAATGCATTACTGGGTTGAACGAAGGTTCAAAATTGATGATGCAGTTGGAGCAGTAGCAGTTCATGGTTATGCTGGGTTTGCAGGACTTGTGATATGCGGTTTTGTATTAAATGGATACCCTTCTTCAGGATACAGTGTTGGTGCTATGTGGGATGGAACTACATACGCTGCAATAAATCCTTTAGGAATGTTCATAGGTGCAATAATCATGTTCTTTGTCCTTGGAATGATCCCGGGCTACATTATAGCTAGAGTGTTAAATGGTATTGGCAAACTCAGAATCCCGAGGGAAGTTGAGTTGGCTGGTTTGGACTACCAAATAATGGAGGAAGCAAAAGAAGATGAACGCACTGTTGCTTCTTCTAGTAGTTAAAGGAGGATAATATGGCTACAGTATCTAATTGGATAGATCACTTAAATAAACCTGCAGAGGATGTGGCGGGTGCTATTTATCCGGGAGTAGGATCAGAAGGTATATTAGTTCTTATACTTGCTGTTATTTGGATTGGTTGGACAGTTGTAAGCTCAAAACAAGAAAGTGATAAACTTTCTAAGCTTGCAAGAAGAAGACCAAGTTCAAATGCATGGAAGAGTAATATTACCGATGGATAAATAAAAAAAGATAAGGGCGCATAAATTTAGATGCGCCCTTTACAAAGTATGGACGAAGAAAAAAAAAACCTCAACAAAACACCAAGTAAAATGGCTAGATTAGCATGGCCTAAATCTAAATATGGTGTCTATGCCGCAATCATTATTATTGTTATAATTAATGTGCTTTACTATAAAGATCAATTATTATCACTAATTCAAAGCTAATTTATGTGTGGCATCGTTGGAATTTATCTAAAATCTAAAAAATTTGAAAAATCCTTAGGAGCGATGCTTTCTAAAATGTTGGTCAGTATGGAGTCTAGGGGTCCTGACAGTGCAGGTTTTGCAATTTATAACAGTGATAAAAATAAAACTTATAAATATTCTATTTGTTTAAATGAAGTGAGTTTTGAAAAATTCAAAAAGGAAATGAAAAAGAAAGTAAAATTTACAAATATAGAAAAAAATTCAGACCACGTAATTTTAAAATCTATTGAAAAACCCAATAAAATATTGCCTATTTTGGACAGTTATGAGGAAATATCATTAGTTGGTTATGGGAAATCCATTGAAATTTTTAAACAAGTTGGAAGCCCAAGTAATGTTGTAAAAAAATTTAATCTAGATGATTTCTCAGGAACTCATGCTATTGGCCATACAAGAATGGCTACAGAAAGTGCAATTACAACTGACGGATCACACCCTTACTCTACAGGTGAAGATGAATGCTTAGTACATAATGGTTCCTTGTCTAATCATAATAATTTAAGAAGAAAATTAAAAAAGAGTGGATCGAAATTTAGTTCTGATAATGATACGGAAGTAGCTGCTGGTTATATTTCAGATAGTTTAAAAAGAAGGAATTTGAAAAAAACATTAAATAAAGGGTTAGGCGATTTGGATGGGTTTTATACTTTTATTGCAGGAACACATAGTGGTTTTGCAGTTCTAAGAGATGAAATAGCATGTAAGCCTGCTGTTATTGCTGAAACAAAGGACTATGTAGCAATTTCTTCAGAGTTTCAAGCAATGGCACATTTACCAAATGTAAATAATGCAAAAATTTTTGAACCTGAGCCAGGTATAGTTTATTCTTGGGGGAAATGATGATACTTGATTTAAAAAAATTAAAATTAAGATCTGTGAATGAAAGGCTTCAAAATATTGATCGAAAAAATAAAAGAGACTTTGTAATATCAAACCCTGAGGGTAATCATGCTATCTGTGCAGGTCTTACAGATAATATTGATGTAACCATTAAAGGTCATGTTGGGTATTATTGTGCAGGTATGAACCAAAATGCAAATATTATAGTTGATGGAAATGTGGGAACTGGAGTTGCAGAAAATATGATGTCTGGAAAAGTTCATGTAAAAGGAAATGCATCACAATCTGCAGGGGCAACTGCTCATGGTGGTACATTAATTATTGATGGTGATGCAAGTTCAAGATGTGGAATTTCAATGAAAGGTATCGATATAATAGTAAAAGGATCTGTTGGCCATATGTCAGCATTTATGGCACAATCTGGAAATCTAGTTGTTTGTGGCGATGCGGGTGAAGCATTAGGTGACAGCTTGTATGAAACAGACATATATGTAAAAGGAAAAGTAAAATCTTTAGGTGCTGATTGTGAAGAAAAAAAAATGAGTAAAAAACATAAGACAAAATTAAAAGAGCTTTTGAAAAAGGCTGGATCAAATATTAAGCCTGAGCAATTTAAAAGATATGGTTCTGCAAGAAAACTTTACAATTTTAACATAGATAATGTATCTAACTATTAAATATGAAAAATAAAACTCTCCCTCGTCAATCCTGGACCTTTGATGAATATACTAACTCTGAGATAAGAAGAGCAGCTGAAACTGGAATTTATGATATTAGGGGTGGTGGTTCTAAAAGAAAGCTTCCACATTTTGATGATTTATTATTTTTAGGTGCATCAATGTCTAGATATCCGTTGGAAGGATATAGAGAAAAATGTACTACAAATGTGACTTTGGGCACAAGATATGCAAAAAAACCACTAGAGCTTGATATTCCAATTACAATTGCTGGTATGAGTTTTGGAGCATTATCTGGTCCAGCTAAGGAGGCATTAGGAAGAGGAGCAAGTGCAGCTGGGACATCTACCACAACAGGTGATGGAGGAATGACACCAGAGGAAAGAGGCCAATCTAAAAATTTAGTTTATCAACTTTTACCATCAAGATATGGGATGAACCCAAAAGATTTAAGAAAAGCAGATGCAATTGAAGTAGTAATTGGACAAGGTGCAAAACCTGGTGGAGGAGGAATGTTACTAGGACAAAAAATAGATGATCGTGTTGCAGAAATGAGAACTTTGCCAAAAGGTATTGATCAAAGATCTGCTTGTCGACACCCAGATTGGACTGGACCAGACGATTTAAAAATAAAAATTTTAGAATTAAGAGAAATTACTAAATGGAATGTTCCTATTTTTATTAAAATTGCTGGAGCAAGACCTTATTATGATACAGCATTAGCTGTAAAAGCTGGAGCAGATGTTGTTGTCTTAGATGGTATGCAAGGTGGAACTGCAGCAACACAAGAAGTATTCATTGAAAATGTAGGTCAACCAACTTTAGCCTGCATAAGACCTGCTGTAGATGCTTTGCAAGATTTAAATTCTCATAGAGAAGTTCAACTTATTATATCTGGTGGAATTAGAAATGGTGCAGATGTAGCTAAAGCTCTTGCGTTAGGAGCTGATGCAGTATCAATTGGGAGTGCAGCCATGATTGCAATTGGTGATAATGATCCAAAATGGGAAAAAGAATATGAAAAACTTGGGACTAAAGCTGGAGCGTACGACGACTGGCATGAAGGAAATGATCCTGCAGGAATTTCAACTCAAAAACCAAAGCTAATGAAAAGATTAGATCCGAAAAAGGCAGGTAGAAAATTATCAAATTATTTAAAAGTCATGTCTTTAGAAGCACAAACTATTGCAAGAGCATGTGGAAAAAACAGTCTTCACAACTTAGAACCAGAGGATTTATGTGCATTAACTGTTGAAGCTGCAGCAATGGCTAGAGTTCCTTTGGCAGGAACTAGTTGGATACCAGGTATAAAAAAGAAATAGTTATTGATAGTTAATAAATAATTCGTAGTATAATTATTAATGCCCAAGAATTTATATAATATTGCTAAATCCAGAAATATTCAATATTTTTTAATAAGTTTCGTTGATTTGTTTGGTGTATTAAGATCAAAATTAGTACCTGCACAAGCAATAAAAGAGATGCAAAAAAATGGTGCAGGTTTTGCTGGATTTGCAGCATGGCTTGATATGTCACCAGCAGACTCTGATATGTTCGCTATACCAGATCCAAATAGCTTAATTCAATTACCTTGGAATAAAGAAGTAGGTTGGCTTGCTTCAGACCTATGGATGAATGGCAAACCTGTTGAGGCATCACCAAGAGTGATGTTAAAAAAGCAAATAAAATTGCTATCAAATGAGGGTTATACCATGAAATCGGGTGTTGAGTGTGAATATTTTCTTATATCACCTGATGGTAGTTCTATTGCAGACTCTAGGGATACTCAATCTAAACCTTGTTATGACCAATCAGCTTTAATGAGACAATATGATTTAATAAAAGAGATATGTGATTGCATGATTACAATGAGATGGAACCCATATCAAAATGATCATGAAGATGCTAATGGCCAGTTTGAAATGAATTGGGATTATACTGACTGCTTAACTACAGCAGATAGACATACATTTTTTAAATTTATGGTAAAGTCCATAGCAGAAAAGCATGGGTTAAGAGCAACATTTATGCCGAAACCATTTGAAAAACTGACGGGTAATGGGTGTCATGCGCATATTTCCCTATGGGATAAGAAAAAAAATAAATTTTTAGATAAAAACGACAAACTTGGACTAAGTAAATTAGCATACAATTTTTTAGGTGGTGTAATTAAAAATGCGGGTTCATTATCAGCATTCTTTAATCCAACTTTAAATAGTTATAGAAGAATAAATGCGCCACCAACTAAATCTGGCGCAACATGGTCGCCAAGTAGTATTTCTTACACCGGAAATAATCGAACACATATGATTAGAGTTCCAGATCCTGGAAGATTTGAACTTAGATTGATGGATGGATCAGCAAATCCATATTTGCTACAAGCAGGAGTTTTAGCAGCAGGTATAAATGGTATTAGAAAAAGAGTTAATCCTGGAAAACCATTATTCTGTAATATGTACACCGATCACGAAAAATATCCTAACCTACCAAAATTGCCAGATACTTTAGAAGACTCCTTAGAATTATTAAATTTTAATACAATAATGAAAAATGCTTTTGGAAAAAATGTTTTAAACAGTTATATCAAATTAAAAAAATCTGAAATTGATAGTTTCAAGTTAAAAGAAAAATTTGATAAACTAAAACCTATTACAAAGTGGGAAAGATCTAATACTTTGGATTGCTAGAATATGTCTATTGATTATAGTCATATTAATAAATTTTCATCATTTATTAAAAATAAAAATTATTCATTCAGTAGAGAAGAAATATTAAGTGTATTAAATAAAGAAACTATTGATAAAGCATTTAATTCTTTATCTGGTTGGGAAAATTATGAACCTACTCCCCTACTTAATTTAAATAAACTTTCAAAAGATCTTGACCTTAAAAATATTTTTTACAAGGATGAGTCAAAAAGATTTGGACTTAAATCTTTTAAAGCTCTTGGTGGTGCATATGCTGTAGCGGAGGTTTCAGCTGGAAGAAAAGATGTAGTTGTTTCTACAGCAACAGCAGGAAATCACGGGAAATCGGTTGCCTGGGGGGCAAAGAGACTTGGTATTGCATGTAAAATTTTCATAAGTGAATTTGTTAGTGAAACAAGGGCAGACGAGATGCGAAAACTTGGAGCAAAGGTGACAAGAGTAAAAGGCAATTACGAAAATTCTTTAGATGAATGTATAAAACAATCTAAGCAAAATGGTTGGGAAATTGTACAAGATGTTGCCTGGGAAGATTATCAAAAAGTGCCAAAACTGACTATGGCTGGATATTCAGTCATGATAGAAGAAATCTCAAAACAAACTGATCATTATATTACACATATATTTTTACAGGCAGGTGTTGGAGGTATGGCTTCTGGTGTAATTGCAGGAGTTGCAAGATATTTTAAAAGAATTCCAAAAATTATTATTGTTGAACCAAAAAATGCAGACTGTGTCTTAAAAAGTATTGATGCAGGGGAACTTACTAGAGTTGAAATAGAAAAAGAGAGCATTATGGGGGGAATGTCATGTGGAGATGTATCATTGGTCCCATGGCAAATTCTAAAAAACTCAGTAAATAATTGTTTGAGTATTCCAGATGACGACATACCATTATCAGTTGCGATGTTAGCTAAGGGATACTTTGGTGATGATAACATTGTTGCAGGAGAATGTTCAGCACCTGCTCTAATAAGTATAAATGTTAGTTGTAATAATAAACAAATTAAAAAGGATCTTGAATTAGATATGAATTCGAACGTTTTATTAATTGGATGTGAGGGTGATACAGATATAAAACTTTATAACGAACTTCTGTCTAAAGGATCAGAACAGTTATCAAATGGCTAATACAGCACTAGTTTGGATAAGAGATGATTTTCGAATACAAAATAA
>CABZJN010000029.1 GCA_902526085.1 uncultured Pelagibacteraceae bacterium
AAATTCTGTCATGTCTAATAGTTTTGGATTTGGTGGAACGAATGCAACTCTAGTTTTTGAGAAAGTTCAATAAATGTCATTAATGAAGGGTAAAAAAGGACTGATAATGGGTGTTGCTAATGAGAGATCTATTGCTTGGGGTATTTCTCAAAAACTTTCAGAAGCAGGTGCTGAATTAGCTTTTACATATTTAGGTGATGCTCTTAAAAAAAGAGTGGTTCCTCTTGCAGAAAAACTAAATTCTAATGTTACTTTTAGCTGCGATGTTGAAAAAAAAGAAGATGTAATAAAATTATTTGAAGATGTTAAATCTCAATGGGGCGAGGTAGACTTTGTAGTTCACGCAATTGCTTTTTCTGACAAATCTGAACTTTCAGGAGAATATCTAAATACAACAAGAGAAAATTTTTTAAGAAGTATGCTAATTTCATGCTTTTCATTTACTGAAGTTGCAAAAGAAGCCTCTAAAATTATGAAAGAGGGTGGTAGTATGATTACTCTTAGCTATGAAGCTAACAAAGCAATCCCTAACTATAATGTGATGGGTGTCTGCAAAGCTGCACTAGAGTCTAGTGTTAAATACTTAGCTAGAGATTTAGGATCTAAAGGAATAAGAGTTAATGCGATAAGTGCAGGTCCAATTAAAACATTAGCAGCATCAGCTATTGGAGATGCTAAATTTTTATATAAATGGAATGCTGATCACTCTTTTTTAAAGAGAAACGTTGATAATATTGATGTTGGAAACTCAGCATTGTATCTTCTAAGTGATATGGCAGGTGGCGTTACAGGTGAAATTCATTATGTTGATGCTGGTTATAATAAAGTAGGTATGCCAGACCCAAAAAATATATCTTAAATTAATAGTTATGCTTATATTAGTTTGGTTTGTAGTTTGTATAATATTTTTTATAGTACAATTAATTCTTGAAGGTTCTGGTCATGCACTAGAAGTTTTTGCCCTATTGACTGCAATAGCTTTATTCTTGATAAACAAGTTAAGTAAGAAAAAAATAAAATAATTATAATCTATTGTGAGAAGAAATTTTTTAAAAATTGCTGGAGTTTCTGTATTAGGAATAATATTTTATCCTTTAGCATCATTAGCGAGTAATTTAGTTGGATTTAAAAAAAAATTAAAAAAAGATGAGAGTGAATACAATATTATAAATCCAGATCTTACAAATGAGCAAAAAATAATAATGTTTGAAGAGGGCACTGAACGTGCTGGTACTAGCGAATTAAATTATGAGAAAAGAAAAGGGACTTACCATTGTGCAAATTGTGGTGTAAAACTATTTGAGTCCACTGCAAAATTTGATAGTGGGACTGGTTGGCCGTCATTCACCGAAGCAATACCAGGCGTATTTGTAACAAAAACTGATTATTCTTTTGGTATGAAGAGGACTGAATATAGCTGTGCAAATTGTGGAGCTCATCACGGCCATGTATTTAATGATGGTCCTGATGGTGGAAAAAGATATTGTAGTAATGGTCTTTGCTTGCTTTTTATCCCTGAGAGTTAGTAATCAGTAAGACTTAAATCCAAAAAAAACTGCAATTATAAGGACTAGATATATTAAACCTTTTATAAAGAAGAATGCAAAACCCCCAACAAGTAAATATTTGCTATACTTACTTTTTGATAAATAAGATTTAAATTTTGAGTATAAATTCAATATCAATCTTTGATTTTATTCCACTCAGCTATGCCACCAGATATGTTTTTTACACTTTTAACACCCATATCTTTCATGGTCTTAGTAGCTAAGGTGCCTTGTCCACCTACACCACAGAATACAACATATTCTTTATCTGGATTATTTTTGATAATATCATTTTCAATTGGACTGCCTTCGGCAAGGTAAAATTCTAATAATCCTCTATCCATATGAATAGCGTTTCCAATTGTTCCTTTTGAAAAACTTTCTTTATCTCTAACATCGATAAATTGAACGTTAGGATCATTAAGTTTTTTTTTAGCTTCTTCTGCAGTAATATTTTCTATCTCACGGCTGACAGACATTAACTCTTCAAATTTTTTCATCTATATCCTTTTATAAATTAAATTGCTGCTTGTTTTATAGAAAGTTTAACTTTTCCTCTATCAAATCCAATAACTTTTACTTTTACTTCGTCACCTTCTTTGACAACATCTGTTACTTTGGCAACTCTTTTATCTGCAAGCTCAGAAATATGCACAAGTCCATCTTGCTTTCCAAGGAAATTAACAAATGCTCCAAATTCCATAATTTTCATGACTTTTCCATTATAAATTTTATTTAATTCAGCTTTAGCTGTTATGTCTTTGATCATTTGCATGGCAATATTTCTAGACTCTTCATCAGGAGCAGCGACTGTTACTTCTCCAACATCATTAACGTCAACTTTAGCACCTGATTTTTCTACAATTTCTCTAATTGTTGCTCCACCTTTTCCAATCACAGCAGCTATATCTTTTTTATCAACAGTAATCTTTTCCATTTTTGGAGTATGTTTTCCAACATTATCTCTGGATTTGTCTAATGCTTTATTCATTTCACCCAAAATATGAATTCTTCCATCTTTTGCCTGATTTAAAGCCTGCTCCATTATTTCAAATGTAATTCCTGTGATTTTAATATCCATTTGTAAAGATGTAATACCGTCTTTAGTTCCTGCAACTTTAAAATCCATATCTCCAAGGTGGTCTTCATCACCAAGAATATCTGATAGTACAGAGAAATCATTACCTTCTTTGATTAAACCCATTGCTATTCCAGCAACTGGCTCTTTAATCGGCACTCCTGCATCCATCAGAGCTAGTGAAGTTCCACAAACAGTTGCCATTGAAGATGAACCGTTAGACTCAGTGATTTCTGATACAATTCTAAATGTATATGGAAAACTTTCTTTCGATGGGAGTGATGAATTAATTGCTCTCCATGCTAATTTGCCATGACCTATCTCTCTTCTACCGGTTCCAATCCTTCCTGTTTCACCAACTGAGAATGGAGGAAAATTATAATGTAACATAAATCTCTCTTTTTGAAGTCCATCTAAACTCTCTATTCTTTGTTCATCATCTGAAGTTCCAAGTGTAGTTGTTACAATTGCTTGTGTTTCACCTCTTGTGAACAAAGCTGAACCATGAACTCTTGGTAAAATTCCGACTTCACACATAATAGGTCTTACATCTGCTAGACCTCTTCCATCTATACGATTTTTATTTTTAAGAATATCAGTCCTTACAATAGATTTTTCCAAATTTTTAAGTTGTGAATTTACATCTAGGTCAGTGTAATCATCGTTCTCTTCATAAAGTTTTTTAGCTTTCTCAGTAATTTCAGAAATTTGATTTGATCTGTCTTGTTTATCTTTTGTAGCGAATGCTTTTTTCAGATCTTCAGTAAATTCTTTTTCTAATTTCTTTTTTATCTCAGAAAGATCTTTTTTTTCAACTACCCACTCTGGTTTTCTGCATTCTTTGGCGAGATCTTCGATCATTTCTATTATTGGAACAAAACCTTCATGACCGAATTTAACAGCATTTAGCATTTCCTCCTCTGTTAAGCCGTTTGCCTCGGACTCAACCATTAAAACTGCATCTTTGGTTCCTGCTACTACTAAATCTAGTTTGGATTCTTCTAGTTCTTTTTTTGAAGGATTAAGAACGTACTTTCCTTTAATGAAGCCAACTCTAGAGGCACCCACAGGTCCCATAAAAGGCATTCCTGAGATTGCTAGAGCCGCTGAGGATGCAATTATAGATAAAATATCTGGTTCATTCTCTTTATCATAAGATATTACCGTAGGTAATAGTTGCACTTCGTTTTTAAATTCATCAGGGAACAATGGTCTGATAGGTCTATCAATTAATCTTGAGATTAAAGTTTCACTCTCTGTTGGCCTAGCTTCTCTTTTAAAATAGCCACCTGGAATTTTACCGGCTGCATAATATTTTTCTTGATAATTTACAGATAATGGAAAGTAATCCATATCTGGATTTACTTTTTTGGCGCCAACAACTGTTGCTAAAACTACAGTCTCGCCACATTGAGCTATAATTGCTCCATCCGCTTGTCTTGCTATTTTACCTGTCTCTAAACTTATTTTTTTTCCACTTAATTCTATCTCTTTTTTTACTACTTTGAACATTTACTTCCTTAAATTTAATTTAGTTAATACTGCTTTATAAGACTCCATATTATTTTTCTTTAAGTAGTCTAATAATTTTTTTCTTCTATTTACTGCTCTCAAAAGGCCAACAGAAGAGTGTTTATCCTTTTTGAATTGTTTCATATGTTTTGATAAGCTTTCTATTTTGCCTGTTAATTGAGCTATTTGAACTTCAGAAGACCCTGTATCTTTCTCATGGGTTTGTAGTTCTTTTACTTTTACTTTCATTTTTTTCCTTATTTATTTGTTTGTTTAATTAAATTTTCTATTTTTTCAGCATAATCAAAAGAATCATCTTTCACAAAAAAAAGCTTTGGTAAAAATTTCATTATTATTTTTTTTGATAAAACTTTTCTAATCATAAATGAAGATATTTTCAATTTTTCGATAATTTCATCACTATTTTTTCCTCCTAAAGGCATTACAAATATTTTTGCAGTTTTTAAATCTTGAGACATTCTAACTTCGGTAACAGTAATTTCTCTTGTGGATAAATTTGGTATTTTTGACTCATCTCTTATAAAAATATTCCCTAAGGCCTGTTTTATCATTTCTCCAACTCTTAGCTGTCTTTGTGTGATTGGTTTACCTAAATGTTTCATTTAAATTGTTCTTTCAGTAATTTTTGAATTATAAACTTCTATAATGTCTTTTTTTTGATAATCAGCAAAGTCTTTGAGAGTAATTCCACATTCCAGACCAGCCGAAACCTGTTTAGTTTGATCTTTTTCTCTAAATATAGAACCAATTTTCCCGTTAAATATTATAGCTCCATCTCTAATTAGTCTTGCACTTGAGTTTTGGGTTATTTCGCCCTCCACTACTTTTGATCCAGCTACTTTACCAACTTTTGAGACCTTAAAAATTTCTAGAATCTCCGCACTTCCAATTATTGTTTCTTTAACATCTGGAGCTAATAATCCTGCCATCTTAGCTTTTATAAAATCTAACACCTCATAAATTATGTTATAAGACGAAATAGAAATTCTTTCTTGCTCAGCTCTTTTCTTTGCCTCTTTACTCGGTTTAACATTGAAAGCAATTATTACAGCATTTGATGCTTTTGCTAATGTTACATCTGTTTCAGTTACCATACCTATGTCTGAAAGAAGTATTTTTGGTTTTACTTCATCATGCTTAATTTGATCTATTGCATTTTTAATTGCTTCTGACGAACCATGAACATCAGATTTAATAATTATATTTAATTCTTCTAAAATTGAATTTTGAAAAGCAGAGTCTTGTGTTACAAAATTCAAAGGTATTTTATCATCTTTAGTTTCCTGTGCTCTTGCCTCGCACAAAGATTTAGCCTCTTTTTCATTATGTAATACAATAAAATCATCACCTGATTTAGCTGCACCATTTATACCAATAATTTCAATTGGAGTAGCTGGCTCTGCTACCTCAATATTTTTTCCATGATCGTTTATAATTGCTCTTATTTTTCCCCATTGTAATCCGCTAACAAAATAATCTCCTTTCTTCAATGTACCTACTGTTACAACAATATTTGCCACTGGGCCTCTTCCAATATCTATTTTTGATTCTAAAACTATTCCTTTAGCACTAGTTTCAAAATCAGTTTTCAAATCTAATAATTCAGCTTGTAAAACTATAGACTCAACTAGCTTATCTATATTGCTTTTAGTTTTTGTTGAAATCTCAACCATAAGAGTGTCACCTGACAAATCTTCAGCAATTAATTCATATTCTAAAAGTTGATTTTTAATTTTTTGTGGATCTGCTTCTGATAAATCACATTTATTTATTGCGACAACTATTGGTACATTTGCAGCTTTTGCATGTTTAATTGACTCTATCGTTTGAGGTTTTACACCATCATCTGCCGCAACAACTAATACAACTATATCAGTTAGTTTAGAACCTCTTGCTCGCATCTCTGTAAAGGCAGCATGACCAGGGGTATCTATAAATGTAATTTTTTTATTATTATGATTTATTTGGTATGCACCTATATGTTGAGTAATGCCACCAAACTCCCCAGAAACTACATTGGCTTCTCTCAAAACATCTAAAACTGATGTTTTTCCATGATCAACATGACCCATCACTGTAACAATTGGAGGACGATTTTTTAAGTTTTCAGATTTTACCTCTTTAATTTTTTGAATTATTTCCTCAGCTTTAGTTTCTCTTATAGGTTTGTGGCCAAATTCTTTTACTAAATATTCAGCGGTATCTGCATCAATTGTATGATTTATCGTTACTGTTACTCCCATTCCCAAAAGGTGCTTAATAATACTACTTGATTGCTCTGCCATCCTATTTGCAAGCTCTCTTATCGTTATTACCTCTGGTAAATTTACTTCTCTCTTAATCTGTTTGTAAGTTTCAGTATTATCATTTTGATTTAAGCTTCTATTTTCTTTTTGTTTTGCTCTTTTCAGTGATGCCAAACTTCTAGACTTGGTCTCTGCATGATCGTCACTCAGAGCTCGAGAAATAGTTAGTTTCAATTCTCTTCGTTTTCCAACATTTTTATTTGATTTAGTGTCTTTCTGAGAAATTTCACCTTTAATCCTTCTTGTCGCTCTTTGCTCTGCTAATTTTCTCTTTTCAAAGTCTGAAGTTGGAGGTGTTGATGGTCTAGTAAAATTGCCAGGCTTTGAACTCGTTGTCTTAATTGATCTAAAATTATCATTATTTTGTCTAGAAAATTGTGATTTACCAAAATATTTTGGATTTTTTTTTTCTATTACAACAGTGTTTTTAGATTTCGATTTTGCTTCTTCTATACTGTTAAAAGCCTTTTTTGAGCTTCCTGATACACTTAACTTTAATTTCTTTTTTTCCATTCTCCATCTCTCAATCTTTATAAACTTTTTCTCTTGCAGACATAATTAAATTGTCAGACTCCTGCTTTGATAACGCAAATTCTTCCAAAAAACCTTTGATTTTTACTCTTTCGCCTTTAATAACATCATAAGTGCCAGTCAGTTCATCAGAAGCTAAATCCGCCAAATCTGTCAAAGTAAGAATTTTCTGTTCACCTAAAGTTACCAGCATACCTGGAGTGAGTCCTTCGTGATTAATTAGATCATTTTGTAAACCTAGATCTTTAATTCTTTTTGATATTTCCTCTTGATCTTTTTCATAAAATTCTTTTGCTCTCTCAATTAACTCTTTTGCAGTCTCTTCTTCAATTCCCTCAATTTTAGTGAGAGCTTCCGGAGAACTATCTTTTATATCATCTATTGAAGAAAACCCCTCAGCAACCAGAAGCTGCCCTAAGGTTTCATCAAGCTCAAGGTTTTTAACAATGTTGTCAGTTTTTTCTTTGAATTCTAATTGTCTTTTTTCAGAATCCTCTTGTTCTGTCATTATGTTAATTTCGTAATTTAATAATTTAGTTGCTAATCTAACATTCTGACCTCTTCTTCCAATTGCCTTACTCAAGTTTTCCTCTGTTAATATTACATCAAGTTTTTTCGCTTCAATATCTACATTAACTCTTTGCACTTCAGCAGGAGAAAGTGCATTAGATACAACAACTGCAGGGTCTTCTGACCAATTTACAATATCTATTTTTTCACCTTGTAGTTCGTTAACAACAGCTTGAACTCTGCTACCTCTCATACCTACACATGCTCCAACAGGATCTAATGAAGTATCTATTGCTTTTACGCAAATTTTTGCTCTGCTACCAGGATCTCTTGATGAAGATTTTATTTCTATCAAACCATCATATATCTCAGGAACTTCTTGTGTAAATAATTTGTCCATAAATTTAGGGTGAGCTCTAGATAAAAAAATTTGTTGACCTCTTGGTTCTCTTCGCACATCTAAGCAATATGCTTTAACCCTATCGCCAGCTTTAATATTTTCTCTTGGTATCATCTCATTTTTCTGAATTATTGCTTCAGTTCTTCCTAGATCAACAATCACATTCCCAAATTCAAGTCTTTTAACAATCCCACTTAAGATTGTGTCTTTCTTATCAATAAAATCGTTATATTGTCTCTCTCTTTCAGCTTCTCTTACATTAAAACTTATTACTTGTTTTGCAGTTTGTGCAGCAATTCTCCCAAAATCAAATGAAGGCAAAGGTTGTAAGACTTCATCCCCAATTTTTTTACCCTTATTTATTTGATTAATTTTAATTGCATCATCAAGAGTAATTTCTAAATTAGAGTTTTCAGGATTTTCTACTATTAATAGTTTTCTAAATATTCCTATATCGCCATTATCTCTGTCAATTTCTACTTTTATTTCATTTTCAGAACCAAATTTTGACTTTGCAGCTTTAGCAATACCAGTTTCCATTGATCCGATAATAAGTTCTTTATCTATTGATTTTTCCAAAGCTACTGCTTCGGCAATTCTTAATAATTCTAGTTTATCGGCTCTTCTATTTAACATATTATTTTGTCCCAAAAAAAAATGGGCCTAGGCCCATTTTGAAATTTCAACAATGTGCTTGGAATATAGTTATTTTTAATTGATTTTCAACAATATTTACTTACTAAAAACGTCAGATTTATCTGTTTTTTCCCAAGAAAATGAACCATCACTCTCTGGTACCCTTCCAAAGTGTCCATAAGCTGCAGTTTTTTCATATATGGGTTTATTTAAACCAAGCATTTCTCTAATCCCCCTTGGACTTAAATCAAAATTTTCTTTTATAAGCTTTTCTACATGAATATTTTTTTCTTCATCATTATCAAATAAGTCTACGTAGATTGATAGTGGCTTAGAAACTCCAATAGCATAAGCTAATTGAATTAAACACTTATCAGCAATCTTAGATGCAACTACATTCTTTGCTAAATATCTAGATGCATATGCTGCAGATCTATCTACTTTTGTTGGATCTTTTCCAGAAAACGCACCTCCTCCATGTGGTGCAGCTCCACCATAAGTATCAACAATAATTTTTCTACCTGTTAAACCACTATCTCCATCAGGACCTCCAATTACAAAATTTCCAGTAGGATTTATATAAATCTCTTTTTCATCAAGTCTTCCTAGTAAATTTTTTGGAATGGATCTCTCAATATAGGGCATGCATAATTCTTTTACCTTTGCTAGGTTTATATCCTTAGAATGTTGAGTAGATATTACTACTGATGTTACAGCAGCAGGTATGCCATCTTCGTATTGAATAGTGATTTGACTTTTTGAGTCTGGCTCTATTCCACTTAATTTTCCAGATTTTCTGTCCTCAGCCATTAATCTTAAAATTTTATGTGAGTAGTGAATTGGAGCAGGCATTAAAACGTCGGTTTCATTACAAGCATAACCAAACATAATTCCTTGGTCTCCAGCACCTTCATCTTTATTTCCAGTTGAATCTACTCCCATTGCAATATCTGCTGACTGAGAATGTAAGTGGGTTTCAATTTTTGTTTGTTCTTTCCAAGAAAAGCCATCTTGATCATAGCCTATGTCTTTAATACAGTCTCTGACCTTCAAAATTAATTCATCTTCTTTAATTTCAGGTCCTCTTACTTCGCCTGCTAATACAACTTTGTTTGTTGTTGTTAAAGTTTCACAAGCAACTCTTGCTTGAGGTTCAGATGTTAAAAAACTATCCACAACCATATCTGAAATTCTATCACACACCTTATCTGGGTGTCCCTCTGATACTGACTCACTAGTAAATAAAAAATTTTTCTTCATTAGTTCTCCCGTATTTTAAAAAAGAAAATTAAACTAATATAAATAAATAGAAAATAAAAGAAGATCTTATTTCCTTGTGAACTAAAGATTGTTTTATTAGACTTTTTAAAAGATTTAAGTTCAATAAATCCCTTCTCAGTTGTTAAAATATTATCGATTACTTGGCCTTTTGGACTTATATATGCTGAAATTCCATTGTTTGAGGAGCGGATTACAGCCTTACCTTCTTCTATAGACCTGAAGATTAAATGAGAATAATGCTGGTGAGGGCCAATAGTATTTCCAAACCAACCATCCTCGGATATATTTAAAATAAAGTCATAATTTTTTTTAGTTTTATTTATTTTACCAGAATAAATTACCTCATAACAAATAAGTGGTACAAAATTATAGTTATTCAGCTTAATTAGATCTCTTCGATTATCTGAGGAAAAAGACTGATAACCTTGTGTAATTTTTTTAAATCCTAAATTTTGTAATATTTTTTCAAATGGTAAGAATTCTCCAAATGGTACTAATTTATTTTTATAATATTTATCCAAAACCTTTAGCTCAAAGAGAATTATAAATTTTTTCATTTTCATATACGTTCATACCTAAAATAATTTTATGTTCTTTTGAAAAATTATTTGAAAAAAGATCCTTAAAATTTTTAAGATCTTCAAAATAAATACTAGAAAGAATACCTTCAGGAAAAA
>CABZJN010000030.1 GCA_902526085.1 uncultured Pelagibacteraceae bacterium
CCAAAAAAATATTTTCTGGTGTTCAGCCTACAGGCAATCTTCACTTAGGTAATTATCTTGGTGCTATTAAAAATTTTGTTGAATTAAATAATGATAATAAAAATGAATGTATTTTTTGTGTTGTAGATTTACATGCAATCACTGTTAAACAAGATAAAGATCAATTAAAGAACAATATTCTTGAAACAACTGCAACATTTATAGCAAGCGGTATTGATCCAAGTAAAAGTATTATTTTTAATCAATCAAAAGTTCATGCACATGCAGAAGGATCATGGATCTTAAGTTGCATGGCACCAATGGGTTGGTTAAATAGAATGACACAATTTAAAGAAAAAGCTGGTAAAGATAAGGAAAAGGCTTCTGTTGGTCTATACATTTATCCCATATTAATGGCCAGCGATATATTACTTTATGATGCAACGCATGTACCAGTTGGAGAAGATCAGAAACAACATCTGGAATTAACAAGAGACATTGCTCAAAAATTTAATAAAGATTTTGACTGTGAGGATTTTTTAAAGGTTCCGGAACCTTTAATAAAAAAAAGTTTTTCAAGAATAATGAGTTTAAAAGATGGATCAAAAAAAATGAGTAAATCAGATCCATCAGATCTTAGTAGAATTAATTTAAACGATACTAAAGACGAAATTATAATCAAAATTAAAAAAGCAAAAACTGACTCTTTGCCAATTCCTTTTGAAGAACAGAAATTAAAAGATAGACCTGAAGCTGAAAATCTTCTTGGAATATATTCAAGTATTTCAGATCAAACTTTAGATAAAACTTTAGAAGAATTTGGGGGAAAAAATTTTTCAGATCTAAAAAGTCAATTAGTTGAAATTTTATTAAGTAAAATTTCCCCAATTTCCGATGAGATAAAAAAATTGATCAATGATCAAAATTATTTAGACAAAGTTCTTGCGGAGGGAGCATTTAAGGCAGAAGAAATTGCAGGAAAAAAAATAAAAGAAATGAAGAAAATAATAGGTTTTTAAATTCTTTAAATTTAAGAATTTATGGCTATATAAGGTGTATGTTTATCCAAACTCAGAAAACTCCGAACCCAAATTCTCTGAAATTCCTACCAGGTAAAAGGGTATCAAACGATGGACCTTATGAATTTTTAAATGCGAACCAAACTAAAATTCCTTTATTAAAAAATATTTTATCAATTAATGGTGTTACAGGAATATTTTTGAGTGAGGATTTTCTATCAATTAATAAAATTCAAGATGAAAAATGGGAAAATATAAAGCATATTGTTATTTCACATTTAAATGAATTCTATGATGAAGGTAATGAGTTTATCATAAATAAAAAGTCAGAATTGGACAATAGTAATGATTATGGTGAAATTGAAAATAAAATTATTAAAATATTAGAAACTAAAATTAGGCCAGCTGTAGCGAGAGATGGTGGAGACATAACATTTAAAGAATTTAAAGATGGAAAAGTTACAGTTATATTAAAAGGTAGTTGTTCTGGATGCCCATCTTCAACTTTAACTTTAAAACAAGGTGTCCAAAACCTACTTTGTCATTATATCCCAGAAGTTAAAGAAGTTTTAGCTGTATAATATCAATTCTATCATTTATAAGAATTAACAATAGTTATGAAAAAAAAAAGTTTTAGAACTAAACAGGTTAATAGTAATCTAAATTTTTTTAAAACTTTGTTAACAAGTTTAGCTATAATTTTAGTATTCTCAATTTTACCAAATTCAGTTAGTTTTATAAAAAATAATTTTATATCTAATGAAGTTGTCCTTAATTCCTCAAAACAAAGTTTTAACGAAACTTTAGTTAAGCAGAATAAAAAAAATAAAATAATAAAAGATACCATAAAAGATAGATTTTCATGGAATATCTTTGATGACATTGATGTTTTTGGTAAAGATGAAGATGATAACGATCCTCAAAGATTGAGTGCCTCAACAATTGAAGAACTATTTAAAGATAATGGATATGATCTCGATACTGTTAAAAAAACTAAATTAGTCAATGTAGGCAATCAATTAACAAAGCTTCCTAAAGAACTAAAAAATATTGAAAGTCCCAAAAAGAGAAAAAAACTGTTTATTAAAATTGTACTTCCATTGGTTATTGAGGAAAATCTTAAAATAAGATTTGATCGAAAAAAACTTTTTGAAATTTTAAATAAAAATAATACCTCATCACGTGATAAAGCCTGGTTTGAACTGAAATTTAAACAGTATGGTATTAAAAATAATGATTTAGCAAAACTTAAAATAAGAATGGATGAAATTCCAGTTTCATTAGCAATAGCTCAAGCTGCAAAAGAAACTGGTTGGGGAAGTTCGAGATTTGCACAAGAAGGTAATGCATTATTCGGTCAGTGGACTTGGTCAGGCGAAGGTATTAAGCCTTTAGAAGTTGAAAAAGATAAAAAACATAAAGTCGCAAAGTTTAAAATTTTGAAAGCTTCTGTAAGAGCTTATCAAAGAAATTTAAATACACATCCTAGCTATAAAGAATTTAGAATTGAACGAGCAATTCAAAGAGATAATGATGAAAAGTTAGATAGTTTAAAATTAGTTAATTTTTTAGAAAAATATGCTGAAACAGGTAAAGAATATACAGAAGTTCTTAAAAAAATTATTAATCAGAATTCTTTAACTGATTTTGATGATGTAGATATTTTACCGACAAGTTTAAAAATGAAGAGTCTAATTTAGAGTAAATTGAGTTCCAAACCATCTCCATCCATCTTTATCCTGCATTGAACAATTAATTCTGCCTCTTCTTGGTAAAAATTTTTCAGTAAAGATAACTTCAATTTTATCTTTTTTATAATTCAGTTTAGAGTTTTTCCAATCACCGCCTTCATTTGAAAAGCAATTTATTTTATCAATATTAGGTTGATCATTAAAAAATTCTATTATTAATTCTGGTGGATTATTACTATCTGATAAAAATTTTTCCTCTGGAGTTATATCTTTATATTGAATTGGCATAAGTTTTATTAAAAATTTAAATCTTTCTAAATCACCATATTTTTCATTTATTGGAAATCTAGGTAACTCATATTTATCTTTATTTAAATCAATAACTCCTGAATGTTGGCCAAAAGCATAGTCAAATTTTTTAGCAATATATTTCTTTTGTTCTAAATTATACTCGCCAAATGGGTATGAAAAAAACTTAGAATTATAGCCAAGATTTTTCTCAAATAATTTTATTGATTTAAGAATATCTTTTTCAAATTTTTCAAAATTATATTTTACTAAGTATTCATGTGAATGTGAGTGATTTCCTATAAATACAAAATCCTCATTTGATATCTCTATAATTTCATTCCAACTCATATAACCTTTATTACCTATAGTCTCTGTTGAAACAAATAAAATAAAAGGGATCTTGTCTTTTTTTAGAATTGGCCATGCATTTAAATAAAAAGAAGAGAATGCATCATCAATAGTAAGTAAAATTTTTTTTTTTTCACTCACTTTATCAAACTCTAATTCAAAGTTTTTCGGATTTAAAAAAGAGAAATTATTTTCTCTGATAATATTTAAATGTTCTTGAAATACATCAATTTTTATATTGGTAGAAGGATATTTATTTTCTTCAAATCTATGATACATCAAGGCCAAAATTCCCTTTTCTTTAGGTTCATATTTCTTATTTACAGGATCTGCGTAAGCATTTAAAAAAAATAAAAAAATAATGATAAATTTAATAATTAATGCGGCTAATGAAGAAATGGTTTTTGTGATCATTGCTGATAAACAATCATATACTAGCAAACATATAAACTGTAGACAAAACTTTGATAATTTTATGAAACTACTTTTGAAGTTTTTGAATAAAAAAAAAATTAAAATAAGTGGTATTCATAGAATATTTGTCAATTTAGGACCTGGTAAATTTACAAGTCTTAGAATTTCCTTATCAATAGCCAAAGCTATTTGTTTGGCAAATAGTGCGACTTTAATTGGATTTAAATCGCATCAGTTAATTAATAAAAATTATCAAAATTTAATTAAACTTGCTAAAAATAAAAGTTTGATAAAACCTGTATATTCAAGTTAGAATGAAATATGTCTGAAACTATAGAACAAATTTGCCTGAAGAAAGGTGTCAAACTTACTGATCAAAGAAAAATAATTGCGAAAGTTTTATCTGAGTCAAAAGAAGTTTATGGTGAGTCTGATCATCCTGATGTTGATGAATTATATCAAAGAGTTTCTAAGTTAGATTCAAAGATAAGCATTGCTACAGTTTACAGAACAGTTAAACTTTTTGAGGAAGCTGGCATATTGACTAAACATGATTTTAAAGGTGGGAAAGCAAGATATGAAACATTAGTTGAAAGTCATCACGATCATCTTATTGATATTAAATCAGGGGAAATTATTGAGTTTGTTGATGAAGAAATAGAAAAACTACAAAAAAAAGTTGCAGAAAAGTATGGATATAACTTAGTAGATCATAAATTAGAACTTTATGGAATTAAAAAAAGTAAATGACAGGGACTTAAGAATTTTTTTAAAAGCTAAAATATGCTGAATGGAAAAATTTTTATAAAAACTTTTGGTTGTCAAATGAACGAGTACGACTCTAATAGAATCTATGATTCTATTAGTAAGTTGGGTTTTACAAAAACTACAAATCAATCTAATGCAGATTGTTATATTTTAAACACATGTCATATTCGTGATAAAGCGAAAGAAAAAGTTTACCATGAAATTGGAAGAGTTAAAAAATTATATAGAGATAAAAAAAAACCAATAATGATAGTTGCAGGTTGTGTTGCACAGGCTGAAAATGAAGAAATGGTGAAGAGGGAGCCATATATAGATATTGTATTAGGTCCTCAATCATATCACAAAATTAATGAATTGTTAAAAAATCATATTTCAAATTTAAAACAAGAGGAGACAGAATTTGATACTATTTCAAAGTTTGGATATTTTGATCAAATAAAAAACAATGATAACAAAATATCTGCTTTCTTAACTATTCAAGAGGGATGCGATAAGTTTTGTCATTTTTGTGTAGTACCTTATACAAGGGGGCCTGAGTATTCTAGGCCATTTAATAAAATCATAGCAGAAGCAGAACAATTAATAGAAAATGGTGCAAAAGAAATTACATTCCTTGGTCAAAATGTTAATGCTTACTCATATAAAGAAAATTTTAAAGAATTTAGAATATCTAATTTAATAAAACATTTAGATCAATTTTCAGAATTGGAAAGAATAAGATATACGACTTCGCATCCAAGAGATATGACAGATGATTTAATTGATTGTTATTCTTATAGTAATAAATTAATGCCATTTGTTCATTTACCCATTCAAAGTGGCTCAAATAAGATGTTAGAGTTAATGAATAGAAAACATACTGTTGATGATTATTTAAAAGTTTATGAAAGATTAAAGAAAATTAGTACAGAGATAGAATTTTCTAGCGATTTTATTATTGGTTATCCTGGAGAAACCCAAAGGGATTTTGAAGACACATTTGAACTGATAAAAAAAATTAAATTTATAAATTCTTTTTCTTTTATTTTTAGTCCAAGACCTGGAACAAAAGCTGCAAAATTAGAAATGATTGAAAAAAATATTGCCAAAGAGAGACTGACATTAATTCAAGAGGAATTATTTAATAATCAAAGAGAATTTAATAAATCATTGGAAAATAATATAATTAATGTGCTTGTAGAAAATAAAATTGAAAAACAAAATAAACTATTTGGAAGAAATAAATTTATTTCACCAGTAATTTTTGACGGAAATGAAGATCTTATTGGCAAAGTTGTAAAAGTAAAAGTTCAAACTAGTAATCAGAATACATTATTTGGTTTATTAGATAAAAAAATGGAAGCTGCTTAGATTGAGTAACTTAATTAAAAAAAATATTATTTCAGAATTAAAATATGTATATTCTGAAAATAATACTTTAAGTATAATATTTCAAAATAATGATTTGTTACTTGGTGTAGCAGGTGAGTTTAATAATAATTTAAAGGAATTAGAGAATATTACAAACACTAGCTTATATTCTAGAGGGAATTCTATCCTAGTAAAAAGTGATCCAGAAAAGAATAATTTGATCAAAAATGCTATACAATTTTTGACTGAACAGTTTTTAAATAATGGAACAATTGAAAAAAAAGATATAATTTCTTCCATAAACGAATTTATGATCGACGAAAAAAATAATACTAAAAAAAAAGTGGAATATATAATCAAAACTCCCAAAAAGTCTGTAATACCAAGGTCTGAAAGACAGAAAGATTATGTTAGAGCTTTAAAAGAATCAGACATAATCATTTCAGCTGGGCCAGCTGGAACTGGTAAAACTTTTTTAGCAGTAGCTGTAGCCCTGACAATGTTATTAGATAAAAAAATTGAGAGAATTATTTTATCGAGACCTGCTGTTGAAGCTGGAGAAAGACTTGGATTTTTACCTGGTGATATGAGGGAGAAGGTAGACCCATATTTAAGACCTTTATACGATTCTTTGTATGATTTGTTAGATTTTGAAAAAATTCAAAAAAAAATTGAAG
>CABZJN010000031.1 GCA_902526085.1 uncultured Pelagibacteraceae bacterium
TAAATCAATCATTTGCAATATTTTTAACTTTAACTATAAGTATAATTTTTGTCTTAATCGGACTTCTCTATTCAAAAAAATATCAGGGACTTAACAATTATTTAGTTGCAAGTAGATCAGTAGGTACTTTTTCTTTAACAAGCAGTTTAGTTGCGTCTGCATTAGGAGCGTGGATATTATTTGGTCCTGCATCAGCGGCAACATGGGGAGGAATAGGGGCTGTTATTGGATATTCTCTAGGTACAGCATTCCCTCTTTTTATCTTAATTTATCTGGGAAAAAAATTTAGAGATAATTATCCAAGAGGAAAATCTTTAATTGAGGTTGTAAGATCTAGATTTGGCTCACAATTATTTAAACTGATTTTGTTTTTATCTATTTTTTATATGTCGATTTTTTTAATTGCAGAGGTTACTGCAGTTTCAATTTTAATAAATTATATTTCAGGAACAGCCTTATGGATTACAGCTTCAATCGTAATCATAAGCTCACTCATATATACTTTGTACGGCGGGTTAAGAGCTTCAATTTTTACAGATAATATTCAATTCATAGTATTTGGTCTGTTATTGTTAATAGCATTTTCATATTTAATCTCCTTTAACTCAAATGAGTTTAGTTTCGAATTTATAAAACAGAACAAACCAAATTTACTAAGCCCAGGCTACTTGCCAAATTACACTGCTGGTTTAACTTTTTTTATAGCTGTAGCTGCAACCAATCTTTTTCATCAGGGAAATTGGCAAAGGGTTTATGCTGCTAAAGATAATAGAGTTTTAAAGAATAGTTTAATTATCTCATTTTTAATAATCATACCAATAGTATTTATGATGGGTTTTTCAGGATTAATTGCAACTTCTCAAAACTTGAATGTTATTCCTGACCTTGCATTTTTTTCTTTATTGCTGAAAGATAATGCTATTTCTCTTTCAGTTATAATAATTGTTTTGGCAATTTCTTTAACAGTAAGCAGTATAGATACTTTAGTAAATGCTATTTCAAGCCTAATAATTGTAGATGGGAATAAAGTCTTAAAATTTAAAGGTGATTACTTAAAACTTTCAAAGCAAATAATAATATTAATCTCTATAATTTCATTTTTTATAGCATCAAAAGGATTGAGTATTTTATATTTATTTTTATTGGCTGATTTATTTTGTTGCGCAGCAGTTCTAAGTATATTTTTTGGTTTTTACTCTAGAAAGTTCAATGAAAAAAATGCATATGTATCAATTCTAGTTGGCTTGATCGGAGGAATTCTTTTATTTCCCAGTCCTGACTTTTCAAAATCAATTCTGGTTGGAATAATACTGCCAATAGATTTTTTACCGGCATTTGTTTCTCAATCCTTACTGTTTTGTTCTTTTGCAGTTGCAACATTTTTACCCATATTAACTTGGAAACTAAAGTAAACCATGATTTACATCTTGTTAATATAAATATATTATAAATTAATTATGAGTTTTATTTTGCCATTTATAATATTAATTATTGTAGTTGTATTTATTCATGAATATGGACATTACTATTTTGCAAAAAAATATGGTGTTGGGGTAACAGATTTTTCAATTGGTTTTGGTAAAGAATTGTTTGGTTGGAATGATAAATCTGGAACAAGATGGAAGATTTGTTGGATTCCCTTGGGAGGCTATGTTAAATTTTTTGGAGATAGAAATGTATTTTCCCAAGCTGATCAAGAGGAACTATTAAAAAAATATAGTAAAGAAGACCAAGAAAAGCTATTTGTGACGAAACCTCTTTACCAAAGATCTTTAATCGTTGCAGGTGGTCCAATAGCAAATTTTGTTTTAGCAATATTCATTTTTTTATTCATATACATGTTTGCTGGTAAAGACTTTACTCCAGCAGTTATTGATGAAGTTCAAAAAGATAGTCCAGCAGAAGTAGCGGGAATGCAAAAAAATGACATAATTCTTGAAATTGATAACAATAAAGTTGAGAGCATTCTTGATGTTTCTAAACTGATTTTAATGTCAACATCTGAGATAGTTGATTTCAAAATTTCTAGATATGATCAAGAGGTATTATTAAAGGTTAAACCTAAAATTGTTGCAGGTGTTGATAATTTAGGAAATAAAATAAATAAAAGAATAGTTGGTATTAAACTAAGTCCCTATAATAATGAAATAAATCATAAACGATTAGGCCCTGCAAATGCATTAATAGAGTCTGTTAAAGAAGTATATTTTGTAACTACATCATCTCTAAAATATATGGGTTCAATGCTTACTGGATCTGGAGATAGTTCACAATTAGGTGGACCAATTAGAATAGCAAAGATTTCAGGACAAGTGGCTGAATTTGGCATATTGCCATTTATTAGTATGATGGCCTATATATCGATAAGTTTAGGCTTAATTAACCTTTTTCCAATCCCACTTTTAGATGGGGGTCATTTAATGTTTTATGCATTTGAAAAGGTTTTGGGAAAGCCATTGAGTCAAAAAACACAGGAGGCTTTTTTTCGAATCGGAATGTTTTTATTGTTAACTTTGATGTTTTTTGCAACATTCAATGACCTTAAAGATTTAGGCTTATTTTAAAGGGATTTTATAACGTTAAAAAAGCTTTATAATACAGTACTTATTTATAACTATATGTTGTGGTAAATTCAATTATAGGCACAAAAAAAAAGCTTGAATTATCAATGATTTTGTTAAGTATATAAATATAACCTTTAAAACCGGAGCTAAAATGAACAAAAAACAACTTATAGCAAAATTAGCAGGGTCATTAAATCAAAGTAAAGCTGATGCAGAGCGAACATTTGATACGATTACCAACACTATTTTGGACGCTTTAAAAGGCGACGATAATGTTAAAATTGCTGGTTTTGGAACATATAAAGTGGCTAAAAGAAAAGCTCGAATTGGTCGGAATCCAAGAACTGGAGAACAAATCCAAATCGCTGCTTCTCAAAAGGTGAAGTTTTTACCTGCAAAAGCACTTAAAGAAGTTTTCAATAAATAAACTTTTTAAAACAGTCTTTATTAAAAATTAGAATTTAATAAAGGCTGTTTTTGCAATTATTCCGTGTACTACATGCAAATACCGCATATCTCTTTTAAATAACAATCAATAGTTTTTAGTTTTATTAAATCTATAACAGTCTCTTTAATTAAACGGAGGTGAAATGGTTAAACTTTTAAAAAAACTGGCTAGTCCATTAGTAAGTTTATTTTTCTTACTAAACATGACTAGTGCAGGTTATGCTGAAACAACAGTTTCAGCTGAGGTTGGTTTCATATTCAATACATTTCTTTTCTTGGTTTGTGGTTTCTTAGTAATGTTTATGGCAGCAGGTTTTGCCATGCTCGAATCAGGAATGGTAACTTCAAAAAGTGTATCAGTAATATGTGCCAAAAATATCGGATTATTTTCAATAGCCGGAATTATGTTCTGGATGGTTGGATATAATTTAGCATACGGAATTCCAGAAGGTGGATACATCGGAAGCTTTACTCCATGGTCTGATGCAAGTGCAGTTGATACTGGATATGCAGATGGATCTGATTGGTACTTCCAAATGGTTTTCTGTGCAACAACAGTTTCAATTGTATCTGGAACATTAGCTGAAAGAATTAAATTATGGCCGTTCTTTTTATTTGCAGCTATTCTATCAGGAATTATCTATCCAATCGTTATGGGTTGGCAGTGGGGTGGTGGCTGGTTGGCAGCTGCTGGCTTCTCTGACTTTGCAGGTTCAACACTTGTTCACTCAACTGGAGGTGCAGCGGCATTAGCTGGAGCAATTCTTCTCGGAGCTAGAACTGGTAGATTTGATAAATCTGGAGCAGCTAAACCTATGAAGCCATTTGCAGCATCATCAGTGCCATTAGTAACACTTGGTGTATTTATTTTATGGCTAGGTTGGTTCGGATTTAATGGTGGATCACAATTAGCAATGGGAACATTTGATGATGCAGTAGCAGTATCAAATATTTTCATTAACACAAACTTAGCAGCCTGTGGTGGTGTATTAGCAGCTGGTGCAATAACAAGATTAATGTCAGGTAAAACTGACGTCATTCAAATGCTTAATGGAGCAATTGGTGGTCTTGTTGCAATCACAGCAGAACCATTAATGCCTTCACCGCTAGCAGCAATTCTTATAGGTGCGATTGGTGGAATAATAGTTGTCTTCGGAACTAAATTTTTATTCTCACTAAAAATTGATGATGTTGTCGGAGCAGTGCCTGCTCACTTATTCGCTGGAATTTGGGGAACTTTAGCAGTTCCACTAACAAACGGTGATGCATCATTCGGAGCGCAGCTTCTTGGAGTAATATCAATTAATGCTTTTGTATTTATAGTTTCACTAATAGTTTGGGGAATTATGAAAGGAACAATGGGTATTAGATTGAGTAAGGAAGCAGAAAGACTTGGAACTGATGTTTCAGAGTCTGGAGTAATCGCATACGCAATAAGAGACTAAAGAATAACTATCTCTCTCTCTATAGTTGATAAAAGGCCCCTTAATTGGGGCCTTTTTTTTAGATGTTTTTAATGAAATCTAAAACTTCTGCAGCATGACCAGCAGCTTTAACATTTCGCCATTCTTTGATGATTTTGTTTTTCTCGATAACAAAAGTACTTCTTACTGTACCCATAAATTCTCGACCCATAAATTTCTTTTTGGCCCAAGCTTTATAAGCTTTTAAAGAGGTTTTATCCTCGTCTGCTAGTAGTTCGAATTTTAAATTAAGTTTTTTACTCCATTTTTCATGACTTTCTAAACTATCTTTGGATATTCCAAAAATAGTGCATCCGAGTTTCTCAAATCTACTTAAAAGTTTATTAAAATCATTTGTTTCAATTGTACATCCGCTTGTATTATCTTTTGGATAGAAATAGATGATGATAAATTTTGATTTAACTTTATTTAATTCAACAGTTTTACCTGAAGTAGATGATAATTTAAAATTTGGAGCTTTCATTTGATAACCTTTGTTTGATTTATATAGTAATATTTTTTATTTAGTGTAATAAACATTTATGACAATAAAATCAGCATCAACTTTAGTCGCAGAAGCTTTGAAAAAAATTAAAACAATATCACCAGAGGAAGCTCTAGAAAAATTAAATAACAATACGTGTAACCTTATCGATAT
>CABZJN010000032.1 GCA_902526085.1 uncultured Pelagibacteraceae bacterium
TTTTCAATTATCGGGTAAAAAAGAGGTATTTTACCCACTTCTTTGTATATAATCTTATAATCTTTTATTTTAAGATTATTCTCAATATAATGTTTTATTTGCTGATCATAATCTTTTTGGGAGTCGTCATTCATTTCTGATAACCAAGTTGTTTCAACTAATGCTGTCTTTTTTGAATATGGAAGTGTATAAAAAAAATGAACACTTCCTCTCTGCTCACAATCAAAATCCATTAGATTCATCATTTCTTCATCAAAAAATTCCTTTTTTGTCTCTATTTCTACCCCACAGAAATGTTGCCAAAGGTCAGAGCTTTGATTAACTAAATTTGGAACGCTATTAAATACTAAAGAGTTATCAAAATTTATATTTTGATCATTTTTGTGAAAGGAAATATTTTTATTTTCTTTTAATTTGTTGTTTATCTTCTCATAAAATAACCCACTATCAATACTTTGATACTGATAATTATCGCACTCTAGATATCTAGTTTTTTGAGGCACATTTATGGAGAAATGTTTCCAATTTTTTTTTACACAATCCTCAAAATTATGTGGGAATGTTTTCCAAAAAGACCAAGTTTTATCTTTTTTATATTCATCTCTTGGCTCAATAATAGCTAAAGTTTTATTTTTTAACTTATTATTGGTCTCTAATTCATATGCTAATGATAATCCTGCACAACCTCCACCAATAATGACAATATCAAAATCTTTCATCTAAATTTATCTCTTCACTAATTAATTCGTGTTCTTTATCTCTAAGATGATTATGTTTTTTAATCAATGATAGTTTTAGCAAGTCAAATATAGACAATAATGTTTGCAATATCTTACCGCTATTAGTAACAAAAATTTTACCTGATTGGTTGTAATTTTGAATTGTTTGCTTTTTAATAATATTTCTACCTATTTGCCTATAAACTCTTCTTGCAACTAAGATTGAGAATCTAAGACTTAATGGAATATCCTTTATTGAAGAAAAGCTACTATCGTAAAATAAATCTGCAGTTGCCAATGTTTCTTTTATGGAGTCAAAATTATGTTTTATATAAAACCTTTTATTTTTAGAGTCTTCTATTACATCTCTAGAAATATTTGTAAGTTGCATAGCTATTCCCAAATCTATAGCCGATTTAAGAGAATTAGAGTTAGTGACATTTAAAATTTTTGCCATCATTAATCCAACAGTTCCTGCTACTCTGTATGAATAAATTAATAATTCCTTTTTTGAATTTAATCTTATTTCATTTTGAATATCAGACTCCACACCATCGAATAAGTCCTCTACAATTTTTGTGGAAATATTATATTCATCCATTAATACCCACATATTTTTAATTATATGGTTCTGAAATTCTTTATTGATAAAATTATTTTTGAAGTTTAAAAATCTTCTTAATTTAACATCAATTATACCTTCGTCGTCTGCTATATTGTCTAAAGTTCTACAAAAATCGTATAAATTAGAACATTTCAAATAAGTTTCTTTTGGAAGAAAAAAACCAGCCCAATTAAATGATTTTGCGTATATTGATAGAAAACTCTTTTTCTCCATTACAAAATTTTGTCTAAGACTTTTGCTGAAGATAATACTCCTGGCACACCTGCTCCAGGGTGAGTACCTGCTCCAACAAAATATAAACCATCAAAAATCTCTGATTTATTATGAAATCTAAAATAAGCTGATTGAGTAAATTTTGGTTGAATAGAAAAACCTGAGCCATATTTTGTATTTAACTCTTTCTCAAAATAATCAGGAGTTAAATAAAAATCCTCAACAATATTTTCACTTAGATTAGGTAGTAAACTTTGCTCCATTTTTTTAATAACTAAGTCTTTCATTTTATCTCCCTCAATAGACCAGTCTATACCAGATTGGTTATTAGGAACTGGCACCAATACATAAAAACAATCATGATTATCTGGCGCCATCGATTTGTCTGTTGCTGTCGGTCTATGTAAATAGTAACTAATATCGTCATTTAATTTTTTATTGTTAAAAATATCGTCCAAGTGTTCCTTGTACTTATCTCCAAATTTGATTGTATGATGTTCAACATCTTCGTAAACTTTTTTGGTTCCAAAGTAATAAACAAATAAACCCATTGAATATTCCATTCTTTTCATTTTCCAATTAAAAATAGAATTACTACTATTTGTGTTTGCTAATTTTGAGTAAACTGCAGGAGGATCTGCGTTACAAATAACATTATTTGTTTCTATTCTATCTCCATTATTTAGTTCAACCCCAGTTATTTTATTTTTATTTGATATGATTTTATTTACTTCACAACCTTTTAATATTTTTATATTTTCTTCATTCATTAGTTTTTCCATGCCATTTATTATTTGACCAGTACCACCCATTGAATAATGAATTCCCCATTTTTTTTCTAAATATAAAATTAATCCATATATTGATGTTGTTGTGAAAGGATTACCACCTACCAATAGTGGATGCATACTTAGTAATCTTCTTAATTTTTCATCTTCTATATAAGAGGAAACCAAACCATAAACAGATTTATAACTCTTTAAATTAAATAAAGAGGGTATCTGCTTTAACATAAAAGAGGGTTTATCAAATGGAACATCTGATAGTTCAGTAAAACCTTTATCAAAAATCTTTTTTGTAAAATTAACTAAATTTTTATATCCATTTACATCTTTTTCGTTAATCTTTTTTATTTGATTAACCATTTCTTCTTCATTACCAGAATAGTCAAACTTAAAACCATCTTCAAAAACAAACTGATACCATGTTTTTAAAGATTTTATCTCTAAATAATCTTTTGAATTTTTGTTAAAAAGCTGAAATAATTCATCAATCAAGTAGGGTGCTGTTATCACAGTTGGACCACCATCAAATGTAAATCCATTTTTTTTAAAGACTCTAGCCCGTCCACCTAAATCTTGATGTTTTTCAATCAAGGTTACATTATGACCTTTAGCTTTTAACCTTAATGCTGCAGCCATTCCACCAAAACCTGATCCTATTACTATCGAATTCATAATTTGGATTTTATATTATTTTAAGAAAATGTAACGTAATTTAGTTATGAATTGATTTTTTTTAATTCCGTCTTTGCTTCTTCAAGATTTTTTTCAAAAAGATTATCTAGTTTAGATTTGTCAACTGTTGTTGTAATAATTTTTTTTACAGACTCCAAGGAAATTTTAATCGAAGTATCTTTGATTTCTTTAATTGCCGCATCTTTCATCTGATTTATTTTTGTTTGAGTTAAATTCTTCTTTATTTCAGAAGTTTTATGAAATTTTTCATTCAAGCTTATAACAAGTTGTTCAGACTCAATTTTAGCTTGATCAAGGATCTTTTTTGTCTCTCCTTCAACAGAATTAAGTTTAGCTTGAGCTTCATCTAATAGTTTTTTTGACTCAACTCTTAACTTTTCACTCTCATCGATTTCTTTTTTTATATCTCCAATCATTTTTGTAAGGAGATTGTTTATATTTTGAGGTATTTTAAAATATACCAACAGACCTATAAAAATAAAAAATGATATTGCTACCCAAAAAGTTGCATCAAACATCTTTTCTCTCTTTGTTTATTTTTGATTGGTCTTTTACAATTGCTGCTATGCTGCTACTATTTACTTCTTCTCCAATTAGCTCTTTTATTAACTCAGCTGATGTTTCAGCAGCTATTTTATTTATTTTTTCTCCTGATTTATTTTTTAGATCGGATAATTCCTTTTCTACTTCACTTATTTCTTCATCAAGATCTTTATTTAATGCAGCTCTTTTTTTATTAATATCATCCAAAATCTTTTCTCTAGCTTCATTAAAGTAATTTTTAGCTTTAAGTTTGCTGTCTAAAATAATCTTTTCATATTCGTTAATTTTATTTTGACTTTCTTCTTTTTGCTTATCAGCTGTCTCAATATTTTCAAGTATTTGTGATTTTCTAGTTTCCAAGTTATCGCTAATCTTAGGCAATATAACTTTAGTTAAAACAATAAAAAGTATTCCAAATGTGATGATAAGCCAGAAGATTTGAGAAATCCAAAACTCTGGATTAAGTTGAGGCATACCACCACTTTCAGCAGCAAATACTTTATTTAAACATACAAAGCATGTAACAAATAATAAAATTACTATTTTTTTAAACATTAACTAAAATGCAAATAAAATAATCAACGCAACTACTAGTCCAAACAACCCTGTTGCTTCAGCTAAAGCAAACCCTAATAACAAGTTAGGGAATTGTTTTTGAGCCGCAGATGGATTTCTCATAGCACCAGATAAGTAATTACCAAAGATAATTCCTATACCAACTCCCGCGCCTGCTAGTGCGATAGCTGCTAAACCTGCTCCTATCATTTTTGCTGCTTCTAATTCCATTTTTCCTCCTTTTTTTTAATGGTGTAGATTTAATGCATCATTTAAATAAATGCATGTTAAAATTGCAAATACATATGCTTGAAGAAAAGCAACTAGTATCTCCAAACCTGTAAGTGCAACCGAAAAACTAAGTGGAAGCCATCCACCTACAATTCCTAAGCTAATTACAAAACCTCCAAATACCTTCATCATCGTGTGACCTGCCATCATATTTGCAAATAGTCTGACTGATAAGCTAATAGGTCTGCTTAAATATGAGATAATCTCAATAATAACTATTAATGGAAGAAGAACCATTGGAACTCCACTTGGTACAAACAACTTCAAATATCCCAATCCATGTTTCATAAATCCAATAATTGTAACTCCAACAAAAATAA
>CABZJN010000033.1 GCA_902526085.1 uncultured Pelagibacteraceae bacterium
TTACGTTGGTGGACTAAGTTATATATTTTTGTTTCTTCAATTAGCTTTATGGTATCAATTAATGCAAACTGGAAATTTTGTTTCAACAAATACTTATTTCTCATCTTACTACTTCTTTACTGCATTGCATGGTATACATTTGTTAGGAGGACTTTTTTTCTGGGGTAAAGTTAGTTCAAGAATTTTTAAATCAGAGGAGAGTGAATACAAAAAAGAGGAAAAAAGTATTAACGCACTTTCGCTTTACTGGTTATTTTTATTTATTGTTTGGTTGGTATTTTTTACAATAATGTTTGCTTACAATGATACAGTTATAGAATTCTGTAAGTCTTTAATTACCTAGTTTAATTTCACAGAAATAAAACTAACACCGATCCAAACACTGCAATAATTATTAATAGAATATTTACCGATCTAAGATATCTTTTGGTTTCAGGTTTTGTCTCCCCTTTTGAAAATCTCCCTGCACCCAAAGAAATTACAAAATAGAATGCTAATACCAAAGCGAGAATTGTTATCAGAATACCAAATTTACCAAGCATATATATATTGATTATATTAGCATAATTAATATGTTTTATGACATTTTGTCATAGGTATTTATAGGATTATTCTTCTATATAAACAGTATGCATGCTGGAATAATTTTTTTATTAGTGATCATTGGATCTATCCTATTTCATATTTTTACACCTTGGTATTGGACAGATATTGCTTCAAATTGGAAAGGAATGGATGATACCATCACACTTACTTTTTGGGTCGGTGGAGGAGTTTTTGTGGCTGTTTGTCTTTTTATGATTTACTGCGTTTTCAAATATCAACATAAAGAAGACAGAAGAGCTGAGTACAAACCAGAAGATAAAAAATTAGAAAAAATTTTAACTTGGGCTACCACATTGGGAGTTTGTGCATTGTTGGCTCCTGGACTCATTATTTGGAACCAATATGTAAATGTTCCAAAAAATGCGATTGAAGTTGATGTGATGGCATGGCAATGGGGCTGGCAATATAGGCTTCCAGGTGCTGATGGAAAATTAGGAACGACACAAGTTCGAAATATTGCTGACAATAATCCATTTGGTATAAATCCAGACGATCCGTTTGGAAAGGATGACATAATGGTTGAAAGTGATGTTATCAATTTAGAAAATAATAGACCTGTAAAAATTTTATTAAGATCAGTAGATGTACTTCACAATTGGTATGTTCCACAATTTAGAGCAAAAATGGATGCAGTCCCTGGTACAGTTACTTTTTATTGGTTTGAGCCTAATAAGGTAGGAGAATATGAAGTTCTATGTGCTGAATATTGTGGAGTTGGTCACTATGCAATGAGAGGCGGAGTTGAAGTACAAGATAAAGCTGATTACGAGGTTTGGTTGGGTGAACAAGAAACTTTTGAGCAACTATCAGCAAGATATGAAAAATTAAACGTAGATGGGAACAAATTAGCTAAAAAATAACAATTTATTAATTTAAAAAAATATATATATAGAGGATAAAAATATGTCAGACGAATACGATAACAACAAATCATATCAAGCTCAGTCATCAGAAGTTATTGATGGTTCAACTGGTTCTGTGAATCCAGATATAGATTATGTAAGGCCAGCAGAGGTTGGTGAGCAAGATTTGTACCATGGACATAGTTTCATCGAAAAATGGGTTTTTTGTCAGGATGCAAAAGTTATCGGAGTACAATATTTCTTAACAGCAGTATTTACTGGAATAGTAGGTTTAATTTTATCTTGGTTAATGAGACTTCAATTAGGTTTTCCAGGATTAGCAGGCTTCATGACAGCAGAACATTATTATCAATTTGTAACTATGCATGGTATGATAATGGTAGTTTACTTTTTAACTGCTCTATTTCTTGGAGGGTTTGGAAATTATTTAATTCCACTGATGGTGGGAGCAAGAGATATGGTTTTCCCATATGTGAACATGCTTAGCTTTTGGATGTTCTTTGTTGCAGTTGCAGTTCTAATGGCAAGCTTCTTTGTTCCTGGTGGACCGACAGGAGCAGGATGGACCTTGTATCCTCCACAAACTATTTTGGAGGGAACTCCTGGATCAGGCATGGGTATCTTACTTATGCTCATATCTTTATCTTTATTTGTAATTGGTTTCACTATGGGTGGACTAAATTATATGATTACAATTTTACAAGCTAGAACTAGAGGAATGACCCTAATGAGAATGCCTTTGACTGTTTGGGGAATTTTCACAGCAACTGTATTAGCAATGTTAGCATTTCCAGCACTACTAGTTAGCGCAATAATGATGACATTAGACAAATTATTACAAACAAGTTTCTTTATGCCAACAATATTAAAAGCAGGAGAGGTTCTTGAATATGGCGGTGGAAGCCCAATTCTTTTCCAACACTTGTTTTGGTTCTTTGGACACCCTGAAGTTTACATTGTAGCATTACCTGCATTTGGAATAGTTTCTGACTTAATATCAGTGCATGCAAGAAAAAACATATTTGGTTACAGAATGATGGTTTGGGCAATTGTTGGTATTGGAGGTTTAAGTTTCTTCGTATGGGCTCACCATATGTATGTTAGTGGAATGAACCCTTGGTTTGGATTTTTCTTTGCAACAACTACATTAATTATTGCCGTTCCAACCGCTATGAAGGTTTACAATTGGATACTTACTTTATGGAGAGGAAACATTAGAATTAATACAGTAATGTTATGGTGCCTAGGATTTATCGTTACATTTGTAAATGGTGGAATTACTGGAATATTTTTAGGTAATGTATCAGTTGATGTTCCATTGTCAGATACATACTTTGTAATAGCCCACTTCCACATGGTTATGGGTATTGCACCATTAATGGTAATTATGGGTGCAGTTTATCACTGGTTCCCTTTAGTAGCTGGAAAGATGTTACATGAGGGTCTAGGAAAATGGCACTTCTGGATTACTTTCTTAGGGGCATATTCAATTTATTTCCCAATGCATTACTTAGGTTTTATTGGAGTTCCAAGAAGATATTTTGAAATGTATGACAGTCCTTATATGACATCTGCAGTTGGAATGAATGAATTTATTAGTATTGCAGCATTTATAGTTGGTGCAGCACAATTTATTTTAGTTTTCAATATCATTAAAACATTAAAAACAGGAAAAAAAGCTGAACAGAACCCTTGGAAAGCAAATTCACTAGAATGGTATACATCTACTGTTCCACCAGAGCACGGTAATTTTGGTGAAAGACTTCCAGTTGTTCATAGATGGCCGTATGATTTTAGTGTTCCAGGAGCTAAAGATGATTTTATTCCACAAACAACTGCTCCTAGTGAAGTAATACACACTGAAGTAGAGAAAACTTAAGAGAAAATAATGTCTGAGCAAAAAATAGACGGCTTCGAACTCAAACCAGGGTTTAAGGGCATGGCGTCTGACACTGGTTCAGACCAAACAATGTTTAAAGGTGTGCATTGGGGCAAAGCCATGATGTGGATCTTTTTATTGAGTGATACTTTTGTTTTCAGCTGTTTTTTAATTTCTTATATGAAAGGCAGAGGATCTACTCTTGTTGATTGGCCCAATACAAGCGAAGTCTTTTCTTTATATGTAGGTGGCGTACCTGTTCCACTTTTACTTATTGCTATAATGACATTTGTATTGATTACTAGTAGTGGAACAATGGCTCTAGCAGTTAAGTATGGTTATGAAAAAAATCGAAAAATGTGTGGGTGGCTAATTTTAGCAACTGCAGTAGGTGGACTTACTTTTGTAGGTATGCAAGTATTTGAGTGGTCAAAACTAATCCACGAAGGTGTAAGACCTTGGGGAAATCCTTTTGGTGCTTCACAGTTTGGTTCTTTCTTTTTTATGATAACAGGTTTCCATGGTTTCCATGTCTCAATTGGAGTAATTTTCTTATTTATTTATACCTAT
>CABZJN010000034.1 GCA_902526085.1 uncultured Pelagibacteraceae bacterium
TTATTAATAAAAAAACTAGGATAAAAACAACAAGAGGAAAAAAAGTTAGAGTTAAAGGATATAAAAAAGCAATTATAACTTTAAAAAAAGGTCAAAATATTGATCTAACTACTGGAATTTAAATCATGGCATTAAAAACATTTAAACCTTATACCAAAACTACAAGAGGAACAATTCTTGTAAGTAGAGAAGGACTTTGGAAAGGAAAACCATTTAAGAATCTTACTTCGCCTAATAATTCTTCAAAAGGAAGAAATAATTATGGCAGAATTACCTCAAGAAACCATGGAGGTGGACATAAACATAAGTACAGAAAAATTGATTTTTACAGAAAAAAAATAGATTTGTTGGCTGAAGTAGAAAGAATTGAATATGATCCAAACAGATCATGTCATATTATGTTAGTAAAATTCGATGATGGTGAACGTTTTTATTACTTAGCCCCTAAAGATATAAAAGTTGGTGATAAAATTCAAAACGGACCAAATTCTGAAATTAAAATTGGAAATTGCCTTCCACTAAAGGACATACCTGTTGGAATAGACATACACAACGTTGAAATTAATCCAGGTGGTGGTGGAAAGATAGCAAGATCAGCAGGAACATCAGTTTCAATATCTGGAATTGATGGGAACTATTCAATTGTCAAAATGACCTCAGGAGAAGTTAGGAAGATTAACTCTAATTCAATGGCTACTATAGGTGTATTGTCTAACCCAGACCAAAAAAATATTAAAATTGGTAAAGCTGGTAGATCCAGATGGTTGGGAATAAGACCTCATACAAGAGGGGTTGTTAAGAATCCGGTTGATCATCCACATGGTGGTGGAGAAGGTAAATCTGCTGGTGGAAGACATCCCGTTTCCCCAACAGGACAATCTGCAAAAGGATTGAAAACAAGAGACAATAAGAGAACAGATAAATTTATAATAAGAAGAAGAAAGAAAAAAAGAGCGTAAATTATGGCAAGATCAGTTTGGAAGGGACCTTTTGTTGAAGAAAGTTTAATAAAGAAAGTAGATAAATTAAAAAATGACCCCGTTAAAAAACCTATCAAAACATGGTCAAGAAAATCAACTATTATTCCTGACTTTGTAGGAATAAGTTTTTTAATTTACAATGGAAAAAAATTTATACCAATAACAGTTTCTGAGGACATGGTTGGCCATAAGTTTGGAGAATTTGCACCAACTAGGCAATTTTTTGGTCATACACCTGCAGACAAAAAGGCAAAAGTGGAGGGCGGAACAGCTAAAAAATAATGTCTAAATTAAAAAAAATAATTGATACAAAAATAGTAAAATCAGTAAATAAAAATGTTAGATCAAGTACAAGAAAACTGAACCCTCTTCTAAAATCTATAGTTGGAAAAAAAGTTGATGCAGCAATAAGAGACTTAACCTTCTCAGACAAAAGAATTTCAAAAGATATTAAAAAAACAATTTCATCAGCTATTGCTAATGCTGAAAATAATTATCAATATGATATTGATAAATTAATTGTAAAAGAGGCATATTGTGGAAAGCAAGTAGTAATGAAAAGATTTAGAGCAAGAGCTAAGGGAAGAGCAGCAGAAATTATGAAACCTTACTCAAACTTAACAATAATTTTAACAGAACAAAAAAAACAAACGGAGAAACATGGGACAAAAAGTTAATCCTGTTGGATTAAGACTAGGTATTAATCGAGGATGGGATTCCGTATGGTATGCTAAGAAGAAAGATTTTGGAAACAACTTAATAGAAGATTTCAGAATAAGAGAATATATAAAGAAAAATGTTGTTAATTCTGGTGTATCAAAAGTAATGATAGAGAGAACTACAAAAAAATGTTTTGTAACTATTTACACTTCAAGACCTGGATTTGTTATTGGAAAAAAAGGTACTGATATTGAAAAAATAAAAGGTAATTTGTCAAAATTAACTTCTAATGAGGTAGTCTTAAACATTAAAGAAGTAAAAAAACCTGAAACAAATAGTTATTTAGTTGCAGAGAATATAGCTCAACAGTTAGTTAAAAGAGTTTCTTATAGAAGAGCAATGAAAAGAGCTATGCAATCTGCTTTAAGATTAGGTGCTAAGGGTATTAAAGTATCAATTAGTGGACGTTTAGGTGGGAATGAAATTGCAAGAACAGAATGGTTAAGAGAGGGGAGTATACCATCACATACTTTAAGAGCAGATATTGATTATTCAGAAGCAGAAGCCCTTACTACATATGGAATAATAGGAATAAAAATATGGATTTATAAAGGTGAGATTTTTACGAAAGAATTTAGCCAAGAAAGGAATAAAGCTTAAACATGTTGCAACCAACTAGAACAAAATTTAGAAAAGCTCATAAAGGTAGAATTCATGGTAATGCATCAAGATGCAATATTATGAATTATGGATCTTTTGGATTAAAAGCGATACAGCCAGAAAGAGTGATTTCAAGGCAAATAGAAGCTGCTAGAGTTGCTTTAACTAGACATATGAAACGTCAAGGAAGAGTTTGGACTAGAATGTTTCCTAACATTCCTGTTTCAAAAAAACCAACTGAAGTAAGAATGGGTAAAGGCAAAGGTTCCCCTGAGTTTTGGGCATGCAGGGTAAAACCAGGTAGAATTTTATTTGAAGTAGATGGTGTACCAGAGCAAATTGCTAAAGAAGCACTTTACAAGGCATCTGCAAAGTTACCTATAAAATGTAAATTTATAAAGAGGATTTAAAATGAAAAAAAAGGAACTAAAAAAATTAACAAACAAACAAATGACAGAGAATTTAAATAAGCTTAAAAAGGATCTTTTTAACTTTAGATTCCAAAAAGTTAATGGACAAATTAAAAGCCCATCAAAAATTACTGAAACTAAAAGAAATATTGCACGATTAAAAACATTACTAGAGGTCAAAAATGCCTAAAAAAATTCTAAATGGCATCGTAGTGAGCGACAAACCAAATAAAACAATAACTGTTTTGGTTGAAAGAAAATATCAACACCCAGTTTTAAAAAAAGTAATGAAAGCAAGAAAAAAATATAATGCTCATGATGAGGAAAATAAATTTAAAATTGGGGATAAAGTTTCAATAAAAGAAAGCAGACCCTTTTCTAAAAATAAAAAATTTGAGGTCGTAGGAATAACAAAATGATACAAGTACAAACAGAATTGATGGTAGCTGATAATACTGGAGCAAAAAAAATCGAGTGTATTAAAGTTCTAGGTGGATCAAAAAGAAGATATGCCAGTATTGGAGATATAATTGTTGTTGCAGTTAAAGAAGCAATACCTAAGGGAAAGGTAAAAAAAGGAGCTGTGCATAAAGCTGTTGTTGTAAGAGTAAAAAAAGGAATTCATAGAAATGATGGATCAAAAGTAAGATTTGATAATAATGCTGCTGTTTTAACCGATGATAAAGGCGAACCAATTGGTACTAGAATTTTTGGCCCAGTAACGAGAGAATTAAGAAATAGAGGTCAAATGAAAATTATATCACTAGCACCGGAGGTTTTATGATGATTAAAAAGGGATTTAAGGTAAAAATATTAACTGGTAAAGACAAAAATAAAGAAGGTGAAATAATTGAGATTGATAGGAAAAATTATAGAGCTAAAATTAAGGGGATTAACATAGTTAAAAAGCACGTTAAAACAACAAAAGAAAAAAAAGGTGGAATTGTATCTAAAGAAAACTTTGTACATATTTCTAATTTAAAAAGCATTGAAAAAAATAAAAAAGAACAGGTTAAAAATTAATGGAACCAAGACTTAAAGAAATAATTTTAAAAGAGATTAACCCAAGCTTAAAAGAAATGTTTGGCTATAAAAATCTCTACATGGGCCCAAAAATAGAAAAAATTGTCTTAAATATGGGTTTAGGGATAGACGGTAATGATACAAAAATTGTAAATTCATGCCAAGAAGATTTA
>CABZJN010000035.1 GCA_902526085.1 uncultured Pelagibacteraceae bacterium
TATAGAAGTTGGCATCGATTTTCCAAATGCTAACGTAATTGTGATTGAAAATTCAAATAAATATGGTTTATCGCAACTACATCAATTGAGAGGACGGGTTGGCAGAGGTAACAAAGAATCGTCGTGTATACTTATGTTTAAAGCAGGACTAAGTGAAAATGCTCGTAAAAGATTAACAATTCTCAAAAATACCAATGATGGTTTTAAAATTGCTGAGGAAGACTTAAAAATTAGAGGGTATGGTGATATTTTAGGATTTAAACAAAGTGGTATAAAAAAATACAACCTAGCAGATCCTATTCATCATGAAGATCTTTTTGATATTGCAGAAAAAGAGATTAAAAAAATTGAAAAAAATAACATTAAAATAAATAACTTTAATAAGCTCATCAAACTTTACGACAAAGTTGCTATAATTAATGAGACTATTTAGTTTTAGTATCCGATGTCCCAGCTGAGACAATAAATTTTGATGCCTCCTCAAATGTCATATCTAAATATACAATCTCACTTTTAGGAAACATTAATAAAAAACCACTAGTTGGGTTTGGTGTTGTGGGAACAAAGACATTTACTAATTCTGTGTTAGTTTTTTTGGAAATTTCACCTTTATTTTCTTTTGTAGCAAAACCAACCGCCCATGAACCTTTTCTTGGATACTCAATTAGAACTACACTTTTTTTTGATCCCTTTTTGGGAGCAAATGTCTCAGTCATTTGTCCAATAGCAGAATATATGGTTCTTAAAATTGGAATTTTTTTCAATAAATCATTGAACAACTGTAAAAACTTTTTACCAATAAAAGAGAGTGACAAGCCTCCTACAAGAGTAATAAAAATTACCGAAAGTAAGATTTCTAAACCCGGTATTGCGAAAGGTAAATAACTATTAGGATTTATTCCTTGTGGGATTAATTTTGACGAAATTGATATAAAAAATGTTGTGAGATATAATGTAATTCCAATGGGAACTAAAACAACAATTCCTGTTATAAAATAGTTTCTTAGTCTTGCTATAAATGAAATTCTTTTTCTTCTTAGTTTTGACATAACTTTAATTGATAATAAATTACATGTAATATAAATATAAAGAAAAGTGAATAGAAGAAATTTTATATATTTAATGGGTTGTGGCTGTCTTTCTGCTGGTTTGCACGCATGTACCACTGCTCCAATCACAGATAGAAGACAATTAAAATTAATTCCAGAGTCAAAATTAAATGCACAAGCAGCTCAATTATATGAAAAAGTAAAAAAACAAGCTAAATTAAGTGATGATAAAGAGAATTTAGATAAAATTATTAAAATTGGATCAAAAATAGAAACATCGATATCTGAGTATTTTTATAAGAATAATATGGATGACCCAACTGTGAACTTTTCATGGGAGTATATTTTAATAGATAATAAAAAAGTTAAAAATGCGTGGTGTATGCCAGGTGGGAAAATTGCTGTTTACACTGGTATGTTAGACATTACTAAAAACGAAGATGGTTTAGCAGCAGTAATGGGTCATGAAATTGCTCACGCTGTTGCAAAACATTCTGTTGAAAGAGCAAGCAGAACAGTATTATTAAATACAACAACTGGAATAATAGATATTGCCACTGGTGGAAAGTTATCTCAAGTTAATAGAACAACAGGTATGAATACAGTTGGCTTGTTGTCCCAAATTGGAATAATGAACCCTTTTACAAGAAAACAAGAGAGCGAAGCTGATTATTTAGGATTAATTTTTTCGTCTTTATCTGGTTACGATATTAGAGAAACTACTAAAATATGGGAAAGAATGAAGAAAGCGAATAAAGGGAAAGAACCACCTGAGTTTATGAGTACACATCCATCAAATGACAGAAGAATTGACCAAATTAATAATTGGATGAATGAAATTATTTTAAAGTATCCACCTATTGTATGATGTATTGGTGAGCCCTGATGGACTCGAACCATCGACCCATTCCTTAAAAGGGAATTGCTCTACCAACTGAGCTAAGGGCCCAACAAGGAAATTCTTATATTGATTTTTTTATATTTGGCAATGGTAAAAATTTACAAAATATTAATATACTTGTCATGAAACTGATCAAAAGTTCCCATTTTAATATTTTTTCTGATTTCATACATAAGTTCTTGATAAAAATTTATATTATTTAATGTTAAAATCATTGATGACAACATCTCATTAGTATTATAGAGGTGGTTTAAATAATTTTTAGAGTATTTGTTTAAGTCGAATTTAGCAACACTACTATCTAGGGGTGTATTATCTACCTTATTTTCAGAGTTTCTTATTTGAATTCTGCCATTCCAGGTAAAAGCTAGTCCAGTTCTTCCTGATCTAGTTGGAAGGACACAGTCAAACATATCAATTCCCCTCTTAACTGCACCTAGTATATCAGATGGAGTTCCTACACCCATTAAATATCGTGGTCTATCAATTGGCAAGTTATCTTTGATACCATCTAAAACGTCAAACATTTCTTTTTGAGTTTCTCCAACAGCTAAACCACCTATTGCGTAACCATCAAATCCTATTTCAATTAATTTATTAAGTGACTTAATTCTTAAATCATTAAATAAACCTCCTTGAACAATACCAAATAAAGCTTTGTGAGTATTTTTTCCAAATTCTGCTTTAGACCTTTTGGCCCACTCTGTAGATAATTCCATAGAGGTTTTAATTACATTGTAATCATTAGTATTTTTTGGACACTCATCCATCACCATAACAATGTCTGAATTAAGTTTTTTTTGAATTTTAATACTTTCCTCCGGACTTAAAATAAAAGTTTTTCCATCTATATGTGATTGGAAAATTGCTCCTTTATCTCTATCAATTTTATTAAATTTAGATAATGACATCACCTGATAACCACCAGAATCAGTTAAAATAGGAAGTTTACAATTCATAAATTTATGAAGTCCACCAACAGCTTGAATCCTTTCAGTGCCAGGTCTTATCATTAAGTGGTATGTATTTGAGAGAATTATCTCACTTCCTGTTTTAATGATGTCATCAATAAAAACACCTTTAACGGTGGCTTGTGTACCCACTGGCATAAAAGCGGGAGTGTTAATTACTCCACGATGTGTTTGAATTAACCCAACACGATAATTTTTATTTTGATGTTTAACGCTAAAAGAAAAATTCTTTTTTATGTCTTCCATCCATTTATTTTACTCAGACTTAAAACTAATTATTTTATCTGGATTAGAAACAGAGCCATTTGGTCCGTCTCCTTTTGTTATCATATCAACAAACTCCATACCCTCTATAACTTTTCCAAACACAGTATATTGTCTATCAAGATGTGGTGTAGGTCCAAAACATATAAAGAACTGACTGTTGGCACTATTCGGATCTGAAGATCTTGCCATTGATAATGTTCCTCTTTGGTGTGGTAGATCATTAAATTCTTCTTTTAGATTAGGCAAGTCAGAGCCACCCATGCCAGCTCTACTTAGGTTAAAACTCTCAGACAACGAATTTCCAAATTGAACATCTCCTGTTTGAGCCATAAAACCATCGATTACTCTATGAAAAACAACTCCATCATACTTTCCACTATTAGCTAGTTCGGTTATTCTTTTAACATGATTTGGCGCTACGTCTGGAAATAATTCAATTTTTAAATCTCCATCTTTTAA
>CABZJN010000036.1 GCA_902526085.1 uncultured Pelagibacteraceae bacterium
TTAAGAAAATTAGTCATTAAATCTTTGCCTGTCTCAACTAATAATCTATGTAGTCCTAATGTATAAAGTTTTTGACTAACATTTCTAAGATTAAAATTCTGGCTGTTTTTTACATTTTGATAAATCAGCTTAACACCTCTACTTTTTAATAATCTAATTTTTGAAATATTTTTAGAGCAGTGAAATATAATTAATTTACTTTTTTTTGAATTATTTATTACATAAGAATTAATTTTTATTTTTAAATTCTTATCGATTACAACTACAGTAGGTGAAAATTTTTCTAATCCATTTAATCTACAATTAAGTTTAGGGTTGTCTGTATTAATTGTTTTATAAGAAGTTAATATTGCATGATTTTGAAATCTTAAAATATGTGAAACATTTCTAGAATGTTCGTTTGTTATTGGAGAATTGTTTCTTAAAATATTAAAATTTGATGAACTTGCAATTTTACCAATTATATAAGGAGCTTTGTAAGATCTTATATAATTATATTCATTATAAAGTTTCTTAACATTTCGTTTTTGAAGTCCTGATATTGCAACTATTTTTTTTGAATTTAAAATTTTTTTAGTTTTATTAAAGCTTCTTAAATCTTTGTCCTCAATTGCGTAATAAACTCTCTTAACTTTATTTTTAATTATTGCATTTGTACAAGGAGGTGTTACCCCGTGATGTGAACATGGTTCAAGTGTTGAGTAAAGTGAACTCCCTTTATTATATCTATTTTTATTTAAGGCAATGCTCTCTGCATGAGGTCTTCCACCATTATTGGTTGTTGCAAAAGATAAAATTTTATTATTTTTAACAATTACACAACCAACAGACGGATTAGTCCCTGTTAAATACTTTTTATTCTCTGCTAAGTTTATAGCAAAGTTCATGATTTTTTTATCTGATGATTTATTATTATCTTTTTTTAAAGACATCAATTCTATCCACAAATTGAACAAAGTCTTTTTCTTCTCTGAAGTTTCTATAGACTGATGCAAATCGAACATACGCTACAGGGTCAAGTTCTTTAAGTCCTTCCATAACCATTGTACCAATTGTATTTGATAATATCTCACTTTGACCTAATTCTTCTAGTGCTCTACTTATTTTTGAAATAAATTTTTCGGTTGTTTCAGTATCAATTGGTCTTTTCTTTAAAGCAACATAAATAGATTTTGAAAGTTTTTCTCTATCAAAAGACGATTTTCTTCCATTTTTTTTAATTACTGTAAGTTCTCTAAATTGAACTCTTTCAAAAGTAGTAAATCTTTGTCCACATGTACAAAGCCTTCTTCTTCTAATTGTCGTACCATCTTCTGTGGGTCTTGAGTCGACAACAGATGTGTCGCCTTTTTTACATATAGGACATATCATATCATAAGCTTAAGCTAACCTAAGTGCTTATATATAGGAAAACTTGAACATAGGCTAACAACTTCTTTTCTTACTTCATCTTCAGTTTTAGAGTTATCTTCAGGGTTTTCAGACAACCCTTTTATAGTTTTTGTTATTAAATCACCTACAATTTGAAATTCTTTTAACCCAAATCCTCTTGTTGTGGCAGCCTGCGATCCAAGTCTTATTCCAGAAGTTATCATTGGGCTTTCACTGTCAAATGGAATACCATTTTTATTACATGTGATGTTTGCTCTAGAAAGGCTTTCTGCTGCAACGTTACCTTTTACATTAAAAGGTCTTAAGTCAACTAACATCAAATGTGTATCTGTCCCACCTGAATAAATTTTAAAACCATTATTTTTTAACGTTTCAGCTAAAATTTTTGCATTTGCTAAAACAGTTTTTATATAATCTTTAAATTCAGGTTTTAGTGCTTCTTTAAATCCAACAGCTTTTGCAGCAATGATGTGCATTAATGGTCCTCCTTGGTATCCAGGGAAAACTGCAGTATTAAATTTTTTAGATAAGTCTTCGTGGTTAGTTAATATTATTCCACCTCTTGCACTTCTAAAAACTTTATGAGTAGTTGATGTAACTACATGAGCATAGTCACATGGATTTGGATATCCCTTACCAGCAACCAAACCTGAAAAATGAGCCATATCTACCATTAGATATGCTCCAACTTTATCAGCTATTTCTCTAAATCTTTTAAAATCAATTACCCTTGAATAAGCACTACCACCTGCAATTATAAGTTTAGGTTTGTGCTCAAGCGCAAGTTTTTCAACATTATCATAATCAATAAGTTCAGATTCTTTATCAACTTCATATCCAATTGCATTAAACCATTTTCCTGACATTGAAATTTTTAAACCATGAGTTATATGTCCTCCTGAATTCAAACTCATTCCCATAAAAGTATCGCCAGGTTTTAACAAAGCTAAAAACACAGCACCGTTTGCCTGAGCCCCTGAGTGAGGTTGAGCGTTAGCAAATTTACAATTAAATAATTCTTTAAGCCTATCTATAGCTAATTGTTCAGCTACATCGACATGTTCACAACCATTATAGTATCTTTTACCTGGATAGCCCTCAGCATACTTATTTGTTAAGACTGATCCTTGAGCTTCTAGAACTGCTTGAGATACAATATTTTCAGATGCAATTAGTTCGATATGATTTTGTTGTCTAACCAACTCGTCGTTAATAGCTTTATAAATTTCTGGATCACTATCTAATAAACTTTTTTCAAAAAAGTCTTTGTACTCACGATTTAAATATTTTGTTTCACTCGACATAATTTTTATATTTTTTTAACTCTTTTTAAGTGTCTTCCACCCTCAAATTTAGTATTTAAGAATGTATTTATACATTTAAATGCTAAATTTTTACTAATCAACCTTTCTCCTAATGTAATAACATTTGCATCATTATGCAATCTAGATAATTTAGCGTTTTTTACCGAATAACATAATGCCGCCCTTATATTTTTATGCTTATTAGCAGTCATTGCCATACCCA
>CABZJN010000037.1 GCA_902526085.1 uncultured Pelagibacteraceae bacterium
TATAGAGGCAAATACTTTAGAGGATGCAGCTAATAAAGCAGTTGCAGCACTAAATAAATAAATCATGACTGTATTAGTTGATAAAAATAGTAAGATAATTATTCAAGGTTTTACAGGTAAAATGGGCTCTTTTCATGCAGATGAGATGATAAAATACGGCTCAAACGTTGTAGGTGGAGTAACACCTGGAAAAGGAGGCTCTAAGCATCTAGATTTACCGGTATTTAATACAGTTAAAGATGCTGTTAATGAAACAGGAGCTGACGCCTCAATTTTATTTGTACCTCCAGCTTTTGCAGCCGACTCTGCGATGGAAGCAGCAGATGCCGGAATAAAAATATGTGTAGCTATAGTTGATGGAATACCTTCTCACGACATGATTAGAATAAAAAGGTATATGAGAAGATATACTAAAAGTTCTAAAATGACATTAGTTGGACCGAACTGCGCTGGAATTATTAGTCCTGGAAAATCAATGTTAGGTATAATGCCAGGTCATATTTACAAAGAGGGAAGAGTTGGAATTATTAGCAGATCAGGTACATTAGGTTACGAAGCTGCTCAACAACTAAAAAACTTGAATATTGGTGTTTCAACAAGTGTAGGAATTGGAGGAGATCCAATAAATGGTAGCTCATTTAGAGATATTATAGAAAAATTTGAAACAGATGATGAGACTGATGCAATATTAATGATTGGCGAAATTGGTGGTCCCCAAGAAGTTGCTGCTGGTGAATTCGCAAAAGAAAATATGAAGAAACCAGTTATAGCCTATATAGCTGGATTAACTGCCCCAAAAGGAAGAGTGATGGGTCATGCAGGTGCAATAGTTTCTGCTTATGGTGAAAGTGCAATTGAAAAAGTAAAAATTCTTAAAGAATGTGGAATTACAATTTCTAAAAACCCATCTGTTATGGGTGATACAGTAAAATCAGTTCTAGAAAAAATGTAATAATGATTTACGACGATAATAATATATTCGCAAAAATATTAAGAAATGAGATACCTTGTAATAAAATTTACGAGGATGAATTTATCTTATCTTTTCATGATATAAATCCTCAAAAAAAAATCCATGCTTTAGTAATTCCAAAAGGAAAATATGTTGACTTGGATGATTTTAGTAAAAATGCTTCTCCTGAGGAAATGGTTGGACTCCTTAAAGGGATAAATATCGTTGCAAAGAAATTAAATATATCTGTTGATACAGGAAAAGGTTATAGAGCTCTAGCGAATATAAGTGAAGACGGAGGACAAGAAGTTCCACATCTACATTTTCATTTGTTTGGTGGAGAGAAAATAGGTAAAATGGTCTCGTGAAAATAAACGTAGACAGAAGTTTCTTAGAAATAAATTCAATAAGAGATTTAAACAGTTCAAAAAGTCCAGGTTCTAACTTCAAAATCAGTGAAGTAGACCCACCAGATTTCCATATAAATAAATTTTTCTATAAGCAAATTGGAAGAAAGCATAGATGGATAGATAGATTAGCCTGGGGAGACAAAAAATGGATTGAGTATGTTGAAAATCCAAGAATAAAAACCCATGTTTTAAAGGATAATAATAACCTAGCGGGATATTATGAAACTATCCGTGATCTAAATCATAATCATTCTGAAATCGCATATTTTGGAATTTTAGAGGAATATTTTGGGAAAAAATGTGGAGGCTATCTTCTTACTCAAGCAATTCATAAATTATTCGAGGAAGGAATATCAAGAGTTTGGCTCCATACCTGTTCACTGGATCATGAAAATGCAATTAAAAATTATTTAGCCAGAGGAATGCAAGTATTCAAATCTGAAAAAATAAGTGTTGAGGTTAATTAATATACTTTTGTAAATAAAATATTTTTTCTTCAACACTAATATTAATATTAATATCACTTAAAAAAGTCTGTATTAAATTTTGGTATATATCCCTTGTCTCCCAACCGATCAAATCAAAAGTTCCTTTATCAAAAAAAACCTTTATTAAGTTATTTTCATGTTCAAAATTAAATACATAATAAAAAGGATAATTTTTATCATTTTCTACTTCGTTCATTTTTGAAATTAAAAATTTTTTATCAAGAATAAAATTTAAAGGGGTTTTATCTAAAGGATATCTATAATAATTTTTGATTTTATCTGAATTAATAACTAAAGATTTACCATTTGAAACTAAGATTTTATTATAAATATCATAATACTTACAAAGAATTTTTTTTGGATATAAAATAATACATTCACCTTTTTCAATATTATTATTGTCTATTTTTTGTATGAATTTAAACTCTAAAGAGTTTATTTTCTCTAAATGACCTATAATTTCTTGATTTATAGAACTATGTGCGTTTAAATTAAAAAATAATACAAAAAAAAAAATTAAGTATTTTTTCATTTGAGAACTTCCCTTTTTCCTACACGATTAGCTTGACTTACTTCCCCGTTTGCTTCCATTTGATCAACTATTCTAGCTGCTCTATTATAACCAATTTGGAGTTTTCTTTGTAGAAAAGATGTTGATGCCTTTCTTTCAGATTTTACAATTTCGAGGGCTGTACTGTATAGTTCATCTAAGTTTTCATTATCTTTCGAATCAGTATTATACTCCTTTTCATCAACAAAATTAAGAATTTCATCTACGTAATCAGGCTCAGCTTGATTTCTTAAAAAATTATTTATTTTCTCAATTTCACCCTCTGATACAAATGGTGCATGAATTCTGGTCATTCTATTTGCGGAAGTCATATAAAGCATGTCTCCTTTCCCAAGAAGTTGT
>CABZJN010000038.1 GCA_902526085.1 uncultured Pelagibacteraceae bacterium
CATTAGTCATAAATATTAATTTTTTATCTCTTTGTCTTATACTATAATTATTTTAGATTATGAATGTAGGTTTTATTGGTGTTGGCTATATGGGTTATGGGATAGCCAAAAATATTTTAAAAAAAGGAAATAAATTATTTGTTATTGCAAACAAAAAAAGGGCACCGATAGATAAGATTGTAAGTGATGGCGCTATTGAGGTAAAATCTTACAATGAACTTTGTGAAAAGAATTTAGATGCATTATTTCTTTGTGTGACTAATACACCTATCGCTTTAAGTATTGCTGAAAAAGTCTCAACTCTACTAAAAGATAATACATTAATTATTGATGTTACAACACATAACCAAAATGGATCTATTCAAATGGAACAGATTTTTTCAAAACAAAAAATTAACTATATTGAATGCCCTGTTATGGGCGGTCCCGTTCAAGCAGAAGAAGGTGTTTGTGGAGGTATTGTTGGAGCATCGGAGGAAAATTTTAAAAAAGCTGAAGTCTATTTAAAAACATTTTGTAAAGATTATTTCCATTTTGGTGAGGTAGGCAAGGGAGCAAAGTCAAAGCTACTAAATAATTTTTTGTCTCTCGGTACTGCAACAAATGTTATAGAATTCATAAAGAGTGCAAAAAAATTAGACATTGATTTAGAAAAACTTTTTGCTGTTGCAAAATTAGGATCTGGAAACTCAACAGCTTTAAATAGAATTTTTGATAATGTGCTTAAAGATGATTATAGTGGATTTAAATTTTCAACCTCCAACACTTTAAAGGATCTTACTTATATCCATGAAATGCTAAAAGATTTAGGTAATGCAGAAAAATTAGCTGATTTAAAAAAATCTTTTTATAAAAAAGCGGTAGAAGATGGCAATGGAGATTTATTCATAAGTGAACTAATACAAAAAGATTAATTATTATTTTTTTTATCAGCAAATACAATAGCTATAAGCAATAATGCTGTCCAAAACATTGCTGCCAAACTTTTTATAGCACTCGTTTCAGCACCCCACAAATCAAAAAAAAATGCTCCAATCAGAATTCCAATTATGTAAATTATTACTACTAATCTAGTCTGAGTCATTTAGTTGCTTCTTTTTAAATAGCGACATGCCATTATTTTTTTTATGTTCATAAGATTCTTTAAAACTTTCCAGCTGCCATCCTTTCATTCTTTTCTGAATATCTTCTAAATTTTGTTTTTTCCAGTCATCTTTGGTGTTCTGGTCTTTCCAAATCTTCTTTTCATCATTATTTCTTCCGCATCCATAACAATATCCTGTAACAGGATCCATTTTGCAAATACTTATACAAGGTGAAACTATCATTTTTTATATATTTATATCCTTTTACACTATTATTCTGATTGGACAAATTAGATCAATACTATATAAAACAGCATAAATTTGGGCGAGTGGCGGAATTGGTAGACGCGTTGGTCTTAGGAACCAATAGTGCAAGCTGTGAAGGTTCGAGTCCTTTCTCGCCTACCATAAATAGATTATGAAAGTAACAATAGAAAATAAAAAAGGTTTAGAAAAAGATCTTAAAGTATTTATAGATAAAAAAACAATCTCAGGCTTTATGGATGAGAAATATGAAGAAATAAGAAAAGACGTGGTAATAAAAGGTTTCAGACCTGGTAAGGTACCTACCGAAATATTAAAAAGACAATTTGGCAAAGCTGTTTACGGTGAAGTAATTGATAAATTGCTAAAAGATACAACAACAAAAGCTTTAGAGGAAAATAAAATCAAACCTGCTGGACAACCTAAAATAGATTTAAAGTCTTTTGGTGAAGGTAAAGATTTAGAATATATTATTTCAGTCACTGAACTACCCGAAGTTTCTACTAAAGGACTAAGTTCAATTAAAGTAGATGAGTATGTTGTAAAAATTGACTCAAAAGAAACAGATAAAAGAATTAGTGAAATAGCGAAAAATCAAAACAATTTTAAAGATGCAGAAGCAAATTATAGCTCAAAAATAAATGATCTTGTAATATTTGATTATAAAGGAACTGTTGACGGTAAAGAATTTAAAGGTAACGAGGGCAAAAATACTCAATTAGTTCTGGGAAAAGATTTATTTATAAAAGGTTTTGATAAACAATTAGAAGGAGTTAAATCAGGTGATACAAAAAATGTAGTAGTAAATTTGCCTGAAAATTTTCCTGAAAAAGAACTTATTAATAAAAGCGCTGTGTTTGAATGTAAGGTTACAGCAGTAAGAATCCCAGAAGAAGTCAAAATTAATGATGATTTTGCTAAAAATATGGGCGCAAAAGATTTAGCAAATTTAAAAGAACTTATCTCAAAACAAATTAATGATGAATATAAAAATTCATTAGCCATGATTACAAAGAAAAGTATTCTTGAGCAAATAGAGAAAGAAAAATTAGACCAATTACCTGGTAATTTAATTGCACAGGAAGTTAAAATATTATCTCAAGGAATGAAGGAAGACGAAGTTAAAAAGAATCAAAAATCATTTGAGGAACAAGCTAAAAAAAGAATTAAAACTGGATTAATCTTAAATGCTTTTGGTGAGGAAAATAAAATTAATGTGTCCCAGGAAGAAATTAATTTGGAAATGCAAAAACAATTTAGAATGATGCCAGGTCAAGAGAAGATTGTTAAAGATTATTATGAACAAAACCCTGCAGCCATAGATAGTTTAAGAGGAC
>CABZJN010000039.1 GCA_902526085.1 uncultured Pelagibacteraceae bacterium
TAACTTGAAAAACTTTGTCCATATTCTTAATTTCTAAATCTTGTTCCAAGTGATTATTAATTTCTGTATTAATTAATTCTTCTCTCTCAATAGTTCCATTCACTATATCTTTTATAAATTTTTTAAATCTATGTTTAGGAAAGATTATATTTTCCTCATTATTAAAAAGTTTCCCATAAAGTTTTTGTATAATTATTACTCTAGGATTTCTTTGTGGTGAAAATTGATTCGGCATAATTTATTGAGATAAAACAGATAAAACTGCTTCTGCAGCCTCAGAACCTTTCTTGCCGCGTGCAGATGCTTGTTTTTTGTTTAAGCATGTAATTACGCCGTTACCTATTGGTTTCTTAGATGTTATTGATAATGTCATCAATGCATCAGTAGTTGCTTTTGATATAAAATCAAAATGAGGAGTTTGACCTTTAATCACACATCCCAAGGCAATGAATCCATTAAATTTATTTATATTTTTTGATATTGTAACAGGTATTTCAAATGCACCAGGTACGTTAATCACCTTTATACTGCATTTATTTTTAATTTTATTTTTTGCACTGTTTAATAAAGACTTAGCAAAATTTTTATAATAATTTGCAACAACAATTAAAATTTTTTTTTTCACCTTAATATTTCCTGTTTTTTAATTTTTATTCCGTAACCATCTAAACCTATCACTTTTTTTTTAGATCTAGTAACAAGTATCATATTTTTAATGTTTAAAGATTTTATAATTTGAGCCCCTATACCATAGTTTCTAATCAGTTTGTCATGACCTTTTTTATAAAAAGTTTTACTTTTATACTGTTTAAGTGTTTGAGTTACTGATTTTAAATTAGGGTCTCTTATGAATACAAGAACACAATTATTATATTTTTTGAAATATGAGATTGTTTTATCAAACGAATTCGGCAATTTTTGACTAATTAAATAATTTTGAACTACATTAGATGATATTACTCTTAATCTAGGAACAATTCCTTTCTTTAAAGTTCCCTTTATAAGTGCAAAATTTTCTGACCCATCAAGTATATTTTCAAACACTTTTATTTTAAATTTTTGTTTTTGAACGATTATTGAAGAAGTTTTTTTTAATTTAACAAGTTTTTCTCTTTTCAGTCTATAAGCAATTAAATCTTCAATCTTACCTATTTTCAGTTTATGCTTTTTAGCAAAATTAAATAAAGTTTTACCTGTTGCCATTTTTCCATCATCTGCCATAATTTCGCAAATAACAGCTGAATTATTTTTTTTTGCAAGTTTTGATATATCAACTGAAGCTTCAGTGTGCCCTGCTCTAACAAGTACACCTCCATCTCTTGCTATAACCGGAAAAACATGTCCTGGGGATACGATATCATTCTTTTTTGCATTTTTATTTGATGCAGCTTTAATAGTTCTAGCACGATCATAGGCTGATATACCTGTTGTAACACCTTTTTTAGCTTCAATAGAGTAAGTGAAAGCTGTCTTGCTTCTGGATTGATTTATTGGTGAAGCTAAAGTTAATCCAATTTTTTTTGACTGCACATTATCCATTGCTAAACAAATTAAACCTCTTGCATGTTTTGCCATAAAATTAATATGTTTAGGATTAACAGCTGATGTGGAAATTACTAAATCACCTTCGTTTTCCATTTCTTCATGTTTACTTTCATCATCAACAAGAATATACATTCCATTCTTCTTAACTGTCTTAATTATACTTTCTATTGAGCTAAAATTACTTTTTTTCATTGATAAATTTTTTTACATATTTTGACATAATGTCAATCTCGACATTAACCAAATCATTTTTTTTTAATTTAATTAAATTAGTTAGTTTTAATGTGTGAGGAATAATCCATATTTCAAAAGAATTCATTTTTATTTTGGATATTGTTAGCGATACTCCATTTATTAATATAGAGGCTTTTTCTACTAATTGTTTCTTAAATGATTTTGTTATTTTAAATTCAAAAATATTTGATTTATCAACTTTCTTAATACTTTTTACAGAACAAACTGTATCAACATGACCTTGGCAGATATGTCCTGAAATATTATCTCCAAATTTTAAAGGTTTTTCTAAATTAATTTCATCTCCAATTTTAATATTTCTAAATTTTGATTTAGCTAATGTTTCATTTGATAGATAAAATTCTAACGTCTTATTTTTGTAAGAAATTAAAGTAAGGCATACTCCATCACAAGAAATTGATATCCCAAGATTTTTATTCGAAACTTTTATGGAAGATTTAATAAATAAATTAACTCCT
>CABZJN010000040.1 GCA_902526085.1 uncultured Pelagibacteraceae bacterium
TAAAGTAAAAAGCTTCATTCCTCAAAGCACAAGAGATTTTTTAAAAAAATTTAATAAAAATATCAAAAATGTAATTTTTGTCTTTGACAATAATAAAATTCTTAAAAGCAAAATTGAAGATAAAAATATTAAAATTTTTGATATTTTAGATTCTATCAAAACATTTGACTTTGCGTTGGAGTCTGAAGAAACGATTAATAATAACAGATATAAGCTTACTAAATATACTAACCCACTCTTAAGAGAGATGGGACCTAGAAGTTATTTTGCACTTGATAAAGATATACTTGTTCTTATGACTGGAACTGGAACATTAATGTATATTAATATAAATGATCTAAACAAAAAAAATATTATCTTAAAAAAAATTGACACAAATTTTAATCAACTAGTGATGGATAAATGGACTGATGGTAGGAAAACAGTTGTTAAAAATATTTTGATAGATGATAATAAAATTTATGTTTCTTATATAAAATTATTGAGTAAAAAATGTGTAAAGCTTGCAGTTTTATATTCTGATCTAGATTTAAAGAGCTTAAAGTTCAATGAATTTTTTGAAATAGATAAGTGTCAGCCTTATGGAGGTCAAATGATTGGCACAGGAGGAAATTTATCAAAATTCAGGGAAAATAAAATATTGTTAACTGTCGGTGGTTGGGAATCTTATGAAGTCCAAAAAAATGATAATCCTCAGAAACTGGATAATATGATGGGTAAAATATTATCTATAGACAAAAAAAACAAGAAGGCAAAGATATTGTCTTTAGGGCACAGAAATTCACAAGGTTTATTTTATGACGAGTTTGATGATGTTATATATTCTACTGATCATGGACCAAAAGGGGGTGATGAGATAAATCTTGATTTTAAACCCGGTCATAAAGATCCGAAAAATTTTGGATGGGCTGTCTCTTCTTATGGAGAGCATTATTCTTATCCAAACAAATGGCTTACAGAAGAATTTTATAAAAGAGCGCCGTTACATAAATCACACTCTGAATTTGGTTTTGTTGAACCATTGAAATATTTTACTCCATCAATAGGCATTACTCAAATTATCAAAACTGAGAAATTTGAAAATTTACCAAATAAAAAAGTAATTTATGTTGGATCTATGGGTTGGGATTTGGAAGAAAACGATCTTTCTATCCATAAATTTGTGTTAGATAACGATTATAAAATTGAAGAATATGAAATTATACCAATTGTTGAAAGAATTAGGGATTTGATTTATGTGAGAAAAACAAATAAAATTTTGATGTTTCTTGAGACATCTGGATCAATTGGTATTTTAGAAAAAATATTTTGAGATCAATATCATTTTAAAAATGAACTTAAGAACAAACAAGGAGATATATTATGATTTTAATGCCTCTATGGTTGTTAATTTTTTCTCAAAGATTGTTATATCTTATAAAAAAGTAGAATGTTTAAAAATAAATCATTTTCACTCATATTACCTGCCTATAACGAAGAGACACATATTAAAAAAAATATTGAGTCTTTTTTAGAAACCAATATTTTTGATGAAATAATAGTTGTAGATAATAATTCAACAGATCATACTAAAACTGAAATTGAAAAGACTGAAGCAAAGTACATTTGTGAAAAAATACAAGGTTATGGCGCTGCTTTAAGAAAAGGTATGGAAGCATCTTCTGGAGATTATATTGTTTTATGTGAGCCAGATTCTACTTTCAGTGCAAAAGATATTTATAAATTTTTAGCTTATATTGAGGACTTTGATTGTATTTTTGGGACAAGAACAACAAAATCACTTATCCATAAAAGTGCTAAAATGCAATTTTCTCTAAGATTAGGAAATATAGTTGTTGCTAAGATTTTAGAATATATGTTTTTAGGTCCAACCCTTTCTGATGTGGGATGCACATATAAAGTTATATCAAGAGAAGCTTACCAGAAAATCAAAAGTCATTTAAAAGTAGTTGGTTCCGAATTTCAACCAGAATTGATGATAAACTTAATTTTAAAAAAAATAAAAATATTGGAAATTC